>JAAZAA010000440.1 GCA_012514535.1 Myxococcales bacterium | reverse complement strand
GTGCTCGACGAGCCCCTCCAGCTCCCACAGGGCCCGCCCCGTGGGGGGCTCCTCCTCGCCGCTCCCCAAGCGGAGGCGCACCTCCTCACCGAAGGGCGTCTCGAAGAGCCACTCGCGTCCCAGCATAACGGCGCGAGTGTAGGTCGCCATCTCCGGTGTTGGGAACGGGTCTTTGTACGAGGCCTTCATTTGCGCGCCGCTCTGTCGAGCCCGGGCGTGCCAGTGTCGATTCCGTTCGAATCAGCGCACCGCTGCGCAGGGCCGCCGGGCGCAGGGCCGCCGGGCGCCGCCCCGCGGGAGCGACCGCGCGATGCGCCCAAGCGTGGAGAACACTCCCCTGAGCACTCCATCGCTCCCTGCCGTCCACCTGCGTCCACCGCGGCGCGTCGGCATGAGGCTCTCCATGGGGACGTTGGCGCGAGGGCGGAGCGGAGGCTCTCCAGGGGGACGTCGGCGCGAAGGAAGAGCGGAGGCTCTCCAGGGGGATGTCGGCGCTACGACGTGCCCTCTGTCGCCGTCGCCGCGAGCGGCGAGACACGGGAAGCTCGCTCAGCCGAGGAGGACTTCCAGGTCCTCTCGCGTGAGCTTGCCGCCGAGGCCGGCGCCGTCGCCGAGAATGGCTTCGGCGAGCGCTCGCTTCTCCTTCTGGAGGGCGATCACCTTCTCCTCGACGGTGCCACGGGCGATGAGCTTGTAGGCGAAGACCGTGCGCGTTTGACCGATGCGGTGGCTGCGGTCGATGGCCTGGGCCTCGACGGCGGGGTTCCACCAGGGGTCGAGCAGCAGCACGTGTTCGGCCGCGGTCAGGTTGAGCCCGACACCGCCCGCCAGCAAAGAGATGAGGAACACCGGCGCGCCCTCGGAGCTCTGGAAGCGCTCCACAGCCGCTTGGCGGTGGCGCGTACGGCCGTCCAGATACTCGTAGCGCACCCCGCGCGCGTCGAGGCGGTCGCGGAGGATCGCGAGGAGGCTCGTGAACTGGGAGAAGACCAGGCAGCGCTCCCCCAGCTCGCCGATGCGCTCGATCTCCTCGATGACGCGGTCGAGCTTCGCGCTCGGCTCGACGCGTCGCGCCGGATCGATCAGCCCAGGGTGGCACGCGGCCTGGCGCAGGCGCAGCAGCGCCTCGAGCACCTGGGGCGTGGAGCGGGTCAGCCCCACCTTCGCGACCTGATCCTCGATGCGCCTGCGGTAGTGCCGGAGCAGCTCGTCGTAGCGGCGCCGCTCACGCTTTCCCAGCTCCACGAAGACGTCCTGCTCGACGCGCTCCGGCAGCTCTCGAGCCACCTCGCGCTTCGTGCGCCGCAGCAAGAAGGGCTTCACCGCGCGCTGCACGAGCTGGAGGGTCTCGGCGTCCGCGTGCCCCGAAAGCAGCGCCTTGGCCAGGCGCGGCGAGCTGCCGAGGAGGCCGGGGTTGAGGAACTCGAGCTGGGAGGCGAGCTCGCCCAAGTGGTTCTCGATGGGCGTCCCGGTCATCGTGAGCCGCGCGCTCGCGCGGAGGGCGCGCGCCACCTTCGCCGTCTCGGTCTCGTGGTTCTTGATGGCTTGTGCCTCGTCGAGGATCACGCAGTCGAACTCCGCCGCCGTGAAGGCCGGCGCTTCCCTGCGGAGCAGCGCGTAGCTCGTGACGATCACGTCGGCGCGCTGGAGCGCCTCCTCCAGCGGCGCCCGCGTCGGCCCCGCGTGGATCACGGCGCGGAGAGACGGCGCGAAGCGGCGGGCCTCCTCGGCCCAGTTGAAGACGACCGAGCTCGGCGCCACCACCAGCGACGGCAGCGACCTTCGTCGCCGTTTTCTGCCGAGCAGCAGCGCCAGCACCTGGACGGTCTTGCCGAGCCCCATGTCGTCCGCCAGACACCCTCCGAAGCCCGAACGGCCGAGCAACTGCATCCAGGCGAGCCCCTGTCGCTGGTAGTCCCGCAGCTCTCCCCGGAACGTCGGTGGGGGCTCCGCGGGGGACAGCTCGGCGAAGGCGCGGAGTTCCTCCCGCAGGCGCTGGAAGGCCGCGTCCACCGAGACCCCGGCTTCGGCGCTCGCCAGCTCGTCCAGGAAGAGCAGCTGTGACCGGGGCACGCGCACCTTCCCCGCGCCGGCGTCGTCGGCTCCCAGCACGCCCAACCGGGTGAGCCACGCCTCCGGCAAGAGCCCGAAGCTTCCATCCCCCAGCTCGACCAGGCGCTGACCACGACGCGCCGCGCGCAGGAGCTCGGGCAACGCAAGCCGCTCGCCGTCGAACTCGATGTTCCCTTCCACCTCGAACCAGCTCTGCCCGCTCCTCACCCGCGCGGCGAAGGCGGTCGCTGGACGGAAGGGCTTCCCGTTCGCCAGCACCCGCCACCCCGCAGCAAGGAGCTCCACGGCGGC
>JAAZAA010000439.1 GCA_012514535.1 Myxococcales bacterium | reverse complement strand
GGATCCCGACCCCGAGCACCCGGTCGAGCCACCGACGCCGCTGCTCCTCCCGCGCCGGCGGGAGCCCCTGCGCGATCCGCTTCGGCTCGAACGCGTCGTACATCGCCTCGAGCGCCGCGCGGTCCTCCGGGCGGTACGACCGGACCGTGTACGGCTGGCCGAGGCGATCGGTCCTGCGGACGGGGAGCCGCACCATCGTCGTCATCATCAGAACGCGAGCCCCCACCCGGTCACCAGCGGGAGCACCCGGCGGCGCACCTCCTGGACCATGCGGGCGTTGTTCGCCTCGACCTCCTCCCGCCGCGCCGAGGGCGGGAACGCGCCAGGCGGGTCGCGGAGCACCGGCGAGACGTCCTGCCCGCTCTCCCGCCGCACCGCCTCGAGCCACCGCGCCGGGACCTCGTCCGGCGCCGGGACCCCGCACAGCGCGCCCCACACCAGCGTCCACGCCCGCGGGACCACCGTGTAGATCGCGTACCCGCCGCCCCCCGTCGCCACCACGCGCCCCTCGCAGTGCTCCTCCGCCACCGCCACCACGATCTCGACCAGACGCTC
Organism: Myxococcales bacterium; assembly: GCA_012514535.1. Classification (GTDB taxonomy): domain Bacteria; phylum Myxococcota_A; class Polyangia; order Polyangiales; family Polyangiaceae; genus NIC37A-2. Next base: position 1,476 of record JAAZAA010000439.1, on the reverse strand, counting down.
GTAGAGCGACGTCGTCGCCCGGAGGTGCGCCAGCGGGTCGAGGACGTGACCGTCACACCCGCACTGCAGCACGATCACGTCCGGGCGGAACGCCTCCGCCAGCGCCGGGACCAGCGCCTCGAACGCCGCGAGCCAAGAGGCGTCCCCCGTGTGCACGTCCAGCGGAACGTTCACCGAGTAGCCGTACCCGTCCCCCGCGCCCATCTCGTCCACGAAGCCGGTGGACGGGAAGAGATAGAGACCGCTCTCGTGGAACGAGACCGTGAGCACCTCCGGGTCGTCGTAGAAGACCTCCTGAACCCCGTCCCCGTGGTGCGCGTCGACGTCGACGTACATCACCCGCGCGCCATGCTCCCGCTGCATCCAGCGGATCGCGACCGCCAGGTCGTTGTAGACGCAGAACCCCGACGCCCGCGCCGGCATCGCGTGGTGCAGACCGCCCGCAGGCGCGAACGCGCGCCGGACACGCCCGCCCATCACCGCCTCCGCCGCCACAAGCACGCCCCCGACCAGCCACGCCGTCTTCTCGTGCATCCCCTCCACCACCGGCGTGTCCTCCGTCCCCAATCCCCACGCCCGCCCCTCCGCGACGTCCGCCCCGGGAGCCGAGAGACGCTTCACCGCCTCCACGTACTCCCGCGTGTGGACGAGGAGGAGCTCCTCCTCCGTCGCCATCCGCGGAGCGAGCACCGGGCGCGGCGCATCCCCCACCAGCCCCTGCGACCGGATCAGCTCCACGGTCAACCGGAGACGGCGCGGGTCCATCGGATGCCCCGAGCGAAAACGATACCCCGCCAGGGCATCGTCCCAGATCAACGCGGTGGGGGAGGGGGATGAATCACTCATGCGGAATGCCGGCGGACCCCCCTCACGGGGAGGCGCAGGGCGACCGAATCGAAAGGGCGGAAGACACGGAGACCGGGGAGCGGGCGGCCGCTCCTCGTCGCGCCCTCCTTCGCGTGGCTCGGCTCCATCGGGGAACGGCCGGAATCGATTCCAGACGCGGGGTCGAGGCTCGACGGGATCTCCCGTACCGGCACCAGGGGAAGTGGAGACACGGCGAACCCGCCGCCCATGGGATGAAACGTGCACCACCGCCCGCCGCCCCGACACGCGGCGCTCGACGGTGTCACGACACTCCGGGATGACGGACCCCAGTGTAGACGATCGAACGCCGACGAGTCAAGAACGTTCCCGCACCATCACCGCAACGCAGGAAGACGGTCCAGGATCCGGTCCGCCTTCTCCACCAGCGGCCGCGCCCCGACCCGCGAAGCGAAATCCCGAACCTCCCCCGCCTCCCGCCACGCAACCTCGGGGTCCCGATCCGCAAGGAGACGCGCCCGCTCGAGCCGCAGCCGGGAACGGCAGAAGACGTCGCGGCCCGCGTACGCCGCGATCGCCCGGTCCAGACGCTCGAGTGCACGATCCACCTCGCCTTCACGCTCGTACACCCGGCTCAGGAAGATCTCCGCG
>JAAZAA010000073.1 GCA_012514535.1 Myxococcales bacterium | reverse complement strand
CCCGGCTATGTCGTCGACTACGAGAGCGCGATCTCCGGCGAGCGAGGCCTCGGCCGACTCTACATCCTGATCAAGGGCGACAAGGAGTACCACCTGACGCTGCAGGCCGTGGCGGCCGACTGGGAAGAACTTGAGCCCATCCTGGAGAAGACCGCGCAGACGTTCACGCTGAAGTAGAGCACGGCTCGTGCGCTGAGGGCGCGTCACCCCGTTCACCCATCCCGACCTCTCTGTCGATGGAGGGCCCGAACGATCGTCAGAGGCGCCGTCGGCGACCGGTACGCCGAGCACTCCGGCGGCGAGGCAGCGACGATTACCGCATCACAGCCGCTCCACGGCTAGCGGCACGAGGTCCGTCCGTCATTCCACTCACAAGTTCACCACTTTCGCCGCCCCGAGCATGGTCTCCGCGATCGCGTACATGTTGGAGATCTCCCCGGCGGCCACCTTGTCCTTGAGTTCGAAGTGGCCGAGGCAGGTGCCGCACAGGAGGATCCTCACGCCCCGAGCCTCCAGACGCCCGAGGTCCTCCAACGCAGGCGACCCCGCGACGGCCAACTTCACCCCGCTGTTGAAGAAGATCAGGGTGTCCGGCGGCGAAGTCACTTTCCCGAGCGTGTGGAGGAAGTTGCGCAGGAGCACCTCCCCCAGCTGATCGTCGCCGCGTCCCATCCGGTCGCTCGAAACAGCTACCACCACCGGGCTTCCCGTCCCGGTCGCGTCCTGTCGATCTATCACTTCCTCCTTCGCGTGGCGCCTGTGCGCCGCGTCATCATTGCTGTCCGTCCATCCGTATGTCGTGCGTTCCCTCGACCACCGTGCCGGCCACCCCGAGTACCTCGCCGGCCCGGTGGCGCTCCGCCCAGTCCACGCGCAGGCAGACACCGCACTGAGAACTCACCTGACGGGGTACAGGTAGCAGCCGGCACTCGATGCGCGCTCGCAGGAGAGCTTGTTCGCCCTGCACCGCATGGTTGGCGGACGGCACCAGGAACAGCGTGTGGGTCGGCGGGAGCGCGCTCAAGATGGACTCGTCATCCCCGAAGCGGTCTTGGCAAGTCGGCTCACTGCTTCGAGCGCGCACGCGATGTCCGCATCCGTCGTGAACGCGCTCAGCGAGAACCGCACAGTGCCGACCGGGTACGTCCCCAGGGTTTCATGGGCCAAGGGGCTACAGTGGAGCCCCACGCGAGCGGCGATCCCGAACTCGTCGTCGAGACGGCGTCCCACCCCCCCGGGCTCCATCCCCGCAATCGTGAAGGACACGGTGGAGAGCTGCCGGCGTGCGTCCCGTGTGCCGTAGACCCGTACGCCGGGCAGCTCGCCAAGACCCGAGAGCAGGCGCGACGTCAGCTCGATCTCCCGGGCCCGCACCTCCCCGACTCCGCGTTCGAGGAGCCAGTCCACCGCCGCCGTCAGCCCGGCCAGGCCGACCACGTTGAGCGTGCCGCTCTCGAACTTGTCCGGCAGGAAGTCGGGTTGCAGCTGCGACTCCGAGCGGCTGCCCGTGCCGCCGCGCATCAGTGGCTCGAGGCGCGCGACGTCCACGCGCGGCCCGACGACGAGCCCCCCCGTCCCCGTCGGGCCCAGCAGCGCCTTGTGGCCGGTGAATGCCAACAGGTCGGCGCCGAGGTCATCGAGCGCGAAGGGCAAGGCGCCGAGCGACTGCGCCGCATCGACGAGGAGCAGCGCGTCGTGCTCCCGCGCGATCGCCGCGAGCTCGGCCACGGGAAGGATGGTGCCCACGACGTTGGAGGCGTGGGTCGCGACGATCAACGCCGTCTCCGGACGGATCGCCCGCTCCACGTCGGCCGGGTCGAGGACTCCCTGCGGGGAGCACGGCGCCACGGTAACCGGAGCCCCCTCCGCCTCGAGCGAGCGGAGCGGCCTCATGACGGAGTTGTGCTCCATGCCCGTGGTGATCACGTGCCGGCCCGGGCGCAGGAGGCCGCCGATCGCCAGGTTCAGGGCGTGCGTGGCGTTCGCGCAGAAGACCACCCGCAGAGGATCTT
>JAAZAA010000438.1 GCA_012514535.1 Myxococcales bacterium | reverse complement strand
GGACATCCCGGCTCACGGCAAAACTCTCCTCAGCGCCCGCCGGGCGACGTAGCGGGTCACCTCCAGCAGGCGGGCGGTGCCGTACTGGCGGCGCACGTCGGGGTCGGGGCAGCGCTCGGCGCCTCTGGCGAAGTCGGAGAACCAACCCTTGAGGAAATGGTATCCTCGATCGAAGGGGGGCTCGTGCGAGTAGGCGAGCGCCCGCGCCGCGACCAGCAGGGGGTGGACGCCGAGGAAGTAGGCGTAGCGCCCCTTCCGGGCGTAACCCTCTTTGGAGCCGAACCGAGTGCCCGTCTCCCGCCGATGGATGGCGACGAGATCAGGGACGAGCCGCGTGGACCAGCCTTGGAGCCGTGCCTTCACGTTGGCGGCGCCATCGAAGCCGGGCCAGGGAGGGAGCCCTCCGATGCTCTCGAGGCACTCCAGGCGGAAGAACTGAGTGGGCCCCCGGGGGAGATCGATCCGCTGGTACTTTTCGAGTCGATCGTCGCCCATGACCCGCATGATGCTGGACGTCACACCGAGCTGGGGATCGCGCTCGAGCTCCTGGATGAGTCGCTCGTAGTGATGAGGCGGCAGGAGCACGTCAGCGTCGAGGATGCCGGCGTAGGCCACGTCGATGGACTTGGAGCGGGCGACGGCGATGGCCTGCTCGAGCCCCCAGCGCTTGATGCGCGCGATGTGGGCGCCCAGGTACTCGTCGGCCGCCTCGGGGGCGGACAAGACGACGAGCCACGGGTGCTGGGCACTCTGTTCTTCCAGCCACGCACGGGAACCATCGCGGCTCCCGTCGTCCACGACCACCCAGACGGCGGGGGGCGCGGTCTGAGCCTGTAACGAGCGCAGGAGCTCCGGGAGGGCCGCCATCTCGTCGAAGACCGGCGTGGCGAGGACGTACGGCTTCATTGGCGTCACTCCATAGCGCAGGCCGTTGCCAGCGGAAATCGGACGGGAGAGGTCCTGACGTGCAGAGAGCCCGCCCGTGCGAGAGGATCCGACCCATCCGCCCGGGGTGACCGGGGGCGGCGGGTCGGATCGTCATCATGTCTTCGGAGCGAAGGTGACGTCGGCGACCTCGAAGGTCCCCGGCTCGAGCTCCTTGGGCGTGGTCGTGTGCGCGCGACACCGCGCTGCCTCGAAGGCGCAGGGCAGGACCGGCGCGGCGCGTTCCAGCGTCGCGGGGTTGGCCAGCAACGTCAGCCGCTCCACCACGCGGCCCGCGGACACCTGCGCGTCCGCCTTGGCCTTGTTGATGGCGGCAAAGGCCGCCACAGCGAGATCGAAGCTGTCCGAGTGCGTGGGAGGCTCGACGGAGGCGAGCTCGTCCAGGGTGGGCCAGGGCGCCTTGTGGATGCTCGGGTGGCCCGTCTCCTCCGCGAAGGCCCAAGACCAAATCTCTTCGGTGATGTAGGGGAGCACCGGAGCGAAGAGCCGGAGCAGCACGCTGAGGCCGAGCCTGAGCGCGGCGATGGCGGAGCCGCGCGCCGCTGGATCCACCACGACGCCCTCCGTCGTCCACGCCCGCGGCTTGGCGAGCTCGAGGTAGGTGTCGGTGAAATGGGTCCAGAAGAAGCTCTCGGTGTCCTGGAGCGCCTGGGCGAAGTTGAAGTCGTCTTGGGCGGCCGTGGCCTTCTGGACGAGCTCGCGGAGCTCCTGCACGAAGGACCGATCGAGCTCGTGGGTGATCGGGGTGACCTCACCCGCGTGGCTCAGCACGAACTTGGCGGCGTTGAAGAGCTTCGTGGTGAGCCGTCGACCGATCTTGAACATCTGATCGTCGAACGCCGTGTCCGCGCCGAGGCGGGCGCTGGCGGCCCAGTACCGGACAGCGTCCACGCCATGCTCGTCGAACAGGTGGATCGGCGTGATGACGTTGCCCTGGCTCTTGGACATCTTCTTGCGATCCGGATCGAGGATCCAGCCGCTGATGACGACGTTGTGCCAGGGCACCTTGTCTTCGTGCAGCAGGGCCTTGGCGATCGTGTAGAAGGCCCAGGTGCGGATGATCTCGTGGCTCTGGGGACGAATGTCCGCCGGAAACAGCTTCTGGTGGCGGTCGTCGTCGAGGAGCCAGTGGGAGCCGATCTGCGGCGTGAGCGAGCTGGTGAACCAGGTGTCGAAGATGTCTGGCTCACCGACGAAGCCGCCGGGCTTGCCCCGCTGCTCCTCGCTGTAGCCCTCCGGCACGTCCGCCATTGGATCGACGGGCAGCTGCTCGGGGCGAGGGTAGATCGGGTGCTCGAAATCCGTGCTGCCGTCTGCCTTCAGCGGGAACCACACGGGGATGGGCACGCCGAAGTAGCGCTGGCGGGAGAGGCACCAGTCGAGGCCGAGGTGCTCCGTCCAGTCCCGGTAGCGGGTGTGCATGAACTCCGGGTGCCAGTGGATCTCCTGGCCCTTCGCGAGCAGCTCCTGCTTCTTTTCCAGCAGCTTGACGAACCACTGCCGCGTGGAGAGGAACTCGAGGGGGCGGTCCCCCTTCTCGAAGAACTTTACCGCCTGCTGCACGGGCTCGGGCTCCCTCTGCAGGGGAGCGCCTTTGCCCGTGGCGCTGCCCTCGGCGTCGCGGAGCAGCTCCACGATGCGCGTGCGGGCCTGGTTCACGTTCTTGCCCGCGAGCTCGGCGTAGGCGCGGTTGGCGGCGTCGGGGCGCAGGCTCGGGTAGTCGGCGGTGCCGAACTGGACCGGTTCCAAACGTCCGGTGCGCCCGATCAGCTGGCGCAGGGCGAGCTTCTCCGTGCGCCACCAGTGCACGTCCGTCTGATCGCCGAAGGTGCACACCATCAGGATGCCGCTGCCCTTCTCCGGGTCGGCGAGCTCGCTCGGGAAGATCGGCACCGGCGCGTGGAACAGCGGGGTGACGGCGTTCTTGCCGAACAGGTGCTTGTACCGCTCGTCGTTCGGGTGCGCGGTCACGCCGACGCAGGCGGGGAGGAGCTCGGGGCGTGTCGTGGCGATCACGAAGCTCTCTGCGGAGCCTTCGACTCCGAACTCGATGTGGTGGAAGTGGCCCTGTTTCGGGCGATCCTGGACCTCTGCCTGGGCGACCGCCGTCTGGAAGTCCACGTCCCACATGGTGGGGGCGAAGGTCTGATAGACGTGCCCCTTCTCGACCAGATCGAGGAAGGACAGCTGCGCGAGCTTGCGGCAGCGATCGTCGATGGTCGCGTAAGTTTGGCGCCAGTCCACGCTGAGGCCGAGGCGCGTGAAGAGGTTCTTGAAAGCCTGCTCGTCGACCTCGGTGAGCTCGTGACAGAGCTCGATGAAGTTCTTGCGGGAGACGAGCTTCGGCGGTTCCTTACGCTTCTTGGCGTTCGCCTCCTCGAGCTTCAGGCCGGGCTCGTAGGGCTGCGTGGGATCGCAGCGCACGTGGAAGTAGTTTTGCACCCGACGCTCGGTGGGGAGGCCGTTGTCGTCCCACCCCATCGGGTAGAAGATGTTGAGCCCGCACATCCGCTTGTAGCGGGCGATCACGTCCGCGTGGGTGTAGGAGAACACGTGGCCGACGTGGAGGGAGCCGGATACCGTCGGGGGCGGGGTGTCGACGACGAAGGTCTCCTCGCGGGTCTTCGAGGAATCCCAGTGAAAGATCCCCGCCGCCTGCCAGGCCTCGTCCCAGCGCCGTTCCGCCTGGGCGCTGTCGAAATGCTTGGGGAGCTGCGCTGGATCGACCGTCTTGAACGTGTTCACTGTGCTCATGTGGGACTTGGGGGGAGCACCTATGTGGCCAAATTCGGGCCCCGGGGCAAGTGCAATGGCCCCCTCGAAGCAGCGAACCAACCCGGCCAGACCCTCTGTGACCCTCTCCGTGATGGGGCTCTTCAGGCGATGGGGCCGGCGACCCGCGGGTGGCCCGAAAGGGAGCCCTACCGGCGGGCTTCGACCGCACGAGGAGGAGCCAACCGGTAGACCCTCAAGGTCGCGCCATCGAAACGGGTGCCGTGTTCGGGCCGGCGGAGATGCGCCAGGAGCTCGGCGTTCTTCAGTCTCCGCTTCAGGGGGCCGGACACCTTCGACCGCTCCGCGAGCACGAGTAGGTTTCCTCCGAGCTGGCGGTCTCCAGCTTGGGCAACGTCGATGGTGCGAACCACCACCTTCCGGGGCAAGGCCCGCCAGTCGCCGTGTAGGTTCCGATCCACCAGGACGATGTCATTGGAGCGGAGGTGCGCCTCGAGCAGCTCGACAGCTTGGTTCCGGGTGTCCTTCGCCGGGGTGACTTGAGTGACGAATCGATCGACCCCAATGGGAAGCAGGATGACCGGAGGAACGACCGCCGCTTGGAGCGCGAGGAGGGAGTGTCCTCTCCAGCGCGGGGAAACGAGCTTTCCGAGGACGCTACGGCTCCAGCGGAGCAGCAGGAGCAGGCCATAGGCTGCGATCGGGGCGAGGACCGCCAGGATCGATGTGAGGTTCCGAGGGAAGAACACCCGTTGCCCACTCATGAGCGTGACGGCCGCCCCGACGAAGCTCACGAGGAGCAGGGTGCGCCGCGCATGCACACGAAATCCACCCACCAGCCCGACGGCGATCGCGGCTGCGGGGAGGAATCCGAGCTCGCTCGACACGGTCTCCCCGAT
>JAAZAA010000072.1 GCA_012514535.1 Myxococcales bacterium | reverse complement strand
GGCAAGAGCCTGCGCTCGGGGTTCGGCACGGACGCCTCGACGAGCACGTCGCGGGTCTCGCGGACGGCGCCGGAGATGTGGGTCACCTTCCCGCGGAACACGGCGTCGCCGTAGGCCACGACGCGGAAGGCGACGTCGGCGTCGACCTTGACGTGGGTGAAGTTCGCTTCGGGCAAGCTGAACTCGAGCCGCAGGTCGTCCACCTGCGCCAGGGACACGACCCGTGAGGAGGCCTGCACGTACTCGCCGACCTCGATGTAACGCTCGGTGACCACGCCGTCGAAGGGCGAGCGGATGACGCCGTCGCCGACGTTCTTCGCCGCGAGGGTCTGGCGCGCTTGGGCCGCCGCCAGGTCGAGCGGGGCCGTCTTGCACTTGGCGGTGACCTGGTCGTACTCGAGATCCGTGACGGCGCCCTTCGCCTTCAGCAGCTCGTAGCGATCGCAGTCCGCCTGGTTGATCTCCTGCCGGGTCTTGGAGGCCTCCACCTGCACCCGCGCTTCGGCGAGGGCCAGGGCGGCGGCGCTCACGTCGATCCGGGCGAGCACGGCGCCCTTCTTCACCTCCGTGCCCCGCTCGACGAGGGTCTGCTGCACGCGCCCTGCGACGTTCGCGGCCAGATCCGTCTGCTTGGCGCCGCGCAGCGAGCCCGTGAGGCGCAGGGTCTGCGGCGCCTGGATGAGGGTGACCTCGGCGACCTCCACGGAGACGGGGGGCTCGTGCTTCTCTTCGACGGCCGCGGCCTGCTGCTGACAGCCGACGGCGCCCAGGGCCGAGGACCCGAGCACGACGGAGACGGCGAAGGAGCGGGCCCAGCGGGGGAGCGTCGGGCGGAGCGCCGGGCCCGGGCCCAGTGATGGGCCCAGCGATGAGCCCAGCGATGAGCCCAGCGATGAGCCCAGTGATGAGCCCAGTGATGAGCCCAGTGATGGACCCTTTGGTAGGCGGAGCGGAGCGCTGCCCGTGAAGGGCGAACGGACGAGGGCAGCGGCCACGGCAGAGCCGGCGGCGAGGTGGCTGGCGACGACGGAGCGGGGCGCGGGGCGCGAACGGGGCGCGTGGGCAGTCATGACGACCTCGAGGGGGGTAGCGAAAGGAAAAGCTCGTGGGGTGGGCGCTGTGGTAAGATCAAAGATCGGCCGGAGTGTCGGCGGCGGGGGCGACGGGCGCTGGCGGGGCGGTGGTCGGATCCGCGGCGGCCGGGGTGGGGCTGGTGGGAGCCAGCGCGCCCGACGCGGGGCCCGGCGACGCGGGCAAGGGCGGCCGCGGCGCCGTACGGACGCGGTCCGTGGGCGGCTTGCCCGCCACGACGCGGAGCACGACGCGCGCCAGGGACAGGTCGGCGTCCGCCTGGATGCGGGCGGTCTGCGCCTGGAACAGGTCGCGCTGGCTCTGGGTGACGTCGAGCTGGGTGAGGGCGCCGGCCCGGTAACGATCGAGGGCGAGCTCGGCTGCCTTCTGGGCGGCTTCGGCCTGGGCTCGGGCCGCCGTGCTCTTCACGATGCCGGCCTCGACCCGCTTGTAGGCGTCGAAGATGGTGTCCTCGACGCCGCGGCGCGCCCGCTCGGAGCGGATCTGCTGGAGCTCGTCCGCCGCGGCCTGGGCCTGCGCGCTGGCATAGGTGCCGTAGTCGAGGCGCCAGGAGAGCACGGCCTGCAAGGTGTAGATGGAGGAACGCCCCGCGAAGCCCGTGGCGTTGGTGAGGCGCTCCTGCCCGTTGATGGACAGGGTCGGCAACAGGGCGGCTCGGGCGGCGCGCCGTCCCGCGGCGCTCGCCTCGGAGAGCTCGGCTTGCACCCGATCGGAGGGTGTGTCGCGAGCCTCGAGCCAGGCCTGCAAGGGCTGCTCCGGGCGGAGGTCGTCCTCCGGATACTCGGTCACCGGGGTCGGCGTGATCCCCGAGAGGGTCTCGAGGTTGCGGGCCGCGATGGAGCGGATGAGCTCCGCGTCCGCGAGGTCCTGGCGGGCTCGCTCCACGTTGGCCCGCGCGCGCTCCAGGTCGAGCTCCGTGGAGACCCCGACCTCCCGGCGCGTGGCCACGAGATCGGCGTTCTCTTGCGCCATACGGAGGTTCTGTTCGGCCGACTCACAGAGAGCCGACGCTCCCACGTAGGAGTAGTAGGCTCCGGCGACGGCGCGATCGAGGTCCGTGCCCACCAGCTCCTTCTGGAGCTCCGCTGCGCGGGCGATGTGCTTGGCCTGGTCGTAGCGGTAGTAGTTGGCGAGATCGACCAGCGGGATGTCCAGCTGCAGGAAGGCGTCGAACTGGTTGTAGGGGGAGATCACCAGGCGCTGGGCGGTCCCGGGGAGCTGCACCGCGACCTCGTACTGGTTGCGCTGGTAGATCCCCGTGGCCGAGAAGGAGGGCAGCAGGCGGCCCAAGGCCGCGCCCCGCTCCCAATCGCGCTGCTCACTGGTGACCCGCTGTTCGCGGGCGTCGAAGCTGCGGACCCGAGCGGCGTCGAAGAACTGCTCCAGAGGCTGCACGGCGCTGGCCTGACTGGGCAGCAGAGCCCCCAGCGCAAAGGCCGCAATTGTGAAGCTTGTACTCAAGAAATGGCGGCGGGACATGGGGTGGGGAGAGGTGCGGAGAGGGCGGGTGACTGTAGGGTACGGCGACGGTCGGCGCTGGGTTTCAGCGGAGACGAGACCGTCGCGGAGACGACTTCGGGGCAGGCTCCGACGGCGGGAGAGCGCCCTGCAGTAGCAGGTCGACGAGGCCGCGCACGAACATTCCTTCGGGGATCACGTACTCCCCCGCCTCTTGGGCGAAGATACGGGTCATCCCGTAGTGGTGGACCGCTCCGATGAAGGTGCGGGTCAGGATCTCCGCGTCGACGCGCCGCAGCTCACCGGCCTCCATCCGGGCCTCGAAGTAGGCGGCGAACGCCTTCAGCATCTTCGTGTAAACGCTGAGGTTTTTGTCGCACTGGGCGGGGCTGATGAAGTCCGGGTTCGACCAGGTCATCATCATCAGCGGGAGGGCCACCCGCGCCATGTCGAGCATCTTCGTCGCGAGCAGGGTGAGCGCTTCGCGGATCTCGAGGCCGTCCAGGGCACGGCAGATGTCCGTCAGGACCCGGGGCGCTTCCTCGGCGTCGAAGCGCATGGCGGCCTGAAACAGGGCTTCCTTCGACTTGAAGCGGTGGAAGACCGCGCCCTCGGAGATCCCCGCGCGCCGGGCGACCTCCAGGGTCGTCGCTCGAATTCCGCGCTCCAGGAACACCTCGCGCGCCACTTCGAGGAGCGCCTCCGTGTCGATGCTCGGAGGCCGGCCACGCGCCGCGCGCTTGGTCCTCGGGCGCTGGGGGGCGGGGTCCTGGTCGGCCACGGCTAATTAATGAGGCGCCACTCCGATAATGTCAATGCAGGAACGCGCGAGGGCCGAACGAAAATGGGGGGGCCGGTCGTGTCAGGGGGACGCGGCGGAGCGCGGCGCGTCGGGGCCGAGCTCGCGCGGTGTGTGGCGCTCGATCACACCGCGGAGCTCGCGGCGCAAGCCGAGGGCGAAGGCCAGCTCGGCGACGATGAACAGGGGTCCGACGAGCAGCCCCACCAGGTCGTCGAGGAACGCCGGCTTGCGCCCCTCGAACACGTGCCCGACGAACTGGATCGCCCAGCCGATCACGAAGCCGCCGAGCCCGACGGCGAGCCACAGGGGTGTGCTCGCAGCCGCCAGGGCTGCGCCGAGCGCCGCCGCGCCGCCGAACAGCGCGGTCATCACGAGCCCGAAGCGCGCGTCCAGGCGCACATAAAAGACCGCCGAGCCCAGGACGACGAGCACCGCGATGGAGAGGGGGAAGCCCGCAACGCTCCAGACAGGACGCGACAGCAGCGTCGCGATGCCGATCACGATCAACGGGATCCCGACGAAGTGCGTGGCGACGTTGCGGCGGTCGCGGTGGTAGGCGGCGTACTGGGTGAGGTGTCGTTCGAGGGAGGTCATCGCGGATCGCTCCCTCGAAGCGTGAGAGAAGAACGCGCCCTGGTCGAGGAGCGCCATCGAGAGCGCGGATCGGGGCCGTACGACCGTCGCGAGCTAGCTCGCGGTGGCCGTCGAGTCGAGATCGCCACGGGAGACGTCAGCGACGTCGGGTGCGGGAGCCTCCGAGCAACCTCTCGGCGAGCAAGCGCCGCTCCTCGGGGCTCAGCTTCGAGAGCTCCTGCTCGACCGTCTTTTGAATGGCGTCGCCGAGGGGATCCACGGACGCACGTCGCTTTCGCGCGGGGCTCACGGCGCTGGTCGCAGCGGCACGCTTCGGTGCCGCCTTGACCTTCGCCGCGGGGCGAGACCGAGGAGCGCGTGTCGACGTCTCCTGGGCCTTCGCCTTGGCCGAGGCCTTCGCGGTCGTGGTGGTTTTCGAGGTCTTCTTGGCGTTCGTGGTCTTGGTCGCGCGGGCCATGGTCGAGGAGGCGGTCTTCGCGTCCGTGGGGCTGGCGGTGGTCGTCGCGCCACGTCGCCGCTTCGGGGCCGCTGGGACCTCGGCGGAGCTCGTGATGCTCGTGGGCGCTGGCTGGGCCGCGCTCTGCTGGGCCGCGCTCTGCTGGGCCGCGCTCTGCTGGGATGGCGCCTGGGGCGCTGCGCTCGGGGTGGGCTCCTGCGCTGGGGGCTGGCCCGCGGGCGATCCGTTCTGGGCTCCGGTGGCCTCCGCACGGAGTCGCGAGGCGACGACGGTGCGTCGTCGCACGGGACGGGCGTCGGGCGCTCCGGTGGCCGTCGACTCCTTCGAACTCGCTGCGCTCGAATCCGCCGCGGGCCCCGACGTCGTCGCCGCGCCGGCCCCGGCGACGCTCTCCGGTGCGGCTCCGTCGGTCGGAGCGGTCTCGGCTACAGGGGAGGCTGGCGCGGGGGTGGGCGGACGCGGAGCGCGTCGCACGTACTCGACCTCGACGGTGCGGGGCCGCCCGCCGCGCGGAGGCGGTGGGGGCGGTTTCAGCGGCTTCTGTACCGGGATGATCGGTGCGGAGGTCGCCGGATCCACCTCGGGTGGGGGCTGAGGGGGAGCGAAGATCCGGAAGCGCACGGGCCGCGGCAGCTTCTGGCGCGCCAGATGGAAGAAGACCCCGCCGGGCGTGCGACGGCGCGAGCCGTCGGGCACCAGCAAACCACCGGCCGCCTCGATGCGCTCCACCTCGCGGAGTAGCGCCAACGTCTCTTCGCGGCCCAGGACCTTCGTCACCTTCGCGATCTGCGAGCGTGGCAGCTCTTCCGTCTCCGCGAGGGAGTCGGCGATGAACTCAGCCACGTCTTCCGGGAGGGTTTCGTCCGCTCTCGACAGCTTGGGGAACATCAACTTTCCTCGGTCCGCCCCTCGGGGCCTATACCACGACTCTCCTCGTGAGGAGACCCGTTGTGCTGGAGCAGCGCTCGTGGATCCTACCTCCACAGTCCCAGCGCCCGCGTGCCCCGCCACCCGGAGGCGAGCTCCGCAAGAGCCGCGCCCTCGCGGGATGTGCGCGGGGGCGCAGCGTGTCGCTGCGCGGCAGACGTCGTCTGCTAAGTGGCCCCAGACGTAGTCCTCTACGCGGCCCCAGACGTAGTCTGCTACGCGGGAACGCGCCAGTCGAAATGGGCAAAAACGGTCGGCTCACGGGCGCCCACCCGAGGCCCCTAGGGGAAGGGCGACGGCGCGCTCCAGGTGAGCTCCGCGTCGATGTATGATCGAAGGAATGACCTCCGACGATTGTCCTTGGCAGCCCGGTGAGCCCGTGTCCTTGGAGACCCGCCGCCTCGTGGTGCGCACGTTCACTCCCGCCGACGTCGACGCGCGCGTCCTGCGCTGGTCTGCGGACCCCGCCGTCGCGGAGAACCTCTGGCACCCGCCCGTGCCTCCCGAGCGGTACTTCGCCGGTCTCGTCGGCGCCTCGGACCAGCGCACGCGGTTCACCTTCCTCATCGTCCATCGCCGTACGGAGCGACCCATCGGCTACATCAAGCTGCAGATCGATCCGAGCCGGCGGACACAAACCCCCAGCGTCGCCCTGGGGGAGCGCGACTACTGGAACCTGGAGCTGGGGACCGAGGCGGTGCGCGCCGTCCAGCGCTTCGCATTCGAGCAGCTCGGCGTCGAACGGATCGAGAGCCGCGTGTATGCGCAGAACCGCAAGGTGCGCGAGCGGCTCCTCCGCTTCGGGTATCGTGAGGTCGACGTCCTCTCCGAGATCATCCCCGGGCGCCCGCTGCGTAAGGTCCACGTGTACGGAATCGAGAAGGAGAGCTGGCTCGCTCGGGCTCCCGAGGTCGACGCGCGGCTCGCGGCGCTGCCCGACGTCCAGCCGTCCGCGACCGAGGTGAAGGCACCCGCCACGCTGGGGAGCGCCGACTCGTGAGCGGCCCCTGGCAGCCGGGCAGCTCCGTGAGCCTCGAGACGCCTCGTCTCCAGATCCGCACGCTCACGGAGGCCGACGCCGAGGTGATGCGCGACTGGCTCGCCGAGCCGGCGTTCCGGGAGAACCTGTGGCTGCCGGATCTGGACCTGAGCATGTACTTCGTGTGGATGGCGCGGGGGGCGGATCAGCGGACGCGCTTCGCCTTCGCGCTCGCCCAGGCGGAGCAGCTCGTCGGCTTCGCCAAGCTCGCCGTGGACGCGGAGCGGCGCACCCAGATCCCGACCGTGGCCCTGCGCGACGCTACGGTTCGCGATCGCGGGCTCGGTACGGAGGCGACGTGGGCGCTGCTCACGTTCGGCTTCGAGCACCTGCCCGTCGATCGCGCGGAGTTCCGCCTCTACGCGGAGAACGTGCGGCTCCGTCAGCGCCTCGAGCGGCTCGGTTGTCGCGAAGTCCGAGCGTACGACGAGCAAGTGCCCGGACGCGCGTCGCGTCGGGTCCACTCGTTCGCCCTCGAGCGAGGAGATCTACCGCGGGTGGCTCGTGCGTTG
>JAAZAA010000437.1 GCA_012514535.1 Myxococcales bacterium | reverse complement strand
GGCGGCGGCGCCACCGTGGAGATCGTCCACGAGTCGCTGATCGAGGCCTGGCTCACCCTGCGGCGCTGGCTGGAGGAGAGCCACGAGGACAGCATGTTCCTCGAGCAGCTGCGGGCCGCCGCGCGCCAATGGACGAACAAGCGCAAGGACACGGGGCTGCTCTGGACGGGGGAGATGGCGGAGGAGCTCTTCCGCTTCCGGCGACGGTTCAAGGGCGATCTCGCGCCGTCCGTGCGCGCCTTCGCGGACGCGGTCCAGGCGCACCTGCTGCGGCGACAGCGCCTCCAGAAGCTGCTCACCGTCTCGGGCATCGGATTTCTGCTCTTGTTGCTGGCCGCCTCCGCCGTGGCGCTCGTGGTCATCAGCCGAGCCCAGAAGCAAGCCGAGCTGAACGAGAGCATCGCGCGCCGAGCGGAGGCGCAGGCCCAGCAACGCCTCGAAGACCTCCAGGAGAAGGAGCGGGCGCGCCAGCTCGAAGCCGCGCGGCGCCAGGAGGCCGAGACCGAGGTCGAGAAGGCGAACACCACGATCGACCAGACCAAGGAGGCGCTCGCCCAACGCAACGCGGAGCTCGAGCACGCCCTGCGTCGCGCCGAAGAGCAACGCAAGCTCGCCACCGAAGCCCGCAGAGCCGCCGAGCACAACGAGCAGCAGGCCCGCGACGCCGAGGAGCGGGCGATGCAGCTGCTGAAGCGAGAGCAGGAGCGGGCGGCGTGGCTCCAGGAGCGGCTCGGTAGCCCGGTGGTGGAGGAGCTGAGATGAAGCGAGGAACGTGGGTGGTGGCCCTGAGCGTGGCCGTGGCGTGTTCGTTGGTGCAGCCGCGGGCCCAGGCCGACACCGCCGTGGAGGCGCTGAGTGAGACGGGCGGCGCGGTGCGTCCCTGGGCGCGCGGCGTCTCCGAGCAGAACCAGCGGCGCGCCAACGAGCTCGTGCAAGAGGGCAACGCGCTGATCAAGGAGTCCTTCTTCGCGCAAGCCGTCGCGAAGTACCGCGAGGCCCTCGAGCACTGGGATCACCCGGGCGTCCACTACAACCTGGCCCTCGCGCTCCTGACCTTGGACGAGCCGGTGGCGACCCATCGGCACCTCAGCGAAGCGATGAAGTACGGCGCCGCACCCATCGGCCAGGACAAGCACGACTACGCGGAGAAGTACCTGGCGCTCCTGAACCAACAGGTGGTGCACGTCCAGGTCCGCTGCCAGGAGCCCGGCGCCGAGGTGCGCCTGGACGGCCAGCTCCTGTTCCGGGCTCCAGGAGAATTTTCGGGCCTGGTGCGGCGCGGCGAGCACAGCCTGACCGCCAGCAAGGCTGGCTACGAGACCACCCAGGTGAGCCGCATGATGGAAGCGGGCGAGCCCGTCGTCTTGGAGCTGCGGCTCTTCCGCCCCGAAGAGCTCCTCGTCGAAGAGCGCCGCTATCCCCTGTGGATCCCCATCACGGTCTCCGCGACGGGCCTGGCGCTCGTCGGCGCGGGCGCCTTCGCCTCCTACTCCTCCCAGCGGAGCTACGATCGCTTCGATCGGGCCATCTCCGACGACCCCGGCTGCTCCTTCGGGTGTGTCCCCGACGACGACGTCGCGCGCCACCTCGAGCGCGGTAACCTCCTGCGCACGCTCTCGGTCGTCGGCTACGCCGCGGGGGGCGCGACGCTGGCCGCGGGGATCGCCCTGTGGGTCTTCGACAAGAAGGACACGCGGCGCGTCACGCCCGAGGAGCTCCAGGACTTGGCCGTCCTCCCCCTCCTGGGACCCGGCACCGTCGGCGTCGCGGGGACGGCCCGCTTCTGAGATACCGGGATGCCCACGCAAGGGAAAACGTCATGCGGTCGGCGCTTCGGGAAGCCTCGGTTCGAAGGGCTTGCCGGAGCGCGCGACGCTGAGCATGGCGCTGAGGAGCTTGCGCATGGC
>JAAZAA010000436.1 GCA_012514535.1 Myxococcales bacterium | reverse complement strand
GCTCCGTTGCCCCGTGAGCTCCGTTGCCCCGAAAGCCCGGTCGCCCCTGAGCTCCACCGCCAGTGAGCTCCGCTGCCCGCGTGGCGGAAAATCCCGACTCCGCCTTACACGCCTGCCCTCGAGCTGCCTCCAGCGGTCGCGCGCGCCGATGTCAACGTGAACTTCGCACCCCGGGCGTGCTAGACTAGAAAGGTGTGGGTCCGGCAGTCGGCCATTCGCCCGGTGCCAGCGTATGCGCGAGTCTCGGCATACACGATCGAGGCGGTTCGTGAGAGCCTCATGCTCGAGGACGACGACGTCCGCGCCGAGTTGGACGACGCCTTCGAGCGCTTCGAGCGCACCCAACCCGCCTTGGCGGGTCGCGTCGCGGAGATGCTCAACGAGCCCCTCGACGAGACGGCTCTCGCCCTCGGCTACTTCCTGACCATCGCCGTCTGGCTCGCCTTCGAGCGGGCTTATGGGGGGGACATGGACGAGGTGACCGACTCGGAGATCGACGCCACCGTCGAGCTGCTCGAGCTGGACGAGGAGCTGCGGCGCAGCGATCCCCGGGAGACCCTCGACAGCGACGACGTCATCGGCATGGAGCAACCGAACCTGCTCGAGTTCCTGCACGAGCACATCGACGCGACCCTGGACGTGCGCAACGAGGAGGTGGACGTGGACGACGTGCACGCCGTGTATCGGCTCGTCCTCGTGGAGCTCCTCGCCTTGTCCTATGCGGTGCGCCCGCCGGCGGGCTACCCTGCGTTCAAGAGCGAAGCTTTGGCCTGAGCGGGGCCTTTCCCGCTCCGCCGAGACAGGTCGGCGGAGACCAACCCGGCCAAGACCAACCCGGCAGCGCCGGGCCCGCAGAGCCCATCCCGGCGCGAACCCGGCGCGAACCGACAGCGCAAACCAATTCGGCCGACCCCCGGGGCGCCCACCGACACATGACCTCGACCACCGACGCACCGACGACCGATCCCCGCGACACCGCCTCCGGCGGCCGAGAGGTGCAGGTGCTTTACTTCGCCGCCCTCCGGGAGCAGGTCGGGCGCGCCGAGGAGCAGCTGACGCTCCCCGCGGGGGAGGTGCGCGTGGCGGAGCTCGTGCGCCTGCTCGAGGCCAAGCACCCCCAGCTCAGGCTCGACGCCGTTCGGGTGGCGCTCAACGAGGAGTTCGCCGATGCTAGCGCGCCCGTCGCCCCCGGCGACGTGGTGGCGCTCATCCCCCCCGTGTCGGGCGGTTGAAGGGGACCCCTCGCCGCATCGAGGTGGTCACCGGAAGCCGGACCCGCGGGAGAGCGCGGGACCAGGCAGTCGCTCATGGGCACCCATCGCATCGGCATCGACGAGAACGGACTGGGCGCGCGCCTCGGCCCCTTGGTGGTCACCGGTGTGTTGGCCGCGGTGGACGAGCGCGGTGAGCGCCTCCTGAAGCGCAAGCTGCCGGCGCGGCTGCGAGCGGATCTCGACGACTCGAAGCGGCTGGTGTCCTGCCATGACGTCGCCCTCGGTGAGGCGTGGGCACGCGCCCTCGCCCGCTGCAACGGCGAGGAGTCCACGCCGCCCGCGAACACCCCCGCGGAGCTCTTCGAGCGCCTGAGCCTGGAAGGCAGCGCGCTGCTCACGCGCCCCTGCCCCCCCGCGGCGCGCCCTCAGTGCTGGGGCACCGGGTCGGAGGTCTTCGGCGCCGACGACGCGCTCGTCGCTCGCATCGAGGGGCACGTCGAGTATCTGGCCAGCCGGGGGGTGCGCCTCCTCGGAGTGAAGAGCTCGACCCTGTGCGTCGCCGAGCTGAACCGCCTGAAGGCCACCGGCGTGAACCGCTTCGGCGCCGACCTGCACGCCATGGAGCGGCTCGTGCTCGACCTCGCCGCGCGCGCGGGAGCCGAGGTGCACGCGACCTGCGGCAAGGTCGGCGGCATCAACGAGTACGCACGCTTCTGGGGACCGCTCGCGGGGCGCCTGCACGTCACCCTCGAAGAGGGGCGAGCGCG
>JAAZAA010000435.1 GCA_012514535.1 Myxococcales bacterium | reverse complement strand
TGACCACTCCTGAGGGGGCCGCGGCCCGATACTGATCCGGTACGCTCGGCTCAGCGGTTGTTCCATCCTCGGCACGAGCCTTGCTCTGTCCGGTCCGCTTCATGTTGGCCCGCTCCCGCACTTCGCTCCCCTCGTTGCCCTCCCTGAGTTCCCGGGGGCGGCGCCTGCCTCTGGCCGAAGCGCGACCCGAAGACCGCCGGCATCGCCCCATCTACGCGGTGTGGGAGCTGACCCTGCGCTGCGACCTGTCCTGTCGTCACTGCGGTTCGCGGGCAGGGCGCGCGCGTCCTGACGAGCTCGACCTGGCCGAGGCCCTCGACCTGGTCGATCAGCTCGCCGAGTTGGGCGTGAAGGAAGTGACCCTCATCGGCGGGGAAGCTTACCTCTACGACGGCTGGCTCGAGGTCGTGCGGGCCATCCGCCGCCGAAGCATGGTCTGCACCCTGACGAGCGGCGGTCGAGGCATCACCCCGGAGCTGGCGCGGGCCGCGGCGGACGCCGGCGTGCAGAGCGTGTCCGTGTCGATCGACGGTGGCCCCGAGACGCACGATCGACTGCGAGGACTCGAGGGCGCTCACCGCTCCGCGCTCCGAGCGCTGGATGCGCTACGGCAAGTGGACATTCCCGTCGCCCTCAACACCCAGGTGAATCGCCTCAACCGGGGCGAGCTCGACGAGGTATTTCGGGTCGCACGCGACCACGGCTGCCACGGCTGGCAAGTGTTCCTCACGGTGCCCATGGGGCGGGCCAGCGACGAGCCCGAGCTCCTGCTCCAACCCTACGACGTGCTCGACCTCTTGCCCCTGCTGGGCGAGCTGCACACGCGCTGCGCCCGGGAGGGCATCCGGCTCCTGCCTGGAAACAACGTGGGCTACTTCGGGCCCCAGGAACATCAGCTGCGGGACGCGCTGCGCGCGCCGTCCCAAGCCTCCTGCTCCGCCGGGCGCACCGTGATCGGCGTCGAGGCCAACGGCGACATCAAGGGTTGTCCTTCGCTCCCCACCCGCGACTGGGTGGGCGGCAACGTCCGCGACCACCGGCTCGAGGACATCTGGGAGCGCAGCACCGCCTTGCGTTACACGCGAGACCGCACCGTGGAGACGCACCTGTGGGGCTACTGCCGGACTTGCTACTACGCGGAGGCCTGCATGGCGGGCTGCACGTGGACCGCCCACTCCCTCTTCGGCCGACCTGGCAACAACCCCTATTGCCAGCACCGCGCCCTCGATCTGCGCTCCCAGGGACTCAGGGAGCGCATCGTTCCGGTGCAGAAGGCCCCCGGCGAGGCCTTCGACTGCGGCCTGTGGGAGCTGGTGCTCGAGAGCATCCCTCCGGACAACGTCGCCACTGCTTCCACTCCGTCCGACGACCCTGCTGCTCTGATCGAGGAGAACCCCCAATGCCTGAAATGACACCCTGTTCGTCTTGTGATCGCTACGTGAAGGCGAACGCCTCCACCTGCCCGTTCTGCGGCGCGGCCTGCACGGCAGCGCCTTCTGCCGCGCGCGCGCCTGCGCCGGGACTCTCCCGTGCCGCGGCCTTCTCCATCCGGGCAGCCCTGGCCACGGGAGCCATCGCCGCGGCCGTCGCGTGCGGCGACGACGATGACGACGACAAGAGCAATCAAGTGGCCACGGGCGGGCAATCCACCGGTGGCGAGGCGAGCGGCGGCGTGGCGAGCGGTGGCGCAGCACTCGACACCAGCCCCGGCGGCCTCGGCGGCGGCGGCTTCTCCCCCATCGCGATCTACGGCGGGCCCTTCCCGGACATGGTCCGCGCCAAGGTGTGAGCGGCGGCTCAGCGCGAGAGCGACGGCTCAGCGCGAGAGCGGCGACTCAGCGAGAACGGAGCGCATCTCAGTCATGAGATGCGCTCTAGGAAGAAGTCCTTCAGCAGGCGGGCTGCCTCGGGGTCGAACTCACCGCCCCAGGGCACCCGCACCGCCTCTTCGAGACTCTGTCGGGCGTGCATGAAGTGATCGACGCCCGCGAGCTCGACGAAGCGCCCACCTCCGCCGCACAGCTCCACGATGCGCTGCAGATCCTCGGCCTGGGTGAGCGTGTCGTATTCGGCGTGGACGGCGAGCACCGGGCAGCGCACGCGGCTCCAGGCAGCGGCCACGTCCATGTGGGCGAGCTGCTGGAAGAACCGAGCCGTCCGATCGTGCACGAGCTCGCCGCGAAAGGCCTCCGGCATGACGTCTGCCAGCTCGGGCGCTCGCGCGTAGGCCTCCGCCGGCGTGAGGCCTTCGAGGTAAACGAGGCTCTGCAAGGCCGCGATCCGCTCGAGAATGTGCTCGAGCTCGGCGCCGCGCACACCGCGCAGGCGATACTGATAGGCCGCTGAGGCCAACGACGCTTCGTGCCATCCGCCGGCCGTGGTGCCCCACACGGCAATGCCGGCAAACGGCTGGTCCTGGGCCACGAGCGGGGCGAGGATGCCCCCGAGGCTCCGCCCGTAAATGAAATGGCGACCCCTGCTGACCTGCGGGCTCGCGAGGAACGCTGCGCGCGCCGTCTCCCACATGGAGAGCTCCTGCTCCAGATCGAGGTCCGTGCAGGGCGGCCCTTCGCTGTCTCCCAGCCCCGAGCGATCGACGCGAAGGGTGGCCAGCCCCGCGGCGGTCAGGGCCTCCACCAGCTGGTAGGTGGGGTCCCAAGTGTCGAGGGGCGTCTCCTGTGAGATCCAGGCTGCGCCGGGCAGGATCCACACGGCTGGGTGAGGGCCCACTCCGTTGGGCCCTGCTCCCTCGGGTATCGTCCAGATGGCGCGCAGGCGTATCGTGCCGAGCCCGGGAGCCGCCCAAGGCACCTCGTCCAGGACGACGCGCCCCGTCTTCAGAGGCTCCGGCGGCATGGGCGACGGTTCGAGAGCAAGCGACAGGAGGGTAGAGCCACGACGCAGGCTCAGCTCGGCGCGCTCGCCCGGGCCGAGCGTCGCTGCACGGCGCCGCAGCGCGGCGAGACTCTCGAGGCGAGTCCCCGCGAGGGAGGTCACCTCGTCACCGAGGAGGAGCCCTGCCTCCGCCGCCGGAGATCCGACATCGATCTCCGAGACGATCCAGCGAGGCGCATCGTCCGGACCCTCCGCGGTCACTTCGAACCCCAGGTAGCTGCGTCGGCGGAGTGCGTTCATGGTCCGGGTGCTAGCAAGAACGATACCCTGGACACGTCTGGTCCACTTCTCGCGACCGGGGGTGATCAATCCCCCGCGCGTTGCCGTCGGACCTCGAGCGTGGCCCGGCGGACGTCCTTGGGCATCCACGCGACGCGAGCGGTGAGGGTGTGTTCGCCGGTGGCCTGAGCCACGAGGGAGCACCGGAGCGGAAGACCCGAGCTCGCGACGTCATCGGAGCTTCGCGATGTCGTCGTGGCCTTGCCGTCGAAGGCTCCACACCGAGCGGAGAGGTCGGGGACACCTGCGCGCGCGAGGGTGACGGTCAGCTGGGAGGCCGCGAGCTCGTCGTGCACGGCGTTGGTTCGGCCGCGCGAGCTGTCCGGGTAGCCGCTCGCCGTACCCACCGTCACCACGTCGAAGCGAAAGCTCAGGGTGTCGCCCGCAGCGAGATCGACGCGGAGGCTGGACTCCTCCGCCCGGAGGTCCATGGTGCCGATCCGGTGGCCTCTCGGCCAGAAGTGGTACGCCGCGAGGCTCGCGATCACGGTGACGAAGATCCCGATCGTGATCGGAATGAGGAGCGCGGAGTTCTGCGACGTCTGGGGGGGGCCGATGGAGGTCACGGACGGAGGATAGCGGAAGTCAGCGTGCCGCCGCGCCGCTGAACCCGACCAGCTCGGGCCGCTCAGCGGGGAGCAGCCTCCCAGCACGGGTGCTTGCCGTGCTACCAGGGGGACTCTCCCTTGCCGCTGACGGGACACCCCGACGTCGGACCCCGGGGAAGTGTTGGTGCAATGAGCGAAGGACCCGTCGAGGAAGCGATCAGTACCGTCACCGAGCTCCTGCTCGGTGACGACTCCATCCCCGTCCAGCTTCGAATGCACGAGGGGCTCGACCAGGCCCGCTTCGAGCGCCTCGTCGCTGCCATCGAGTACCTCATCGAAGCGTACCGCGACGAGGACGGCGTCCCGAAGGTGCTGGCTCACGCGTTCGTCGACATCAGCAACCACTTCTTCTATCCCGAGGGCACCTACCCCGAGGACGAGCTCGAGCGCATCGAGGATGCCGGCATGCGCTTGACGCAGCTCGCCGATCGCCTCTTCGCAGCCAGGTAGGTCAGGGGGCACGCGGGGGCACGCGGCCCGTGTCAGTTCGAGGGGCGGGGTGGATCCGGGGACGTGCGGGGGGTAGCCGTGACCCCTTGGCAGGAGGGGACCGGGGTCGAGGACGGTTTCGCCGGCCGCGTCGGGGGGACGAGTCGGGGAAGGCCGCGGGGCGAGCGCTGGGGGCTCAGGGGTCGATGACGATTTCGCAGGCTGCGTCGGCAGGGAGCGAGTCGGGGAGGGCCATGGCGCGGAGGAGCTCGGCGGTCCTGTCGACGAGGACGCCGAGCATCGCGCCGCCGGTGACCTCCGCGGTGCGGGAGCCCCCTGGGGGGACGAGGGCGACCGTGCCCCCGACGCACTGGGCTGCGTCG
>JAAZAA010000434.1 GCA_012514535.1 Myxococcales bacterium | reverse complement strand
CACGCGCGAGGTCATCCTCGTCCTTGATGATGTTCCCGTCGGCCTTGAGCACCGCGACGATGCGAACGCGGTAGCCACGCAGGTAGCGATGCTCGCTACCGACGTAGGTGGTGGTGGCGCGGATGGTAAGACCGGTGCCGAGGGTGCGCAGGGCAAGCGCCGCGGTAAGCGCGCGGCCCGCAGCGCATAGGCCGCGATGTTTCTCCTGGTTCGGGCGCGCTTCCTGGCGGGCTACGAGGGTCGAGAATGGCCCCCGAGCCCCGCTCGTCTGTTCAAGGCTCTTGTCGCCGTCAGCCGCCACAACGTCGCCGACGCAGACTCTGCGCTCGAATGGCTCGAGGGCCAGGCGCCCCCGACGGTGCTCGCCTCACGCGCGAGCTCAATGCGCTCGCGCCTGCGCCGCTTCGTCCCCAACAACTCGGAGGTCGATCCGAAGACGGGCAACGCCGAGTGGCCCTCTGCGCGGGCGTCGAAGGAGCCGGAGAGACTCCATGCATGGCGCCTCGAACCACCTGCCGAGGTGGCGTACGTATGGAGCGTGGCAGAACGCTCTGCCCACTCGGACGTCGTCGTCGCGATTGCCCGTCGCTTGCAGAGCCTTGGCAAGGGTGAGGACTTCGTGGTCGCACGCGGCGAATACGCGAACGAGATCCCCTCGGGCCTCGTCCGGTACAAGCCCGGCGCGAAGTGGGATGGGTTCAGCCTCGAGGTTCCGGACAAGGGTTGCCTCAGCGTGTGCTGCGAGCTGTTCCGGAGGCGCGCCGCCGATCCTGGCTGGAACAAAATCCACGAGCTTCCAACCATGGGCACGCGCCTTGAGGCGTACGCGCCCGAGGTCGATGAGGTCGGCGAGCCGCATCTTCCGATCGCGATGTTCGGGCTCTGGAAGGGCGGCTCGCGAAGAGCGTTCGACGCAAGGCTCCTTCGGGTTCCGGTGGGACAGTGCCGTCACCTGCTCTCGACCATCGTGAACGAAGCCGCCGCCGAGATGGCGAGCGACTTCACGCAGCGGGAAGCGTTGATGCGGCTCGGTCAGAGCCTGCTCTGCGGCCATGCGGTCGACGGCGGAAAGTACGAGGGGCCCCATGCTGCCGTGGTGCCGCTGCCGAGCGTCCTTGGTCCGCACCCCGACGGTCGTGTGCGACGTGTGGCGCTCATCGGGTTCGGTTGCACCGAGGCGCGCGCGCTCGAGCTCTTCGAGACCGTCGTCGCGCTCCTTCACGAGCGAGAGCTCATCGATGACGGCATTGCCACGGGCGTCCGGCTCCGCCGCGAGCACGACGAGGATTGGCTGTCTCTGCTCACACGCCCCGCCGCCGTCTGGGAGTCCGTCACGCCGGTGGTGCTGGAACGCCCCGAGTTCGTACGCAAAGAGTGGGAGGAACTTGGGCACAAACAGCGCCGACAGGAGGCGCGCGCAGGTCACGCCCGCTCCGCCCAGGAGCTCGATCGCGCGATCGCCGAGCGTCGTGAGGAACTCGTCCGCGCCGCCGTGGACCGTCTCGGGATCGGCGAGGTGGTGGATATCGAGTCCTCTCGTGCGCCGTGGAGGGCAGGCGCACACGCTGCGAGCCAGTACAGGACCGCTGGCTACTTGCGCCAGAGCCCGCGGTTCCATGTTCGCGTAAGGTTCCGCGAGCCGGTGCCTGGTCCGATCATTGTTGGCCGGGGAAAGTACGTCGGGTTTGGACTGCTTCGCCCGCTTCCGTAGCAGCACGTGCGGCCGCGATCACGCTTTCGGGCAGCAGAGCGGTCGGTTGCCAACCGCCTCTCCGCCCTCTCTCCCCGGAGCGGGGGCGCCAGGGGGCCTCAAGGCGCGCGCCAGGGGAGCATCCGCGCCCGCTGGACAGCCATCTGGTGTTCGGCGTCGAGGTCGCGCAGGAGCCGTTGCAGGTCGCGCAGGCTCTCGAGGTCGAGGGACTCGAGGTCGATGCGGTAGCGGCGTCCCGTGGAGCGCTGGATCTCGGCGCGGATCCAGTCGATGAGCCGGCGCTTGTCGTGCTCGCCGCCCATCTACGCCTCGGCGGCGAACAGCGCCGCGATCTCGGCCTCGCCCTGCTCGCCGAGGAACGCGTGGAGCGCGCGGCGGAAGAGCTCCATCCGGCTGTTCAGGCCCAGACGCTCGCGCGCCTCGTCGAGCTGCGCGACGAGGTCGGCCTCCATGCGAAGCGGCAGCACCTTGAAGTCCACCGCCTCGCCGTCGGCGCGCCGGTTGCCGCGCGGCCCGACCGGGATGCGGCCCTTCTGCGCCTGCCTCACCTTCCAGATGAGGTAGCGCTTGTGCGAGCTGCCGGTGGGGCGCCGCGACTACCTCGTCGAGGACCCCCTCTGGCTAGCGAACGTGCTCGAGCTCTGCGCCGGACTCCGGATCGCGGGCAAGCGGGTGCTCGCGGGCTACGTCAACCACGAGCTCTTGTGTCTTGGAGCAGCTGCGGTTGACGCCGTCGGCTCCGGCACGTGGATGAACGTCCGGATGTTCTCCCCCGATCGGTTTCAGGCTACGCAGGAGGAGGAAACCCGTCGTCGAGCGACCTGGTACTACAGTCCCACGGCCTTGTCGGAGTTCAAGGCCGTCTTCCTCGACGCGGCATGGCAGCAAGGCTTGCT
>JAAZAA010000433.1 GCA_012514535.1 Myxococcales bacterium | reverse complement strand
TAGATGGTCCGCCGGGAGACCTCGAGCTCCTCGGCGCAGCTCTGCGCCGTCAGACGACGCCTGGTCTGGAGGAGCAGGAGCAAACGAAGCAGCCGAGCCGAACGCATCCGTGGAAACCCCGCAGTGAGCTCGCACGATAATAGATGACAGCAGGTGTCAACAATGGGGGCGTAGGCTCGTCCTCGTCAGGATGGCTTTCGCGGAGACGACTCTCATGGACGACGACTCGAAGAACGACATTTCCGGGACGGCAGAGGACCGAGCCCCGGGCCGGGAGATGAACGGGGACCTCCAGGGGCGCGTGGCGCTCGTGGCGGGGGCGACGCGGGGAGCCGGGCGAGCGATCGCGCGGGCCCTCGGAGAGCGGGGCGCGACCGTGTACTGCACGGGCCGGACCACGCGGATCACGCCCGGGCGACGACCGGAGACGATCGAGGAGACCGCCGAGCTCGTCACCCGCGCCGGCGGCAGAGGGATCGCGCGCCGCGTCGATCACACGCGGCCCCTCGAGGTGGAGGCCCTCTGCGCGGAGATCGGCAAGGACGCGGGGGGCATCGACATCCTCGTGAACGACGTCTGGGGCGGCGATCGCTACGTCGAGTTCGGCGTGCCCTTCTGGGAGTGCTCCCTCGACAAGGGGCGTCTGCTGATCGAGCAGGCGCTCTGGTCCCACCTCGTGACGAGCCGCCACGCGGTGCCCTGGATGCTGGAGCGCCCCTCCGGGCTCATCGTCGAGGTGACGGACGGCGACCATTTCGGTTGGCGCGGCGAGTGGCTCTACGATCTGATCAAGATGGCCACGATCCGGCTGGCCTTCTCCATGTCGCGCGAGCTCGTCGATCGTCCGATCACCGCGCTGGCGGTCACTCCCGGGTTCCTGCGCTCCGAGGAGATGCTCGAGCGTTTCGGGGTGACCGAGGAGAACTGGCGGGACGGGGCCGCGAAGGATCCGCACTTCATCGCCTCGGAGACGCCCCTGTTCGTCGGGCGCGCGGTGGCGGCGCTCGCGGCCGATCCCGAGGTGGGCAAGAAGGCGGGGCGCGTGTTCTCCTCGTGGGATCTGGCGAAGGAGTACGGCTTCGTCGACGCGGACGGCTCCCGACCGGACTGGAAGAGCCACTGGGAGCGCGCCTTCGGCGGCCCCTACCCGACCGCCGACGAGGACGCCTACGCCACCTGGTTCGATGGTCCGGTGGAGCGCTGGCTCGCCGAGCAGAAGGCCCGCGGCGAGGGAGATCCCCGCGGGGCATGAACGACCCCGGGCCCCCTCCACCTCTCCGACGTCACTCGCTGCGCTGGGGCCGCGATGTCACTCGCTGCGCTGGGGCCCTGGCGTCACTCGCTGCGCTGGGGCCCTCGGCGTAAGATGCGGCGGGTGACGCGAGCTCCAGGGGACCACCCGACGTCGGCGGCAACGCAGGAGCGCTCGTCGCTGGTGGTCCCCGTGACCCGCTTCAAGGGGGGGCTCGCGGCGGTGCTCGAAGGGTGGCCCTGGTTCGCGACGATCGCCGCGGTCGCCGTGATCAACCTCGGGAGCGCGCCGCTGCTCGAAGGGTGGCCCGCGGGGATCTTCTGGCTCGGCGGGCTGAACCTCGTCCTCGTCCTGGCGGGGCTGTTCGCGGTGCATCGGCGTCACCGGGCGCCTCCCCAGGAGTACGAGCTGCGCGTGGATCCAGAGCGCGTCGAGCTGCGGGACGCGCTCGGCGAGGTGCTCTGGGGGGCCCCGCGGCGGCGCCTCACCGTGACGCGCGAGATCTTCGTGACGACGACCCGGTCGGGCATTTACCGCAGGCGCGTCCTCGGCCTCCGCCCGACGCCGACCGGCGCCCTCGGTGACGCGACCGAGCCGCTCTTCCTCCTCGACCCCCGCGGGCTCACCCAGCGTTCGGCGGGGAAGCGCAGCGTCACCCCGCACTACGTCCTCGCGAGCCCCGACGTCTTCGCCGAGCTCGCCCGGACGCTGGGGGAGTGAGGTCGTCACCGCCGCCGTCGCGGCGCTCCCCTGCAGGCCGCCTGCGCAGGCCGCCTGCGCAAGCCGACGCGGCGCGCCCTGAGGCGACGTTGTCGGATCTTCGGGGAGTTGTCGGAGGCGGGAACGTACTTGCGTCCGGCGCCGCCCGAGTGCGAAGACGGCGGACGCCCTCGCGGCGCCACGACTTCAACTCTCCCTGGAACGATGCTGAAACGACTCTTGATCTTGGGCGTGGGCTTTCTCGTCGGCTGCGGCGCGGACAGCGGCGGCCCCGTGGATGGCGACGACCTCGGCGGCGCCCCCGGCACCGGCGGCGCCGACGCAGCGGGAGGCACGGACGGCGCGGGGGGCGCGAAGGCCTCCGGAGGCTCGTCGGCGG
>JAAZAA010000432.1 GCA_012514535.1 Myxococcales bacterium | reverse complement strand
GGCGCGGAGGAGCTCGGCGGTCCTGTCGACGAGGACGCCGAGCATCGCGCCGCCGGTGACCTCCGCGGTGCGGGAGCCCCCTGGGGGGACGAGGGCGACCGTGCCCCCGACGCACTGGGCTGCGTCGAAGCCGATGGGGTAGTACTGCACCACGTTGAGCGTGTCGTCCGTGCGGTTGTGGACCTGGATCGTGAAGGACTCGGTGTCCTGGGGGTTCAGGCAGATGGGGGCGGGTTCGTCCACGGCGCCGGGGCAGGCGTCGACCAGCTCCTCCTCTTCTTCGTCGGGATCGGGTTGGGCGGGGGGTGGGTCGACCTCGTCCTCGAAGGGACGCCCGGCGACCCGCAGCTCCCGGAAGTCGTAGCCCACCGCCACGGCTTCGGGGGTCTCGTCGGAGACGGCCGTCACCTGGCGCGTGACACCTTTGCTCAGATCGACGCCGAGGAACGTGGCGAGCCGCGTGTCTCCCTGCAGCACGTCGACGGGACCGACGTTGTCGGCGCGCACCGCGACCCAGATGTCTTCGCCCGGCGCGGGCGGTAGAGGTCCGACGTACAGCTCGAGGCTGCTCTCTCGGCGCCGCCACTCCGCCACGTCGCCGCAGGAGAGCAGCAGGGCCGCGAGGGCCAGCCAAGCGCCGCCGCGGAGCGCACGAGGTTCAGCGGGCCGCGATCGGAACGTCATCTTCCTCCTCCCGGATGCGCGTTGGATCTGGCGGCAGGGGCGCGAAGGCCGAGCGCATCTTGGCGTGGATGCAGCAACGAAAGCCCAGCAGCGGATGGCGATAGGACGGGTCGAGCACCGGTGAGGTCGTCAGCACGCCGGAGATCGCCTCGTCGCCGTCGAGCTGCCCGAGCACGAGGGGGATGGAGGGATCCTGCTCCTTGTCCTGGCGCACGGGGGAGGCCGTCCAATATGCAGGGCCGCCGATGGTCTCGGGGAAGGGAGGTTTGCCCGTCTCTTCCCGGATGAGCATGTCGTTGGGGTTCAGGCGATCGAAGCGGGGAGGCACGGAGGTGACGGCGCTGGTGGGCTCGAGCTCGCTGATGGCCGTGCGATCGAACTCTACCCTCGCGCCGGAGCCGGCGATGGGCGCGATGCCTTGGAGCTCCTCGGAGTTGCACAGGAACTTGCCGGCGCGCCCGCAGGCTTCGATCGCCTCGCCGAACGTCAGGTTGGTCCAGGGGATGGCGTTTGGGCGGCTCGTGGCGAACGACTCGTCGCGCCCCGCGGACGTCTCCGTCGCGTCGCGCCGCGAGGCGGCGTGGATGTCGACGCAGATGCGGAGCTCCTCCTCCGGGCGCATGTTCTTGCCCTCGAAGGTCACGATGGACATCGACTCGTCGCCGCAGTCGGTGGGCTGGGGCTCCTCGCCGCAGCCGCTCGTCGCGAGCCAGACCAGAGCGGCCCAGGCGATGTGTAAGCTCATGGTGAACGTCCGCCTCGTCATGCTCAGAACCTCAAACGATAGTCGATGGACACACCGCGGTTGTCCACGCCGCTGCCGAAGTCGTTCTCGTAGCTGATGAGCTGGCCACCCAGGGAGAGCCCGCCCGCCCGTGAGTAGTTGAGGGGCAGCTCCAGCTCGAGCTTCAGGCGCTGCCACGTGTAGGTGCTGCCCGCGCGCAGATCGTCGAAGCCGATCAGGGCGACGAAGGCGCCTTGGCGCGGATCCAGCGCGGGGAAGGAGAGGCTCGGGTAGGTGCCGCGCTCGACCTGGAAGTGGACGCCGCCCATGGACCAGCCGCCGATGGCCGGGAACCGGAAGTCGAGCTCGGCGGCCACCTCGTAGCCCACGCCGGTGACCAGGGGGATGGAGTTGTTCAGGGGGTTGTCGATCGCCGCCCCAGCGCCTGGTGTCCCGTCGTCGCGGGACATGACCCAGTTGTGGAACAGGCTCGGACCGACCCGGAAGAAGGCCGTGTGCTGAGACCAGTAGCCGGGCTTGCCGCCGGTGGCGAAGCGGATCAGATCCCAGCCCGCCTGCACGTCCGCCTTGAAGAACGAGCTGGACACCTGGAGGTAGCGGGTCGACGAGATGCTCGTCTGCTGCAGCGTGACGTGGCCGTAGCCGACGAAGCCCAGCTTGGGATGCACGTAGGTGTACCCCATGTCGTAGCCGAGATTGTTGCCGGCGAAGCCGCCGGAGGGCTCTCGGTGGTAGGTGCCCGTGAGCGCGGATTTCTTCTGGTAGTCGAGGGCGTAGATCGACGCCGTGACGTGGTGCACGCTCGCGTCGGTCTTCTCCTCCACGTCATCGCCGGTGAAGGGCGCGAGCACCAAGAGGCCAGCGCTGACCGGGACCAGGAGGTACTTGCAGGTCCCCCCGAAGAGCCCGTTGCCGTCGAAGCGCCCCAGGGTGCCCTTGGACATCTCGAAGCAGAAGGGCAGCATCATCATGGGGCCTGCGACCAGCGCGGGCATGGGCGCACCGCGCTTGAGGCCGAGCCTCTCTGCGAGGTCCTGCGCCGACTGGATCGAACCCACGAGCTGGGCTCCGTCGTCCGCGGCGAACAAGCCGACGAGGGCCTCGGAGGCGCGCTTGCCGTCCCCGTGGAGCCGCCGGACGCTCTCCGGCGTGAACCCAGGGGGGATCAGGCTCGCGGCGCCCGGTGGGGGCACGGGGGGCGGGGGCTCGCCGTCGATGCGTGAGACGCGGCTCCACTCGACGGCCTCTCGTTGGCCGTCGGCGCGCTCGACCACCACGTAGGCGCCCGGTCGTCGTTCGACGACACGACCGGAGATGTGGGAGCCGTCCGTGAGCTCGACGCCGCGGAAGGTCGTGCTCGTCTCCGCGGGCGCCGTCGTCGTATCGGTGGGCGTCGTAGACGGCGCCGTTCCGTCTGTCGGAGTGTCCTCGCCGTGGGCGGTCTCCGAAGTGACGTCGGAGGTCGACGGCGCCGTCTCCGGAGCGGGCTCCGCGTGCTCATCGGTCGGCTCCGC
>JAAZAA010000071.1 GCA_012514535.1 Myxococcales bacterium | reverse complement strand
GCTCGCCCTGAGCTACGGCTACCGTCACCAGCTCCCGCTCTCGGTCTCCGAGCAGGAGGGGCGCGTGTACCAGGAGACGCCCGGGAGCTTGTGCGAGCCGCCCTACACGGATCCCAACACCTGCCACCCGGCCTACTCGGGGCAGCCGTCACCGACGGTCAACGCGGGCCACTACGTGGCGTTCTCGCACATGGCCGGCCTCGACCTCCTTCACCGATTTTGACCCCCGCCGCGGTTGCCGATGCCGAAGAGCGATGAGCACGACCTGACTCGAGACGACGCCGCGACACGGAGCGCGGAAGAAACCAGCGCCGACCGCGTACGACGCGAGGCGCCACGACTCACGACCTCGGGCGGGGGGAGCCGCTCGCCGTCGAGCCAGGACCGCTCCCCCCGCGTTCAGTCGAACACGAGAATCCCATTAGGAACCCAGCAGGAGGATGAAATGACACGAACCCCCGGAATCGTTCGACGAACCGTCCTGGTGGCCCTCGCCGCCACCTGTGGCCTCGGGATCCTGATCCCCGTCGGCGACGTTCAGGCGGGCCCCGACGCCGGCGCCATCATGAGCAAGGTCGCGACCACGCGAAAGCTCGATGGGTCCGAGGCCGTGGTGAAGATGAGCATCATCGATCAGAACGGCAGCAAGCGGGAGCGGAAGCTCTCCATGGCGACCAAGCTCTACGACGGCGGCAAGACCGAGAAGCGGATCTATCGGTTCCTCGAGCCTGCCGACGTGAAGGGCACGGGCGTGCTGGTCTTCGACTACGAGGACAAGGCGGACGACACCTGGGTGTTCCTGCCGGCCCTGAGGAAGACCCGCCGCGTCGTCAGCTCGGAGAAGAGCAAGAGCTTCATGGGGAGCGAGTTCTCCTACGCGGACCTGAACATCCCGGAGCTCAGCAACTACGAGTACGCCCTGGTGAAGGAAGAGAGCGTGGGCGGCGAGGCTTGTTACGTGATCGAGGTGAAGCCCAAGACGCCCGCCATCGGGAAGGACGAGGGGTACTCGAAGAAGCTGTACTGGGTGAGCAAGTCGAAGCACGCGGTGCTCAAGGGGCACTTCTTCGACCTGCAGGGCAAGCTGCTGAAGGAGCTGACCGCCGGAGACGTGAAGGTCCTCGACGCCAAGAAGGGCCGCGTGCGCGCCCTGCGCATGGAGATGAAGAACGTCCAGAACGGGCGACGCTCCGTCTTCGAGACGCAGAAGGTCGCGTTCACGCCCGACACGAAGGACGAGTACTTCACGAC
Source organism: Myxococcales bacterium (assembly GCA_012514535.1). GTDB lineage: Bacteria > Myxococcota_A > Polyangia > Polyangiales > Polyangiaceae > NIC37A-2. Next base: position 4,027 of record JAAZAA010000071.1, on the reverse strand, counting down.
CGCCTACCTCGAGCGCCCCTGAGCGGCGCAGGCGCTCAGGACGGCCCCAACGCCCGCGCTCCGGCGCGGGCGTCCTGGCCCGTTCGAATACGGGCGATACCTCAACCCGAGACGGCGACCTCCGCCGCAGGCGGGGCGCTCTCCAGGGGCGGCAGGAAGGTCTCGTAGAGGAACGCGCAGTCCTTCCTGATCTGCTCTTCGGTGAGGCCGTACTTGGCGAGGTCGTACTTGTGCTCCGACTTGTAGGCCCGCTGCTTGGCGGCGATCTTCTCGACCTTCGCGGCGAGCTCGGGGGTCAGCTCGTGGCCGAGGAAGGCGCACATCTCCTCCACCACCGTCTCGAACTCCCTCATCATCCGGTCATACCGGACGAAGTAGACCCGGCTCGCGTCGATCCTGCCTGCCGTCCAGTCCTCGTGGAACCGCTGGAGGATCTTGACGAGCCCCGCGTAGAGACGGTCGAGGTAGCGCCGCCGCACCTCCTCCGGCTTGTTCCAGAAACCGAAGGCGCGATCGAGGGGCCCGGTGACGAGGCTCATCGTGCTCGGGATGATGTCGACGGGATCCCGCAGCATGTAGAGGATCTGCGCCTCCGGGAACCGCTTCATGAACTGGGGCAAGCGCGTGGAGAGCGTGAACAGCTTCGCCACGTTCCGCTCGCCGCCGTGCAGCACCAGGCTGCGCGCCCAGATCGTCTCGAGCCACGCGAAATCCCGCTCCGAGGTGTCACGGAACCGGGGGTCGAACTCGTCGAGGGTGTCCTCCTCGTCGAAGGCGAGGAAGAAGCCGTAGAGGAAGAAGCCGTCGAGGTACCGGAAGAGGATCGACACGTCGTCCGTCTCCACGGAGGTCAGGCTGGTCTCGTGGGCGGCCGTGGAGTGCCACTTCGCCGGGCTCAGCTTCTCCAGCAGAGGCAAGGCGGGCGCCAGGAGCTTCTGCAGGGTGAGAGACGGATAGAGCATCAAGAACAGCTCCATCCCCGCGCCGAAGCCCGCGTCGGACAAGAACCGCTGCAAGAACGTGGTCCCCGTGCGCGGGTTGCCGACCAGGACGATGGGGCGCGTCGCTCGCGTCCGCTTCAGGCGCGGGAAGAAGACCCGGTCCAGGATCATGAAGCCGCCGACGGTGACCCGCAGGAACCCGAAGAAGAGCGCCAAAAAGAGAGGCGCGACGCGGACGCCGTGGGCGCGCCGAAGCACGCGATAGAGCCGTCCCATCCTCCCCAGGGTGCTGTTCATGGGCTTTGACTAACGCGAAGCAACGAGCGAGTGCAACTGATCGCAACGCGCCCGATGAACATTCGGCGCGGTCGCCGGAGCACGCTGCCCTTGCGACGGAATCATGCAGAGACGTTGTGGACGCGCGAGCCGATGTCTCAAAAAAAGACACGGGTCTCACAATGAACTGCCTGTCGAATCGACGCGACAGTTACTAACACTCAAATTGGCGCCCCCTTCGAGCCCCCGTCCGCCCGGGGCTCGAGTGGCGCCGTCCCGGACCGTCTCGTAGGCTCGACGTGCCCCCGACGCCGCCGTCCCTGACGATATGGCCCGAAGATCCTGGCACCACGTCCGGCTCTACACCGTGGGCCACTCCACCCGGAGCCTCGATGAGCTCGTGGAGCTCCTCCGGGCGTTCGGGATCTCCCTGCTCGTGGACATCCGCACGGTGCCGCGCTCGCGCCGCAACCCTCAGTTCAACATCGACGCGCTCCCGGGCGCGCTCGCCGACCTGGGCCTCGACTACGTCCACCTGCCGCGGCTCGGCGGGCTCCGGCGGGTGCGCGGCGACTCCGTCAACACCGCGTGGCGCAACGCCAGCTTTCAGGGCTACGCGGATCACATGCAGAGCGAGGAGTTCGAAGCGGGCCTCGCCGAGCTCCACGGGCACCTGGTGGATCCGGCGCGGCGCGGCCCCGGCGCGTTGATGTGCGCCGAAGCGGTGCCCTGGCGCTGTCACCGCTCCCTGGTCGCGGACGCGCTCACGGCGCGCGGCGCCGAGGTCCAGCACATCCTGTCGACGAAGCGTGCCCAGCCCCACCGCATGACCCCCTTCGCCCGAGTGGACGGCGAGCGGGTCACCTACCCGGGCCAGGCGGACGCCGGGGGATGATCGGCGACGAGCTCCTCACCGAGCTCGCGCAACCACGCCGCGTAGCCGTCCTCGTCCCAGGCGGCCTGCATCTCCAGGAGCTGCTGGGACGCGCGCTGCCGCGGCTCGCCGTGGAGCTGGCGGATCGCCTCGGGGAAGAGCAGCGTGTTCTCCTTCTCCATGTGCGTGCGCTCGAACTGCACCAGCTCGCGCACCGTGGCGACCACCTCGTCCCGGTTCGCGGCGCTCCACGGCTGCTTCTGAGCGGCGGTGCGCCGGAGCCGCCGCATCAGGCGACGCTCGTGGCGGTGCTGGTCACGGATGAACTCCAACGGCCCCCCGGGCGCAGAGAACCCCGCGTCCACCAGCGCGGGGATGAGCACGTGCTCCTCCTTGTGGTGGTGCCCGAGCTCCGCGTACTGCGACAAGAAGAACACGAAGCGATTCAGCTCGTGGCGCTCGAAGGGCTCCCCCGCCTCCACGGCTTCCGCGTAGCTCTCGAAGGCGCCCAGCACCCGATTGATGAAGCGGTGCTCGGCGTAGAGGGTCTCGAAGAGATCGGTGGCCATGTCCGGGCGAGGGTACCAGCGCCCCTCCGCCGGACGCCACCGCGCCCCCGCCGCATCCCCGGGCTCCGTCCCGAGAGGGGGAGGGTTCTCTCGACCCTGCGCCCGCGGTCCGTCCGCTCCCGCGGGCCAGCACCGCCCGGCCCCCACCGGGCTCAATATAACCGTCCCTCTATATTACATTACGGTTATCCACGCCGCCGCCTCAGCGCCCGCTCGGCGCCGCCCTGGTCCTCGGGACGGACACGACGTGGTATGTGCCAGGACGCCATGAGGTCGACGTTCGCGGTGCTCACGAGCTTGGCCCTGGGCTGCTCCACGCCCTCCAGTCCTCCGCCCGCGCGCTCTCCCGCCCCCCCGCCGACGACCGAAGCCACCGCGGACACCGACGGCTCGGACGCGCTCCCCGACGGGGAGCCCCCCCAGGCGGACCAGGGCGAAGGCGACGCGCCGCTCCCCTCGGCCTCGACGAAGCCCGCGGACGCCCCAACGGACCCCGTCGACGCTCCGACGGACCCCGTCGACACCCCGACGAAGCCCGCGCCCCTCCCGGCGGGCACGACCGTCCTCCACGTGGGCTCCTCCACCGCGGGCGCCCTCGGCATCGATCTCAAGCGGGAGCTCGAGGAGCGCGGCGTCCGCTGCGTCCTGCGCTTCAAGGAGTCCACCTTCATCCCCCAGTGGGCCGGCGAGGAGATGGGGCTCCGCAAGCTCCTCGCCAACTACAACCCGGATCTCGTCATCATCAGCCTCGGAGGCAACGAGGTCACGATGCCGAACCCGGGCGCGCGCGCCAGCGCGATCCGTCGCATCGTGCAGATGGTCGGCGATCGACCCTGCTTGTGGATCGGCACCCCGAAGTGGGAGGCACGACCGCACACCGGCATCCTCGACGTGATCCGCGAGAACTCGGGTTCGTGCCACTACATCGACACGGACGCGCTCGTGCCCAACCTCGAGCCCCTCCCCGACGGGATCCACCCGACGTTCAACGAGCGGCGCCGCTGGGCCCGCGCCATGATCCGCTGGCTCGAGCACAACCGGGATCCGGACGGGCCCCTCCCCTGGAGCATCAAGGAGCCCCAGGAGCTCCCCCCGGAGCCCTGAGGCCTCACGCCCCTCACGAATCTCTCACGGAAGCATCACCGGCAGCTTGAGGCGCCCGGAAGCGACCCGCGGAAGACCCGCGGCGCCCCCTGCGGACGCCGCGGATCGCGCCCCCCGGATCAGCGCTGCTCGATGCAGCGCGCCCCTTCGCTCTCCAGATCCAGCTCGTAGCCGTCCGGACACTCGCCGTTCGTCGGAGGCCCGGCGCAGAGGTACTCGCCCTCGCTCGCGAGGAAGAGCTCGTAGTTCGGGGGGCAGTCCTC
>JAAZAA010000431.1 GCA_012514535.1 Myxococcales bacterium | reverse complement strand
GTCGATGACCTTGTACCAACGGTCGTCGCCCGTCACGGTGGCGAAGGTGCGGTAGAAGGCCGGCGCGAAGTAGGAGATGTTGGTGACGTCCGAGCCCCCCCAGCGACCGGGCCGCACGATGTAGGTGACCGGCTCGATCTCGTGCTCCATCACCAGGTTGATCTGGCGCTTCGCCGCCTCCTCGTAGCTCTCGTCGAGGCTGCCGCGGCCGCCCCACCTCTCGGCCGCCATCACGAGGGCGAAGGCGATGTCCTCGTCGGAGTCCGTCGCGGGCCCCTCCCCGAGGGGCTCACCGTCGGGGCCGATGTACCAGATCATCAGCCCCGAATCGTCGACGTGCAGCTGGCTGTACTTCCACAGCTCGTCGAAGGTCTCCTGGTCATCCATGTACACCGCCAGCAGCATGCCGTAGGCGATCCCCTCGGACACCGTGGAGTCCACGACGGCCCCGGCCGAGTTGGGCCGGCGCACGCGCAGGTGCCCGCCCGCTCCCTCGGAGATGAGGAGGGTCTCCTTCCAGTGGGCATAGGCGGCCTCCGCGTGGGTGTGATCCACCTCCGTGGGCGACGTGCAAAAGGACGGCCCGCTCTCTTCGGCCGTCCCGTCGTCGCCCGAGCAGGCGCCGAGGGCGAAGCAGAGTCCCAAGAGCAACGAAGAGCGAAGCAGCGGCGTCGAAAGCATGAAAAAACGCTATCATCCCCCCGGGCGCCCCGCCTAGAGCGACGGACGGTTTGCCGGAGCGCGCTCCTTCGCGCTCCAGAAGCACGCCGGGAGCCCGGCGCCCAACGGGAACACGCCCCAGCGGGAACAGCGCGTCGGCGGGACCAGAGAAGCGACGGACCAGCGCGTCGGCGGGAACACGCCCCGGCGGGACCAGCGCGTCGGCGGGACCAGAGAAGCGACGGACCAGCGCTCGGAGCACCCTGCTGCGAGAAAAATTCCGGTTTGGATGCGCCTCCCCCGCCCCGCGGACCGCCCAGCCCCGATGAGCGCACGCGCCGAGGACGAACCGATCGGTGCCCTCGGGACGTCTCGGGGGGAGCCGCCTCCCCAGACCCCCGAGCACCACGGCAGGCCCCCCGTCCGTCACCCGGCAACCGACAAAGAGACCGAGCGGTCTCTCGTCCCCTCGCCCTGCCGGCACGCGTCGAAGGACCGCCTCGCTCCTCGAATCCTCGAAACGAGCCGACAAAAGAGACCGTTCGGTCGCATCCTGCGTTCGCCCGAAGCGCAACCCCATGGGCGCAGCCCGCCCGCGACACCACGAAAGAGACCGATCGGTCGCATCCTGCGTCCGCCCCAAGCGCCCCCCCCGGAGGCCCATCCAGCCCCGCGACCCCACAAAAGAGACCGATCGGTCGCATCCTGCCGGCCGCCCGACGCGCGCCGCCCGACGCGCGCCGCCCGCACGGGGGCGCATGCGCTTCCCCGGGTTCATGTCCAGCGCGCGAGCGACCTCACTGGGCCCGGCGCGCCGCACCTCGATCGATCGCCGCGCGCAGATCCCGCACGGCCCGATCGAGCCCGACCAGAACGGCGTCGGC
>JAAZAA010000430.1 GCA_012514535.1 Myxococcales bacterium | reverse complement strand
GCCTCCGGCGCCTTCCTCGTGGACCCGGAGAAAGCGGAAGGAGGCGCCCGCCCCCAGCGGCTCACGCGGCTCACCGTGACCGCAGTGGCCGAGCAGAAGTGAACTGCGAACCTCTGGCCGTGGCTGGCGAGTCCGCCGCGCGCCGTCCTGATCCATGAATGCGCACGAAAGAGGAGTCTCGAGCAGATGATTTCACCGTTGTACTTTCTCCTGCGACCGTGGGCGGCAACCCTCCTGGGCGTCGTCAGCGCCCTGGGCGGAGCGTTCATCGCTTGGAAGGGATACGAAGCCACGCAAGCACATCAGGTTCAGGTCTCCATGAGGGGGTCCGAGCTCCCACGCGAGATCCCCGACCCGGGCCTTTGGGTGAAGCTGCACGAAGTTGCCTGGGACTGCACCGAGTATGCAGAAGAGGACTCGCAGGTCATCGTCACCGGGGCCATCCTGCCGCAAGGACGGCCAATCGTGGCTCGTTACCCGAGGGGCGTCGACCCGTGCGCCGACGGAGCGCCTCTCACGGTCGTGGAAGGCATCGTGGAGGACATTTGGCCCCCCTTTCTCGAGCGGCTGAGGGGGATAGGCTTCTCATTGCAGCCGGTCGGCGACGAGACGGTGCTCTCCCTTTTTGTGGGCGCCGACGCCAGCACCGCTCGCGCGACGATCATCGGGGGCCTCTCCTTCCTCGGTGGCGGCATCCTGATCACGGCGATGGGCATCTGGATGTCCCGGATGCCTCGATGGTACGTCAACTGGCGAATCCGCGCCGGACTCCGCTGAATCCGTGATCGCGCTCGCGAACCGAAGAGACGAGCTGGTGGCATCTTCGTCGCAGGTGGTCGAGGCCGCTTGCAGCGATGTCGCAAGGCGCCGGCTGCGGGGGGGGGGCCGCGGTCGGCGCCCGCGTCGAAGGAGCGAGGAGGGCTTCAGCGGATGGAGAGGCCGAAGTAATTCAAGAATCCGCTGTCTCCCGTGACGGAGACGCTCAGCGTCCAGTCGCCGTTCTTCGACTCGCCCTGGAACGCAGAGAGGGGGTTCTTGGGCGCGAGGAGGTCGTGGAGGCTGCTGAGCTCGGGATCGGCAATCGAGGTCGTGGCGTGGTCCGCGAAGCTCGTGTACTCGAGGTCGCCGAGTGAGCCATCCCCGATCACCCCGGAGACGACCTCGACCGTCGTCCCGTCAGGGGAGGTCAGCGAGACGGTCCACTCCGCGCCGCTCGAGACGTTCGTCGTCCGCACGGTGACGATCACCTCGGCGACGCTCCCCTCCAAACCGTCGACGGCGAGCACGGAGGTCGCGTCGAGGGACTGCTGCGCCGTGCTCCAGAAGCGCCGATGGCTCACGTCCCGCACGAAATCATACTCGAGGCCGCGAACGGCGCCCGCGCTATCGTCACAGTCGTCGATCTCGAACCCGACCGCGTAGACAGGCGTGAGATCCGCAGCGTGAGCGATCTTGTAGAAGCTGGCGGTCGTCGCGGGCTCGAGTGGGAAGTCCGCCGACTGGGCGCCCCGATGGTCCTCGCTGTAGAAGTCCCATCCACGTAGCCCAGTACCCTCGATGCGCCTGAACATCTCGTCCATGAACAACTCGCCGCCCTGCAGGGCGAGCGTCGAGCTCCACGCGGGCGTCCAGTCGTGATCCACTGTGTGAAAGTTCATCGACTGTGAGAAGCTGTCGCAGCCCCCGGGACCGACGCTCAAGAGTCGCTTCGACGAGAGGCTGGTTGGCGGGAGCACGTTACGCTGGAGCACGTACTCCGTCTCACCGTGGGCGAGCACCATACGCTCACCTCCCGAGGCGAAGCGGACATCGAAGCGCAGCCCCTCGGCGTCCGGCGCGTTCTGCGGGTCCCCGTCGCCGCAGTTGAAGAACTCCAAGGTGCCGTCCGTGTGGGTGAAAGTCCCCAGCCTCTCCTCCGCTCCGCAGGGGCCGCCGTTGCTCACGAGGATCGTCGGACCACCGAGCACGGCCTCCCCGAGCATGACCTCCCAGGGCTCATCGAGGCAGTCGTTCATCGCGCCTCCCATGCCCAAATCGTCGCAGGTCCGCTCCCACGCCCCCAAAACATCGAAGGTGGGCTCTGGCTCGGTGGGGCCACCGCCGCCACCCATCCCTCCCATGTTGCCCTTCCCGCCCGTGCCGCCCTCGTTGGATTTCCCGCCGGTGCTGCCGGAGTCCGAGCCACCGCTCGGGGAACCTCCCGTGCCCCCTGCCATTCCGCCTGAAGCACCTTCGTTCGAGCCGCCGTCGTCGGAGCCACAGGCGAACACGACGGCCCCGGTCACAATCAAGAGCCCACTCGTGAACAATCGAATCCTCATCGTTTCTCCGTTCTGTGCTCGCGTCATGGTTGTAGGGCGGTCGTGACCGGCCTCACTTCGCAAAACCCCCATGGTAAATGGATTAGGAGGATCGCGCGAGGTGCTGCGAGGGTGGCACAGGTCGGTGTCTGGGCGCGGATGGAGGTGCGACACGCTCTCGTCACCGGCGTCCATGAATTGCTCGCGAGCCCGTGCCCGACATTGATGCTCGAAGCGGCCTCGAAGAGGCGCACATCATCCATGCTCGCCGCCGGGTGCGTCGCGACGGGACGTGCTCATCGGGGGCGGTGCTCATCGCCGGCACGGACTTCACCACGAGCTCACGCGAGCTCGAGCGAGGTCCGGCCATGTCGTGATCCCCAGGCGTCACGAATGTCGGAAATGTGAGCGGCTCGAGGCAACGCCCGCGCTGAGCGCCCGATAAGGATCCCAGAGCACCAGGTTCGCGCAGACCCCGGCAGCCTCGGCTCCCCCCTCCGCTCGTCCGAGCCTCACCCCGAGGAACGCCCGAGCTTCCTCCGAGGACCCATGAAGAAGCCCCATCGCCCCAAGCGCCCGAAGCGACCGCGTCCCGAGCGTCGGAATCCCAAGACTCACTCCTCCCGGCGACCTGCACGCAGGCAGCGCGAGGGCTCCCTCGGGCACCGAGGGGCGTCTGGCGTCGCGGCGTCCTCCAGCACGAACGCTTGCCGGGGGGATCGCGACGCGGCTTCCAAGCAGCCACGATCAACGCAACCCCGGCGAGCGCAGGTGTCGCCTGAGCATCCTGCCCAAGCCGAGCGCCCCGCGGCGCCACCCGAGCCTCCCTCCTCTCTGCTCGCCGCCATCTGGCTCTCGCTCCGCTCTCTCCTCGGCCGCGCCGACCCACCACCGCAGACCGCCTGGAGCTTCTCCGCGACGGGCGTGATGTCGGCCCTCCTCTGCGTCTGGGCACTGGCCTTCCTCACCTTCGGTCCCTCCCTCGCCACCGTCGGCTGCAGCGAGCCCAAGCAAGGTCCTCCCCCTATCGAGGAGGGCACCATCCGCGGGCTCAGCGAGGCGGACACGCTCTTCTTCTACGACCAGCGCGGCACCCTCCTCGCGGAGACCTCCGGCACCGGGGAGGTGCGAGCACGCTTCAACGCCTACCCCTACGGCGCGACGAGGCACCAGTCCTCCACCGAGAGCCGCCTCTACGCTGGCGCCCCCCGCGATACCGGCGTCGGCCTCGACCACAT
>JAAZAA010000429.1 GCA_012514535.1 Myxococcales bacterium | reverse complement strand
TGTTTCAGTGCGCGGGTGTTTCAGTGCGCGGGTGTTTCGACGCGCGGTGTTTCGACCGCGGTGGCTCGCGCTGTGGTTGCGGAGTGCGGAGGGCGGAGGGCGCGGAGGGCGCGGAGGGCGGAGTGCGGTGGTTTCGGTGCGCGAGTTCCGACGACGTTCACGTGCGCGCAGGGGGCTCGCTTGCGGCGTGCACGTGCCTCCGCGCGCGAGTATTGGTGAGAGCTTGGTGAGGTCCGGAGCCTCCGCAGGTCGCGCGCCGTCGAAGTGAACGAGCGCGGTCGGCGGTGCGGGGTGATGCTGGTGAGTCGCGATGGGTTCACGAGGCTTCACGAGCTCGCCGTCTCGCGACGCGCTTGGGGCGCGCGCGTCGGGCAAGTGAGCGCCGTGGGGTTGAGATGAGGAGCGAGCGCCATCCGGCGAGGGACGCTGCCGGGTGGAGTGAGAAGCGCTCGCCGTCGGGCGAGGGACGCTGCCGGGGTGGAGTGAGAAGCGCTCGCCGTCGGGCGGCAAGCGTCGTGGGGCCGCGCTGGGGCCGCTGGGGGGGGCGGAGCGGCGCGAAGAGGTGCTGAAAAGTAGGCTACCTCCGTGGGGGTCCGCTAAAATTCGAACGCGATGTCATTGGGTCACGAGCAGCAGCGGGTCGCCCCCTACCGCGCCGATCAGGGCAGTACCGTCGAGGAGGCGTGCTCCCGGCGCAGGTACGGCCCCTGGAGCAGCCTGATCCTCTCCGGGCTCGTGCTCTTGGGAGGGCTGGGGCTCGCGCCGAGCTGCGCCGAGCCAACCCGCTCCCAGAGCGCCGATCCGAGCCGCGCGCTCACGCCGGTGCCCGCTTGCGTGCGCCGGATGCCGCCTCGGCGCGACGCGGACCGTGGCTTCATGCCGCAGCTGGAAGAGCGAGACTACTGGTCGCTGGTCTTCCCGGGAGCGTCCCGGAGCGAGGTCCCCGGAGACGGGAGATCGTGCGCGGGGGGCCTGCTCTTCACGGATCCGGTCTTTCAGGGCACCAAGCCCATCGCCGGGGGCTCCGCGGAGGCCGTCGTGATCCCTCCCGACGCCATCCTCCACGGGGGCGGAGGCAATCGGCTTCGGGTCGTGTGGCTCAGGTCGCACCGCGCCGACGACGGCACCGCCGCGGGCGCGCTGGCGCTCGTCCGTGCCGTGGACGACGTGGCGGAAGCCTACGCCGTCGGCGTGTATCGGGGCGACGCGGAGCGGACGCGCCTGCAGGTCGAGCGCATGGGCGGGAACCTGGCGGTGACCGCGGTCGACGAGCGCTGCGCGGGAGAGAAGCCTTCCCAGCCGTGCGAAAGTCTCATGCACGTGTTCCTGCCGTACCGCGGCGAGCTCGTCCCCTTCGCGGAGCTCGGGCTGCGTCGGGTCCGCTTCGGAGAGAACACCGAGCCGGGTATTCCGGGACGGGTGCGCTACGAGCTGGTGACGTCCCCCACCTTCGAGAAGGGAGCCATTCGCCTCGTCGAACAGGTGTCCGCGACGGACGAGACGGGCAAGAAGCTGCGCCGCGCGGAGGTGGAGCGAGTCCTCCTGGTCCGTGATGGGAAGGCGGAGGCGACCTCGGAGGCCCTGTGGGACCGCATGGTGTCGAGTCGGTTGGGGGGCGAGCCGACGTCGAGGCCGAGCGCCCCTCCGGGGGGCGACCCTCAGGATGCCCTCGGGTCCGATGGGTGAGGAGCCACGGGCTTTCCGGGAGGACGGGTGGGTCCTCGCGGCGCGGTCGAGTTGACGCACCGATCGGCGCTCGCGATCATCTCGTCTCCCGGATGGAGTGGGCTGCATGACACGAAGTCCCGAAGAGCTGCTGCCACTTGCGGCCCTCGCCCAGATCGCGGCGCAGGTCGACGCGGGGCGATCGCGGGACGCAGTCCTCGTGGGCGCAGGGCTGACCCTGGACGAGTTCGAGGTGGCCCAGAAGGCCTGGTTGGACAGGATGTCGCGGGACGTCGCCCGGCGCGACTTCGCCCTGCAGCGGCGGTACGCGCAGCTCTATGCGGAAGCCCGGGCGGAGGCGGAGCGTCAGGGTGTCGCGGCCAGTCCCCCGATGGTCGGACCGCCGGTAGCCGCGCCGCCGGTCGCTGCTCCGCCCGAAGGCGCAATGCCCGGGATTGCACCGCCGGGAGTCGTCCCGCCACCCGCGGCCGTCGCCCCGCCCGCCGTCGGTGACCCATTCCTGGCGTCTCCTCCAGCGAGTCCCCCCCTGTTCGCGCAGCACGCAGCACCCCAGGTGATGGAGCCGCCGCCCCTCGGACGGGCGGGAGCGTCACCCGAGCCGCCGCGGATCGCGGAGCCTGCCCCCGCCGTACCGCCGCCCGTCGTCGGAGCGCCGCGGCCCGCCGAGCCGCCCCGCATCGCCGAACCACCGCCGATCGCTGGCCCTCCAGGAGTCCCGGCGGCACCAGGGCAGGTGTCGCCTCCCGCCCTGATCGCGGGGCCTGCGGGGGAGCCTCCGCGCGTCGCGGAACCCCCGTCGGCACCGTTCGCGGCCGCGCCGCCCATCATCGAGCCCCCGCCGGCAGCAGCCGCGCCGCCCGTTGCCGCGCCGCCTGTTGCCGCGCCGCCCGTTGCCGCGCCGCCCATCATCGAGCCACCGCCGGCAGTCGCGTCGCCGCCTGCTACCGGAGCGCCCGGCTCCCCCGCAGGACCTCCGGCGATCCAGGAGCCTCCGCCTGCCGCCGCCGTCCCACCCTCCGCTCCCCAGGGCCGCCCCGCGGACGCAGGCGCCGCCGCGCCGGTAGTGAGCGGTTTGGGAGAAGGTGCCGCGACCACGTCGACGACGAGCGAGGGACCCAAGGAACGCCTGAGGGCTCCTCGTAGCTTCGCGGCGCGGGACTTCTTTCGCGGAGGGGTTCCGCCGCGCCGCGCCCTCGGGAGCAGCGGAGCCTGGAGTCGAAGCATGGTGCCGCCCTTGGGGGGCCCACCTCCGAGCAGCCCCGTCGGCCCAGCAGGCGCTGGATTCCACGCGGGAGCGACGATGGTGGCGGACGCGAGTGACTTCCTGGCGCGCCTCCACCAGCTCCCGGGTGCGGCGCCGGGCAG
>JAAZAA010000428.1 GCA_012514535.1 Myxococcales bacterium | reverse complement strand
GCCCGCCCCCGCGAAGCAGCCCAGCCGCTCGACGACCCTGGGCGTGGGCACTCTGGCACCTCGCCCGGCCCCTCCGCGCGTCGAGGGCGCGGCGCCCTCCGGCATCGACCTGGCCCCCGAGGAGCTGGTCTCCGTACCGCCGCCGGACGAGATGGAGGTCGATCTGCCTTCGGCGTCGTCGTCGCTCCCGCCCAGCTTCGAGGAGGCGGAGCTGCCCGCGCGAGCCTCCTCCGATCCCAGCTCTGGAGAGTTCGGGGATCTCCCGCTGCCAGCGCCGCGTCAGGATCTCGGAGGCTTCGGGGAAGAGTTCGACTTCAGCGGGGCCGGCGCCGAGATGGATTTGGCCCCCGACCTGCCTGCGATGCCTGGCGTGGTGGCACCCCAGGAGATCGATCTCCCCTCCGTTCCGCCGGGGCTCGGAGCCGCCGCTCGTGACGCGGAGGTCGATCTTCCCGCGTCGGTGGGTGAGGTCGATCTCCCCTCCGTTCCTCCTGGGGCAGGGTTCGCCGCGGGCGAGGTGGATCTCCCCTCGGTTCCTCCGGCGGCAGGTCCAGGCGCAGGGATTGCCGCGGGTCATCTCGCGGGGACGGCGGGGGAGATCCCCGATCTCCCCACGGTGCCTCAGGGGCGCGGTCCGGCGCGGCCCGCTCCCGCGCCGTCGGACGCGGCGCTCGCGGTCGATCTCCCCGTCATGACCGGCGACTTGCCGGACCTGAGCGCCGATCTGCCCGATCTCGGTGGGGACCTGCCGGATCTCGGCGGCGAGCTGCCGGATCTCGGCGGCGAGCTCCCCACGGTCGGGGGCGGCCTCCCCGATCTGGCGGCCGCCCTCCCGGAGACCGGAGGTGCGCTCCCGGATCTCGCCGCGGAGCTCCCCCTGGTGGACGGCAAGCTCCCCCAGCGCGCCGCCGGTCTCCCGGCGAAGCTCGGACAACCCCTCAGCGATGCTCCTCCGGACGACTCCTTCGACGTGGCGAGCAGCGCCGAGTTCGACGACGGCGGCTACGGAGACGTCGATCTCGGCAGCTCCCCCGGAGGTTCGGGGGGGGCGCCCCCGTTCTCGGGGGAAGGGGACGAGTTCGACGCCTTCCCCACCGAGGACTCCCCCTCGGGGCACGACTCGAAGAGCGCGGAAGGCGGGGGTGACGGCTACGGTGAAGTCGCCCTCGATCACCTCGGCGGCGGAGCGCTCGCCCTCGACGAGGAGCCGGATCGCGGGGAGCCGCCCCGAGGTGCCCCGGTGGCGGCCCACGCGGCGGTGGAGCGCCCGGTCGAGGCCCCAGGGACGACGCGCGTGCTCCCCGCGGAGAAGAAGCGGCTGTCCCTCGGCGCGAAGATCGGCATCGGCGCGGCGGTCGCGCTGACGGTCGCGGGCGGCGCGCTCACCTTCGTGCCCGAGGTGGGACCCTACGGCGCGTACGTCGTCATGGACATGCTCGACGCGGACAAGCACGCCGCCTTGCTCGAGGGGGTGCGCCAGGAGGCGGCGCGGGCGTGGGCCGCGGACACGGCGGCGGGCGCGGACCGCGCCTTCACTCAGGCCGAGGCCGCGCACGAGACCGCCCCCCGGTACGCGGCCCTGCGCGCTTACGCGGCGTACCTCGGCTTCCTGCGGCAGGTCCGCTTCGGGCGGGAGGGAGCGAGCTTCGCGCGAGCCCAGGTGCTGTTGGACGCCTTGGAGGGGAAGAGCGAGGCGGACGTGCCGCACCTGCGGCTGGCTCGTCTGGCGCGTGACGTGGCGAACGGCAAGGTGAGCGGGGCCGCGAAAGCCCTCGCGGGCGCTCGCGATCTGGACGGCGCCGTGCTCGCGGGGGAAGCGGCGTTGCTCCAGGGGGAGGGGGAGCGTGCCCTTCAGGCCTGGACCGCCGCCGCCAGCGCCCAGGAGTCGCCGCGCACCGCCTTCGGCCTGGCCCGCGCTCACATGCGCCTCGGCCGCGCGGAGGAGGCGGCGAAGGCCGCAGAGCACGTCATCGAGAAGAACCCGAGCCACGTGGGCGCCCGTCTGCTCCTGGCGCGGCTGCGGCTCGACGACCGTACCCGCGACGCCGCGCTCGCCGCCGATCTGGAGGCCGTCGTGACGGGCGAGGGGGCCAGCCGTGGGGAGCAGGTCGAGGCGCTGAACCTCCTCGGCGCTCTCCATTTGGCGCGCTCGCGGGTCTCCAAAGCCGAGGAGAGCTTCACCAAGGCGCTTCAACTCCAGGCGGACTCCGTCGAGGCGCTGCGCGGCCTGGGAGACACGATGTTCGCCGCCGGTCGCTTCTCCGAGGCGCTGGCGCGCTACGAAGCGGCCGCGAAGGTCGCCTCCGACGATCTCCACGCGCAGCTCGGCGTGGTGCGGGCGCAGCTGTCCCTGGAGCGCCTCGAGGACGCGGTCACGCTCCTCGAGCGCCTGGGCTCCGCTCACGAGAAGTCCACGGCGGTCGCCTACTGGTTCGGGCGCGCCAAGGAGCTGGTGGGGGATCGGACGACGGCGCGCGAGTCGTACAAGCGCGCCATCGAGCTCGACGAGGACGGCAGGGAGCTCGTCGAGAGCTACGTGGGGCTCACCCGCCTGCTCGCTCAGGACGGCCTGGCGGAGGAGGCCGCGAAGGAGATCGCCAAGGCCTTGGAGCGCTTCCCGGAGCGCCCGGAGGTCTACGTCGCGGTCGGCGATCTCGCCACGACCCAGGGCAAGTACGAGGAGGCGATCGGGCACTACGACAAGGCGCTCGCCCTCGACGGGGGCGACATCGGGACCCACTTCCGCCGCGGCGTGGCCCTGCGGCGCGCGCGCTCCTTCGAGGAGGCCCAACGGGAGTTCGAGGGGGTCGCCGAGATCGATCCCGACTACCCGGGGCTCGCCCTCGAGTGGGGCTTGTTGTTCGAGGCATCGGGGCGCTCAGAAGAGGCGTTGGCGTCCTATGAGAGCGCCCTCGGCAAGGCCCCCGACGATCCGGATCTGATGCTGCGGGTCGGCTGCGGGAAGGCGAAGGCGGGGCAGACGGACACCGCCGTCGAGCTCCTCAAGAAGGTGCTGTCGCAGCGGCCCAACTCCGCGGAGACGAACCACTGCCTGGGCCGCGCGCTGCTCTTCGGAGACAACGACGTGCGGGAGGCGATGCGGTACCTGGATCGCGCCGTGATGCTCGACGGAAATCGCGCCGAACATCACCTGTACGTGGGCTGGGCCGCCAACGAGGCTCGCGACCCCGCGAAGGCGGAGCGAGCGCTGACCCGGGCCCTGGAGCTCGATCAGACCCTCGCGGAGGCCTACTGGCAGCGGGGCGTGCTGCGGAATCGGCAGGGCGCGGTGAAGGACGCGCTCCTCGATCTGCACCGGGCTCTCGAGATGAACCCGAGTCGCTACGAGACCCACGCTTCCTTGGCGGAGGCCTACTTCAACCTGGGGCGGGAGCAGGAGGCCCTGAACCACTGGCGCCTGGCGGTCACCTCCGGCCCCGGGGAGCCCGTGTGGCACTACCGCTACGGCAAGATGTTGTTCGACAACAGGCAGGTCGCGGCGGCGCGGGAGCAGCTGGACCTCGCGGTCAGCACCGGCGAGAAGGCGACGCGCAAGCCCGTGTGGCTCTGGGAGGCGCATCGCCTGCTCGCCCTCACCATCGGGCGCCACCCCGACGCCATCCCTCACTGGCAGGCCTACCTCGTGAACTCGGACTCGAACTCTCCCTACCGCGCCGAGGCGATGCGGGCGTTGAAGTCCCTGCAGCCCTGAGCGCGCCGAGGGGCGCGCTCGGCAAGGGAGGCGGGCGTCGAGGGGGCGCGCAGCGCAGGGAAGGGAGCGTTGCGACCGATCGGTCTCTTTTCCGGGGAGGGGGCCACGCGTCGGCGCCCGGAGGCGTCTTGCCGCGCGAGGGAGCGCCCCGTTTGCGACCGATCGGTCTCTTTTCCGCCACGTGTCGGCGCCCGCAGGCGTCTCTGCCGCGCGCGAGAGCGCCCCGTTTGCGACCGATCGGTCTCTTTTTGGTCGCTGCGCGTGCGGTCCCCCTCACACGCGGTCCCCCTCACACGCGGTCCCCCTCACACGCGGTCCCCCTCACACGCGGTCCCCAACGCTCGCAGGCAACGACGCTGGCGGGCCAAGGTCGCTCGACGGCTCGATGTTTCCCCGCGAGTCCGCGGTCGCGCCGTGCGTCGTCGCCCGGGTCTTCCCTGGCGTGCGCGGGGTTCGTGCATGTTGCGACCGATCGGTCTCTTTTCGGTCGCCCCTCGCGCGCCCCCTTCGCCAGCCGGCAACGTCGATCGAGGGCGCCGTCGGCGTCATCCAGCGAGCTCGTGGCTGCGCCAGCGCGGCTGTCGAGACAGCGGCGTCCCGAAAACGACACAGGGCGCGCCCTCCACGAAGAGGACGCGCCCTGACGTCTGGCCGTGCCGTTCGGCTCAGCCCTGCTGCTTGAACTCGTACGTGAACGAAGCGAGTCCGTCGCGCGCATCCGGGGGCGTGAGCGCGAGCCCCTGGATCGAGTTGACGATGCAGTCCCCGAGCGCCGGAGGAGCCGTGGTGCCGTTGGGGTCCACCGCGGGATCCACGATGGTGCCCGTGTCCTTCTGCACCGTGAAGTTGATCTTCACGAGGCCCTGGGCCGACTTGTCCTGCTGGAGGACGCTGTCGTAGCAGCCCTGGATTTCGCTCTGACGCGTCAGCAGGAGCTCCTGCGTGGCGTCGCGATACTTCTCCGCGGAGCGCGCGTGATACTGGCACGCGGTGGTGGCAGTCACGGCGAGACCGAGGAGCGCCAGCGTCTTCATGGTCTGAAAGGTGTTCTTCATCGAAAAGTCCTCCTCTGGCGTGGGTCAATCCCTCGAGCGGCCGACGACGGGCTTCTCGATGACGCGTTCCTCACCCGTCTTCGGATCGATCTCGACCTTCTTCTGGGTGACGTCCTGCTCGACGATGTTGAACTCGACGCGTCGGTTCTTCTCACGACCCTCTTCGGTGTCGTTGCTCGCGATGGGGTTGTCCGAGCCGAAGCCCTTCGCCGTGAGCATCTCCTCGGAGATGCCCTGGGAGACGAGATAAGCACGGACCGCCTTGGCGCGGTTGTCCGAGAGCGTCCGGTTGAAATCGGGGTTCCCCTCCGAGCTGGCGTGCCCCTCGATCGCGATCTTCTTGATGTGGGGGTTGGCCTTGATCACCGAGACGACCTCGTTCAGCAAGCTGTGCGACGCCTCCATGATGTTGGCCTTCGCGTGCTCGAACTGGATCTTCTCGTTGATTTGGATCTTGTTGTCGCGGACCTCGACACGAGGTGCGGGTTCCGGTTCGGGCGGCGGGGGGGGAGGTGCGGGCGGGGTGCCCATGACCGTCAGCGGGATGCTGCCCTGGAACGCCATTTGTCCGCCGCACGCGACCAGCGTCAGCGCTCCTCCCGCGATGATGCAGGCAGAGAGCAGCTGAGTGCGACTGCGTGACTTCTTCATTGATGACTCCCTGTTGGATGTCCTGGAAAGCCCGGACCTATGGGGACCCGGCGCATCGAGGTTTTTTCATTGATGTAGGCTCGTCGTCAAGCTCACATTCGCCCCGTTGGGATCCCCTCGGAGGAGGACCGGCCGACGAACCAGGGGCGCGGTGGGACGCTCACCCACCGCGGCGTGTGTACTCTCGAGCGCGCGAGATCTTCCTCACGATGCCTCGGACCGCGACTTTCTCGCGGCGAGCGCGTCCGCGCGGGACAGCGCGACCGCAACACGACCGCTCACGTGTGCATGGGGCGTGCGACACCGCAAGCCGCGAACGCTCACGGAGGGACCCGCTCCAGCTCCCGGCTTTGGGCTAGTCGATGAAGCTCTTGAGTTGCTTGGAGCGGCTCGGGTGCCGGAGCTTGCGGAGCGCCTTGGCTTCGATTTGCCGGATGCGCTCCCGCGTGACCTCGAAATCTTGACCAACCTCTTCGAGGGTGTGGTCGCTCTTTTCTCCGATACCGAAGCGCATCCGGAGCACCTTCTCTTCGCGGGGCGTGAGCGTCTTGAGGACCTTCCGGGTCTGGTCGCTCAGGTTCATGCTGATCACCGCCTCGGCGGGGCTCACGGCGTTCTTGTCCTCGATGAAATCTCCGAGGTGGCTGTCTTCTTCCTCTCCAATCGGAGTCTCGAGGCTGATCGGCTCCTTCGCGATCTTCAGGACCTTGCGCACCTTGTCGAGGGGCAGCTCCATCTTCTCCGCCACCTCTTCGGGGGTGGGCTCCCTGCCGAGCTCCTGGACGAGATACCGTGAGGTGCGGATCAGTTTGTTGATCGTCTCGATCATGTGCACCGGGATCCGGATGGTGCGCGCCTGATCGGCGATCGCTCGGGTGATGGCCTGGCGAATCCACCAGGTGGCGTAGGTGCTGAACTTGTAGCCCCGGCGGTATTCGAATTTGTCGACCGCCTTCATCAAACCGATGTTGCCCTCCTGGATCAGATCCAGGAACTGCAGGCCCCGGTTCGTGTACTTCTTGGCGATGGAGACGACGAGCCGCAGGTTGGCTTCGACCAGCTCGGCCTTCGCCTTCTCCGCCCGGCGCTCGCCGGTGCGGATCTGTCGATAGGTCTCGAGCATCTCGTCCACGGGGACGCGGACCTCCGCTTCGATCCTCTCGATCACCCTGGAGCACTCGATGAGCTCCTCGGCGATGCGGTCCAGGCGACGCACGTCGATGCGCAGCTCGCCGGCCAGGTCGCGGGCGGCCTTGGTGGACCCGCGCGCGGCCTGGAGCTTCTCCGCGAGCTCCGTGCGGCTGCAGCGCGCCAGCCGCTCCAGGTCGCGGATCTTCTCGTCGGCGACCTGCACCTGCTCGATGAGGCTCTTCAGCGTCGCGACGACCTGCTCGATGGTGCGCTTGTTGAGGCGCATCTCCTTGAGCGTCTTGACGATGTCCTGGCGGTAGCCGGCCTTGAGCTCTTCGAGGCCCTCGCGCTCGGCCTCAGCCGAGCGTTGCTCCTCGATGGCGTCCTGGAGCTTCTTGTCGATGCGGCGGACCTTCTCGATCAGCCGCATGACCCTCCGGTCCGCCTCCTCCTCGTCGAACTCCTGCTCTTCGTCCTCGGCGTCTCGGACGATGTCCTTCACCCGCAGCTTCTGCTGCTTCAAACGATCGCCGATGGCGACGATCTCCCGCACGGCCACGGGACAATGCAGCGCCGCCTCGAGCACCGCGTCCTCGCCCTCCTCGATCCGCTGGGCGATCTCCACCTCGCCTTCGCGGGTGAGCAGCGCGACGGTCCCCATCTTGCGGAGGTACATCCGCACGGGGTCGTTGCTCTTGTAGAGATCGTCGTCGGCCTTGGGCGCGCGGGAGGCGGGGCGCTTCGAGGCGCGCGCCCGCGGCGTGGGTTCGGACTTGCTGCGCGCCACCTTCGCCGGGTCGATCTTCAGCGTGGGCTCTTCCTCCAACAGCTCGATGCTCGCCTCGTCGAGGGCGGCGAGGAGATCGTCCATCGTGTCGGGATCGACGTCGCCGTCCGGGATGGCTCCCTGGACGTCGTCGTAGGTGAGGAACCCCTTGGACCGCCCGAGATCGATGAGGGCTTGCTTCGCGCCCTCGCTGGCCCCGCGGCTCGGCCGCTCCGAGTCCAGGGACTCGCCGGCGTCGACCAGCTCGCGCTCCGCCGCGGCCCCCTTCTTCGCGGAGGCTTTCTGATCCGCTCGTCCCTTCTTGCCGCCGCCCTTCGCGCTCGCCGGTGCCGCGTCCGCTCGGGCCGCGGCGCTCTTGGCGCCCTTGGGCCGCGTCGTCTTGGACGGTGTCGGCTTGGACGGTGCCGCCTTGCTGGTCGAACGCTGCGTCTTCTTCGCTCCCACGGGACCTCTATTCAAAGACCGCGCCGCTGCCGTGCGCGGAGTCCTTGCTCACGCAAGAGCTCGAGCTCCTGCTCGAAGTCTCCAGCTCGCCGCGCGCGCTCCAATTCTCCGAGGGCGTCCAAAGCCTGACGAGAGAGCTCCAGCTGCTGCAACTTCTTCAGGTTTCCCAATAGCTCGGCCTCGGCGTCTTCGACCCGTTGGTGGCGCGGGGCCGCCAAACGAGCACTCGCGAATGGTTGTATTGAAAGAGGCATCTTCGCAAGTGCCCCCTGCAGCGCCAGCGCCGCCGGCCCGTTCCCCGCGGACGCCGTGCTCTGTCGCAAGGCGGCGAGGGCAGCTGCCAGATCGCCTTCCACCTGGTCCGCGTAGGCCAGAATCTCGGGCTTGTCGAGTAGCTCGGGGAAGTCGAGGAACGCTCCGACGATCTCCGTGGTCAGCGCCTCGACGCGGGCCCGTGAGCGCGCGCGTTGCGGCGGCGCGGGCGCTGGCGCGGAGCCGGAGCGATCCTCGGAACCAGCGGCGAAGGCCTCGCTCGGCTCGTCACTCGGTCCGGCGGAACGTGCGGCCGCGCCACGACGATCTCCACCGTGCAAGGCGCGTTGCACGGTGTCGCGGAGTGCACGAAAGGTGCGAGCGTCGGCTACACCGAGCCGGCTCACCACGTGATCCGCGTGCTGCTCGGCGAGGGCGCGCACGGCGGGATCGTCCTCTTCCATGAGGAGCTCGGTGACCTGGCGCAGCTTGTCGACGCGAGCTCGAGCGTCGTAGGCGGCGACGCCTTCCTCCAAGGCCTGTTCGATCAGGTGCTCGAGCATCCCCCGCGCCGCGCGGACGACGGCGGTGACGCCCTCCGCGCCCTTCTCCCGAGAGAAATCGTCCGGGTCCATCCCCTGGGGCAGGGTCGCCACCCGCGCCGCCACGCCCGCCTCGCGACAGGCCGCGCGGCTCGCGACGACGGCCTTCTGTCCCGCGGCGTCTCCGTCGAAGAGGAACGTGACCGTCGTCGTGAAGCGCCGGATGAGCTTGCCCTGCTCCGCGGTGAAGGCGGTGCCGAGGGGAGCGACGGCGCCGCGCACGCCCCGAGCATGCAGGCTGACCACGTCGAAGTTTCCTTCCACGAGCACGCAGGGATCACCGGCGCGGAGCGCGGACCGCGCCTGGTAGAGCCCGAACACGGTGTCTCGCTTTCGATAGACGGCGCTCTCGGGGGAGTTGATGTACTTTGCCGGGGGATCGCCGGTGGCCCCCGCGGGGTTCACGGGGGGCAGCGCCCGCCCGCTGAAGGCGACGACACGTCCCTGCAGGTCGACGACCGCGAACATCAGCCGCTGACGGAAGCGATCGTAGTGCCCTGGTCCTTGTTTGCGCGGGGCGATCAGGCCGACCTTCTCGGCCGCCTCCAGGTCGAGCCCCGCGCGCCGCAGGTACTGGACCAGGCCATCCCACCCCTCGGGCGCATAACCGATCCGGAACGCCTCGAGGGTCTCCTGGGCGGGCCCCCCATGAGACAGCCCGCGCCGCTCGAGCTCCTCGAGGGCGAAGCGGCGGTCGGGGTGCTCGAGGAGCATCTTCTCGAAGTAGCTCGCCGCCGCGGAGTTCACGTCGTAGAGCATTTGCTCCCGACGCTTCTGCGCCTGGAGCCTGCGCCGCTCCGGCTCCGAGAGATCGTCGAGGACCTCGATGCCGAGCCGCTCCGCCAGACGGCGGATGGCCTCCTGGAAGTCGAGCCCCTCGATCTGCTGCACGAACCGGATGGCGTCGCCGGAGGCCTTGCACCCGAAGCAGTGGTAAAAGCCCCGGTCCTCGTTCACGTGGAAGCTCGGGGTCTTCTCCTGATGGAACGGGCAGAGCCCCACGTGGCTGCGGCCTCGCCGCTCGAGCTTCACGGACTCCCCGATCAGCTCGACCAGGTTGGTCTGCTCCCGCACGCGATCGATGGTCTGTTGAGCAATCACGGACTCCCTCGGCACATACCCCCGATTCGGCTGCCTCGACCAGACCTCCGCCCCGTCCCCGGGGAACCTCGCGCTCCACGCGCCCCTGGAACGAGCTGCGCCCTGAACGATCCCCGAGGTCCCGGCGCTCGACGCCCGCGAAACGCCGCGGCGCGTCGCGCCACTCCGGGCGCTCCGCCCCCGCACAGCTGTCTCGATTCAGCTGTCTCGATTCAGCTGTCCTGGCTCGGCTCGCCCGCGCCGCATTTTCTCCTCGCCGAGCTCGCGCTCCGGTCTCTTCGCGATTTCTTCTCTCCAAGCTGGGAGACGCTCGGCGGCCGCTCCCGCGGGGCGTCCCCGAGAACCCTGTCCGTCTTGGGCGCTCCTCCCCGCAGGGGAGCCGTTCTCCGCGCAGAGCGCCGCGGGGCCGCTCCGGGCCCGCTCTGCTCTGTTCTGCTCCCTCCGCTCGGCGTACTGAACGCTTGAACAGTTCGGGGCGATCGCGGTACTCTCGGACCATGGCGCTCCCGCGGCTGGAGAACCCGCCCACTCCCTGGGACTCGACGGTCGTCGAGTATTTCGGTGAACCGCCGGAGGTGCGCCTCGAGATCTTCGAGGACTCCTCGAAGACCATCCTGTCCAAGAACGACAGCCCGGATCTCGGCTTCCGCTTCAGCCTGAACCCGTACCGGGGGTGCTTCCACGGGTGCGCTTATTGTTACGCCCGCCCCACCCACGAGTATTTGGGCTTCGGCGCCGGGACGGACTTCGAGCGGCGCATCACGGTCAAGCCGCGCGCGCCGGAGCTGCTCCGGGCGGCCCTGAGAGCGCGATCGTGGCAGGGCGACCTCATCCTCTTCAGCGGGAACACGGACTGCTATCAGCCCATCGAGGCGCGCTACCAGCTCACCCGGCGTTGCCTCGAGGTCTGCCTGGAGCACGAGCAGCCCGTGCACGTCATCACGAAGTCGCCCCTGGTGGAGCGGGATCTGGATCTCCTCGTGGAGCTGGACCGCGTCGCCGGAGCCGGAGTGACCTTGAGCATCCCCTTCGCGGACGCGGAGCACGCGCGCGCCATCGAACCTTATGTGGCGACGCCGAGCCGCCGCTTCGAGACGATCCGCCGGCTGAGCGAGGCGGGGCTGTCCGTCGTGGTCAACGTCGCCCCCATCATCCCGGGGCTGAACGACGGGGAAATCCCGGAGGTGCTCACCCGCGCCCGGGAGGCGGGGGCCCAATCCGCGGGACTCATCCTCCTGCGTCTACCGGGCAGCGCCGCCGCGGTGTTCGAGGGACGCGTGCGGCAGGCGCTCCCCCTGCGGGCGGAGCGGATCCTGGCGCGGACCCGAGAGATGCGGAGGGGGCGCTTGAACGATCCGCGGTTCGGCTCGCGGATGCGGGGGGAGGGGAACTACGTGGAGAGCATCCAGCGGCTCTTCGAGGTGACCGCGAGGCGGCTCGGCTTCGACGAACGGCGTTTCCCGTCCGCGAGGGCGGCCCCCGTGCGCGTGGGCCCGGAGGAGGGCCCGGAGGAGGGCCCAGCAAAGAGCCCACGAAGGAGCCCGGAGGAGGGCCCGGCAAAGGGAGCAGCGCCGCCGCGGCAGACGTCCGACGAGGCCCCCGGGGAGGAGAGCGCAAGAGCGCGGAGCTCCAGGGAGCGTCGTCCGTCGAGCCGGCAGCTCCGTTTGTTCTGAGGGGGGATCGTTCTGAGGAGCCCGCTCGTTTCGCGGGTCGTGGCGGGCTAGTCTCCGAGCGACCACGGGGCCTTTCGATCGGAGACGCGATCGGGGCTCACCCGCGCCTCGCGGATCCGGGGATCGGGGTGGCGCCGACCGTTGGCACTCAGGGGACATCGTGCTACACGCCCGCCCGCTCGCTCCCCCCGCGCGGGGCTCCGGCCCCGAACACGTCGCCGGAGCAGGACGAGCGTTTCCACGATTTCACACAGTTCGAGAGTCGAGACGATGGTGCAAGCAGCCGCAGGCGCAGCCTCCAAGGGAAAGATCACGCAGGTCATCGGCCCGGTCGTGGACGTCGAGTTTCCGCCAGGTCAGCTGCCTCGCATCCTGAACGCCCTCACGGTGAGCAACCCGAACATCTCGGGTGAGCCCGACAACCTGGTGCTCGAGGTCGCGCAGCATCTCGGTCAGTCGGTGGTCCGCGCCATCGCGATGGACGCCACCGAGGGGCTGGTGCGGGGCGCCGAGGTCAAGGACACGGGGAACCCGATCTCCGTGCCGGTCGGTCCGGCCACGCTCGGCCGCATCATGAACGTCGTCGGGGCGCCCGTGGACGAGGCGGGCCCCGTGCAGGCCGAGCAGAGGTGGCCCATCCATCGTCCGGCGCCCGCGTTCGTGGATCAGAACACGAACGTCGAGGTGTTCGAGACGGGCATCAAGGTCATCGACCTGCTGGCCCCCTACCGGAAGGGTGGCAAGATCGGTTTGTTCGGTGGCGCCGGCGTGGGGAAGACCGTCCTCATCCAGGAGCTCATCAACAACGTGGCCAAGGCCCACGGTGGCGTGTCCGTGTTCGCGGGGGTCGGTGAGCGGACCCGCGAGGGCAACGACCTCATGCTCGAAATGTCCGAGTCCAAGCTCGAGTCGGGAGAGCCGGTCATCTCGAAGACCGCCCTCATCTACGGGCAGATGAACGAGCCCCCGGGGGCCCGCGCGCGGGTCGCCCTGAGCGCGCTCACCTGCGCCGAGTACTTCCGCGACGAGGAGGGACAGGACGTGCTCCTGTTCGTGGACAACATCTTCCGGTTCACCCAGGCGGGGTCGGAGGTGTCGGCGCTCCTCGGTCGCATGCCGAGCGCGGTGGGGTACCAGCCGACCCTCGCGACGGAGATGGGCGCCCTGCAGGAGCGCATCACCTCGACCACGAAGGGCTCCATCACCTCGGTGCAGGCGATCTACGTCCCCGCGGACGACCTCACGGACCCGGCCCCGGCCACCGCCTTCGCGCACCTCGACGCCACGACCGTGCTCAGCCGGTCGATCGCCGAGCTCGGCATCTACCCCGCCGTCGATCCCCTCGACTCCACCAGCACCATGCTGGCGCCGGAGATCGTCGGCGACGAGCACTACGCCGTCGCGCGGCAGGTGCAGCAGACCCTGCAGAAGTACAAGGACCTGCAGGACATCATCGCCATCCTCGGCATGGACGAGCTCAGCGAGGACGACAAGCTCATCGTGGCGCGTGCTCGGAAGATCCAGCGCTTCCTCTCCCAGCCCTTCTTCGTGGCGAGCCAGTTCACGGGTCTGCCCGGGCGCTACGTGCCGCTCAAGGAGACGATCGCCGGCTTCAAGGAGATCCTCTCCGGCGCCCTCGATGACTTGCCGGAGCAGGCGTTCTACCTGCAGGGCAACATCGACGACGTGAAGGCGCGGGCCGAGGAGCTGAGGAAGGCATCCTGAGCATGGCGGGGACCATCGACCTTCAGATCGTCACCCCGGACGGCGTCCAGCTCACCGAGACCGTCGAGGAGTTCACCGCTCCGAGCGTGGACGGTGAGTTCGGGGTGCTTCCGGGGCATCGCCCCCTGCTGGCGGCGCTGCGTACGGGCATCGTGAGCTACACCACGGGCGGAGAGAAGAAGGCCGTCGCGGTGGGACCGGGCTTCGTGAAGGTCGCCGACGACGAGGCCATCCTGCTCACCGACAGGTTCATCCGCAAAGAGGCGGTGGACGCGGTGGTGGCGCGCAAGGATCTGAAGGAAGCGGACGACGCGCTCAGCGCCCTCGGCAACGAGCCCCTCGACGCCGCGGGAGAGCACAAGCTGGCCGAGCTGGTCGCAGATCTGCGCTGGGCAGCGGCTCGCCTCGAGCTCTACGGCGATCCGCCGCCGCCGACGATCGTCATGGGGCACGAGACGAAGCTCCTGGGTCACGAGGACTACGCGCAGATCCTGGCCGCCTCGGATCGCCCCGAAGCCCACGGGGAACACGAGGGTGCCATCGAGTCCACCTGAAGGGGGCCCTCTGCCGTCCGAGCTGCTCCCCGCGGGAGCCGCGGGCGCAGAGGTCTCCTTGCCGTCCCCCAAGGCGCTGCTGGAGCGCTTCGGGCTGCGCCCGAAGCGCTCCTTCGGTCAGAACTTCCTGGCGGACGCGCACCTCGCGGCGCGCATCGCCGAGCTGGCCGCGCCCCACCGAGACGTGGAGGTGCTGGAGCTCGGCGCCGGCCTCGGCTCCTTGACGGCGCAGCTGCTGCCGAGGGTGGCCCGAGTCGTGGCGGTGGAGCGCGACCGGGATTTGATCGCGCCGCTCCAGGAGCTGTTCGCGGTCGCGCTCGGGGCGGGCCAGCTGGAGCTCCTCGAGGCGGACGCCAAGGCCGTCGACTTCGAGGCCGTCTTCCGGGGGCCTTCGCGGCGCCGAGTGATCGCCGGAAACCTGCCCTATCAGCTCACGGGCCCTCTGCTCGAGCGAGCCGTGGCCGCGGGGCGTGGCATCCGACGCGCGGTGTTCCTCGTGCAGAAGGAGGTCGCCGATCGCCTCGCGGCGCAGCCGCGGTCGCCGGACTACGGCGCGCTCACGGTGTTCGCCCAGGCCCAGTTCGAGGTGGAGCGCGCCTTCCTCGTGCGCAGAGGGGCGTTCTATCCTCAGCCAAACGTGGACTCGGCGGTGGTGGTGTTCGAGCCGCGGGCGCGGTCCCTCAGCGAGGAGACGCCCGTCTTTCGGCAGGTCGTGAAGGCGGCGTTCGCCGGTCGTCGCAAGACCCTGCGCAATGCCTGGAGCCCCCTGGGGGAGCGCGGCGTGCTCGAGGAGGTCGCTCGGGCCGTCGGCGTGGATCTGGACGCGCGGGGCGAGACCCTCTCGGTCGCTCAGTTTGCGGATTTCGCTCGAGCGCTCGCCGAGCGGCGCGGAGGAGCGGGGTGCTGAGCCGCGTTCGGCACCTGGCGTGGTGCGTCTGGATGGGGCTCTTCGCGTGCGTGCCCGAAGACGCTCGGGAGGACGAGCGGGTGCGCGTGGAGCTCGGGGTGTTCTACGGAGGGCAGGTCCAGCAGCTGCGGCGCGTGCCGTGGCCCGAGGACGGCCAGCGCCCGACCTTCGGATTTCGCCTGTCCTTCGCCGAGCCGCTGCAGGAGGAGCAGGTCGTGCGCTGGGAGGTGGACATGCCGTCGCGGACGACGCCGGGGCAGCGCGTCGAGCGGATCGCCGAGGCGCGGCTCGAGCCCGGGCGGGCGCGCCTGGATCAAGCCGTCGAGGTGCCTCCGGGGGCGCGGCTGGGGCTGTGGAACGTGCGGGTGATCGTGGGGGATCGGCTCGTCCTCGATCGGGCGGTGACGCTCTTCGATCCGGGTGGGTCCTAGAGGAGTCCTAGAGGGCCTCTAGAGCACCAATCGGTTCGCCCCCGAGAGGGTTCGCCCCTCGGGCGCGGGGCGCACGCCACGACGTCGCAGCTCGGCTTCGCCGATCTCGCGGGCGAGATCGATGCGCAGGGCGAGGGCGTCGCGGACGATCGCCGCGCGGGGCTCGCTTCCCTCGGGGAGCGCCCGCGACTCGCTCATCGAGCACCAGCGGAGATCGGTGACGCGCTTGGGGAAGGACTCGATCGCGCGGAGCAGGGTCGCGCTGCGGAGCGGATCTGGCGGGCGCGCCCACAGATACACGATGCTCGGTCGGCGGCGCTGCTGGCCCAGGGCGCGTAGGGCCCCGGCGAGCTCCGCCTCGGCGCGGGGGCGATCGTCCGTGTCCCGGGGCGGAGATTGGATGCCATAGGACAGCAGGTAGTGCCGGAAGAAGCGCTCCCGCGCGCTGGCGGCCCGCGGCGGCGGAGGACGGAGGGGGGCGCGGGAGAGCCACGGCTCGGCGCGGCGCGCCAGTCGCTCCAGGTCCGAGCTGCGCAGGTGGGTGGCCACGTCGGGGTGGAGCGGGCGCAGGTGCTCGAAGACGTGCTGGGCCAGCTGCGCCTCGTCCCAGGCGCTCCGATCCGCGTCGGAGCACCCCGTCTCGAAGGCGAGCGCCTTCATGAGATCGAGGGCATGTTTGGGCCCCCGATCCGGGGTGAGCCACGCCAGGCGCCGTGCGCCGAAGAGGCCCAGCCCGACCTGATCACCGCGCCCGAGGTGCCTCCCCACGATCGCGGCGGCCTCGTCCAGGGCGACGTCGAGGGGCGCCTGCCCGGGGGGACCGGCCCACCCCTCGACGGACGCATCGATGAGGAGCCAGACCAGATCGCGCTCCTCGATCTCGTTCTCCGTGACGAGCAGCTTGCCGCGCCGCGCGGAGGCCTTCCAGGCGATGCGGCGGAAGGGATCCCCCGGGCGGTGCTCCCGCAGCTCGCGGAGCTCCACGCCGTCTCCCGCGACCCGCCCCGAGCGCGCCTCCGGCGAGCTCATGCGGCTGCGCCCGCCGCGAGCAGAGTGCAGGATCGGAGCGTACGGCGCAGGGAGCACCTCGATGGCCTGGGGGTTCGCGAAGGTGAGGGGGACCTCGAAGAGCCCCGGGCTGCCGAGCACCTCCAGGGACAACCCGTGGATCCCGTGGCGGCCGACCCGTGGCGCGTGGACGGTGACGCGCACCTGGAGCCTGCCCTGCGCCGGCACCTCCGCGGCCTCGGGCTGCACGCGGACCTCGAGATCCGGCGCCGCCACGACGCGAAGCTTGCCGTAGCGGACGGCGCGCGCGTCCCGGTTGCGGATCTCTGCCAGGAGCTCGACGTGACCTCCGCGGGCGACGCGGCGTACGCGCTCGGGCTCCGACCACAACATCTCGAACCCCGCCGCGCGCACCCGCGCCACGCCGAGCTGCGTGACCGTGCGGGCCACGAGCACGCCAGCGAGGAGGGCCGCCCCGAACCCGACGGCGGTGGGGACCTGGGCCACGAGCCCCGCCGCGATGGTCGCCAGGCCAGCCCAGACGAGCTCTCCGCAGGGGCGGGCGGGGTGGATTTGCACGGGCGCACGATAGCAAAGCCTCGGCGCCGCTTCGACGCGGACCCGTCGGGAGGCGCAGGGGAGCCGAGCCGGCGCCAGGAAAGCGTTCTCGATGGCGGCGGCGGACAGGTAGGCTCCCCGAACGTTGCTCCGTCGTTCCTCCCCCGCTCTCGTCCTCTGCTGGGCGTTGCTCGTCGTCGCGCTGCTCACGAGCGAGCGCGCGCGCGCGGAGCACGCCATGTCGGACCTCGAGCGCTCCGTCGTCGCGGAGGCCCTCGACGCCCAGGGCTGGGAGCGAGACCCGGAGCCCGACGGCAAGTGGATCGAGCAGATCGAGGTCTACGCGATCGACGTCTTCGACCATCGCGATCCCGTCCCCAACGTCCTCAACGTGTTCCACGTGACCTCCCAGGACTACGTGATCCGCAGGGAGATGCTGTTCCGCGTCGGGACGCGCTACGACCCGATCCGCGTTCAGGAGACGGAGCGCAACCTGCGCGCGCTCCGGCAGCTCTCCCTGGTGATCCTGGTCGCGGCGCGGGGCTCGAGCCCCGATCGGGTGCGCGTGCTCGCCATCGTCAAGGACACGTGGAGCCTCCGGTTGAACACCAACTGGGCGCTCGGGGCCGGCACCTTCGAGTACCTGCTCCTGAACCCCAGCGAGGAGAACCTGTTCGGGACCCACACGAGCGTTGGTCTCCTCTACGTCCTCGAGCGGGATCGGTACTCCGCCGGGGGGCGCTTCATCAATCGTCGCGTAGGTGGCTCCCGCCTGTGGCTCGGGGCCCAGTCCACCCTCTTCTTCAATCGGCACACGGGCGCCGGGGAGGGCTCCGCCGGGCAGTTCGTCTTCGAGCAACCCCTGTACTCGCTGCACACGGAGTGGGCCTTCTCCACGCGCGTCGCCTGGCGTCAGGAGGTGACCCGTTGGTACCGCGGCCCGGACATCGCCCCGTTCCCCATCGAGACGCCTGCGGGGACGGCGCAGGTGCCCTTCCTGTACGACACGGATCGCCTCGCCGCGGAGTACTGGGGGGTGCGTTCCTTCGGCCGCACCTACAAGTTCGATCTCACCTTCGGGATGGAGGCCCTCCGCGGGCGGTATCGAGAACGTGACATGGGGGCGTTCTCTCCGGAGGTGCGGGAGGCTTTTCGGAGGCAGGCGCTGCCCGTCGACGACGTCCGCATCAGCCCGTTCCTCCAGCTGCGCGCCTACACGTCCCGCTTCCACCGCACGCTCAACCTCGAGCTCCTGGGCCTGCAGGAGGACTTCCGCATGGGGCACGACGCGCTCCTGCGCGTCTACCCCGCCAGCAGCGCGCTGGGATCGACGCGCACCTTGCTCGGGGTGCTCGCGGAGGTCGGCTACACGGTGCCCCTCGGAGACGGTCTGGCGCGCGCGGTGGTGAGCTCGGACATCGTCGTGGCCGACGGCGGGCGCCACGAAGCGCTGTTCTGGAGCGGGGCGAGGTTCGCCAGCCCGACCTTCGCCGGTGGCCTGCGGCTGCACCTCGACGGCATCGTCGCCCACCGCTACCAGAACTACCTCAACGTCCCGCCCTACTTTCTCGGAGGCAACGGCCGGCTCCGCGGGTACGTCGCCGACGGCATCCGGGGGCGCGACATGGCGGTGGCCAACGTCGAGTTGCGCACGCGCCCCATCGACGTCCTGTCGGCGCAGCTGGGTGGGGCCGTGTTCTACGACGTCGGCGACGCGGCCAGCTCCCTCGGAGTGCTCGAACCCAAGCAGGGGGTCGGCCTGGGCGCCCGCATCCTCTTTCCCCAGACGGAGCGCCTGGTGATGCGCATCGACTGGGCGATGCCCCTGAGCGGGCCCGACGAGCCTCTGCCGGGTGCCCTCTTCGTCACCTTCGGGCAAGCGTTCCCCATGCCGGGGGTGGTGCAGCCCAGCGTGACCAGCGCGACCAGCGCGGCGGGAGGCTATTGATGAGCAGGTGGCGTGGCGCCTTCCGCTCGTGCCAGGCTGAGGCAGTGCAGGGTGTTTCGCGACAATCTGACGCCAGAGCGTTGCAGGATTCCCTGAGGGAGCGCGGGGAGCAGGGCGCGACCGCCGTCGAGCGGGTGCTGTCCGGGCCCCGTGAGCTGGGTCGCGAGGGACTCGGTCCGGAGGGCATCGCCCGGCAGGCGCGGGCCTTGCGGTTCGTCCCCGCGCGTCTCGCCGCGAGCGCTCTGTTCCTCGCCGGGGGCGCCGCCGCGGGCGCCACTTGGGGGCCGGGCGCCGCAGGGATGCTGGTGCTCGCCGCCGTGCTCGCTCCTCGACACCGGATCAGCGCCGTCGCCGCTGAGGCGGGCGCAATGCTGGGGTGGTACTCGTTCCACTCGAGCACTCCCCGCTGGACCTTGGTGGTCGTCGGTGTGTTGGGCCTGAGCCTGCTCGTCACGGCGCGAACCGTGCGCGGGCGTGCCCCGTTGACGGAGCCGCGGAGCTGGGGGCTCGGCGTGGGCCTGGCGGCCCTGGGGGCCCTCGAGGCGGTGCCGCTGCCCCAGGTGGGGGCAGCGGCGCGCTGGCTGGTCCTGTCGGGGTGGGTGTTGGCGGTGCTGCTCGCCCTGTTCACGGAGGGGTTCACGCCGATCGGTGCCCTGCGCCGCTGGCACCCGCCGCCCTCCGTGCGCGAGCGGGTCTTCGGACGAGGGAGCGTCAGCCGAAACGTGATCGCGGCGGCCGTGGCCACCTCGGCCGACTTCCTCGTGTTCCGTTTGCTGTTGGACTGGCTGTCGCCCGCGCTGGCGACGCTGTTCGGGTGCGCCATCGGGGGGCTGCTCAACTTCACCCTGAACCAGCGCTGGGCCTTCGACACGAGCCGCCCGCTCCCCGCCGCGGCGATGCGCTACGTGTGGGTCAGCGCCGCCAGCGCGGCCTTCAACTCTGCGGCGGTGGCGGTCGCGCTGCTCGACCCGACCGTGTCACCCGTGATGGCGTGGGGCGTGGTGCGGGCGCTGGGGTTCCTCGGGTGGAACTACCCGATGCAGCGCGATCACGTGTTCGCCCACGGGCGCTCCCGCTGACCGCGCTCGTGCGGATCGTCCGCGCCGCTCGTGGCGCGGAGGCGAGCCGCGTAGCCCGGCTGACGCGGCGTGCGTCGATGGGTGACGTCGCCCCGAGTCCGTCCGCCGGGCCGTGCGGCGCGACGGAGCTACGTCGGCGGCGGCGCGACTCGCCAGCGCGTCGTCAGGGGCGTCGAGCGGGGCGCTGGTACGCGGTGCGCGCGAGCGCCTCCTCGACGATCCCATTGCGCGCGTTCGAGTCGGCTTCGAGCTCCGGGATCAGGATGAGCCGGTGGGCGATCACCGCTCGGCTGACGGCGCGCACGTCGTCGGGGGTGACGAACGGGCGCCCCTGGAGCACCGCGTGGGCCTTGGCCGCCTTCAGCAGCGCGAGGGAGGCGCGCGGGCTTGCACCGAGCACGACGCGCGGGTGGTGACGCGAGAAGCGGCACAGGGCGACGGCGTACTGGAACAGATCCGCCTCGACGTGGGCGCGGTCCGCGATCGCCTGGAGACTCCCGATGTCCTGCGGATCGAGCACGGGCGCTGGCGCGGGGGGCTCCACGCCGTGCGCCTTGAGCATGGCGATCTCGGCTCCTTCCTCCGGGTACCCCATCACGATGCGGACCAGGAACCGATCGATCTGGGCCTCGGGGAGGGGATAGGTGCCCTCGAGGTCGATGGGGTTCTGGGTCGCGACCACCAGGAAGGGATCGGGGAGCTCGAGCCGCTCGCCCTCGATGGTGACCTGCCGCTCCTGCATGGCCTCCAGCAATGCGGACTGCGTCTTCGCCGGCGCGCGGTTGATCTCGTCGGCGAGCACGACGTTCGCGAAGATCGGACCAGCACGCAGGGAGAAGGCGCCGCTGCGGGGATCGAGCACGTAGGTGCCGGTGATGTCGGCGGGGAGGAGATCCGGAGTGAACTGGATGCGGCGCACCGAGCAGCCGAGGGTGTGCGCGAAGGCCTTGGCCAAGGTGGTCTTGGCGACCCCGGGGACGCCCTCGAGGAGCACATGACCCCGGGCCAGCAGCGCCACCAGGAGCATGTCCAGGGCGGAGGCCTCCCCGATGTAGACGCGGCTGACCTGACGCCGCACGTCGTCGAGTCGTTCTCGCGCCGCCTCGACCTCGCTGATCTGTAGAGCTTGACTCATTCTTGCGTTCCTGGGGTCGGGGCGGGTCGGCGGAGCGGGGGCAAGCCCGCGCGCTCCAGCAGACCGACCACCTCCGAGTGGAGCTGGACCAGCTCTCGCTCTCGGATCTTGATGGGGCTGTTGCGAACCACGGATTGTTCCACCTGCGCGAGGCGCGTTGCCAGTCTCTGCAGGAGATCACAATCCTCCGGCGACAGCACCCGCTCCGCGCGACATTGCTGTGGCAGCCGCTCCAAGGCAACGGGGCCCGGCGCGCGCAGGCGGCGCCCCAACGCCTCCTGGAGCGCGAGCTTGAGCTCCAGCAGGGGCAACACGGCCGCCGTGCTCGGGGCGGCCAGCACCGCGGCTCGCCCTGCGACGCCGCCGAGGGCGGCGATGGGCGCCTTGCGGGCGAAGCGCGGCACCCGGGCGCGGTAGCCGCGCACCGCGTGACTCAAGAGCCAGCCTCCGCAGGCGATCGCCACGAGCCAGGCCAGCACCCAGGCGATCCCCTCCGGCACGCCGTGCTCGCGCCAGTGCTCCACCTCGTCCTCGAGCTCGTGGAGGCGCTCACGCAGGTCGTCCTGCCAATGCGAGCCCCCTCCGAAGCGACCGGTCTGGCGAAAGTCGTTGGTGAGGAGGAACAGTCGGCCCCCGCGGGGCGCGGCATCGTCGTCGGCGACGAGGTAATCAATGACCCCCTCGGCGAACCTGCGGTTCCCCGGGTACCGGAGCATCAGGTTGATGAAGATGGATGGGTCGCCCGCGACGAGCATCCGTCCCCGGTTGGCGATGATCCCGGTGACCGCGAAGGGCACGGGGAAGCCGTCCGCGGCGGGGATCTCGAGCACGGGGGTGAGGTCGGGGTGCTCGAGCCCTCGCGGATGATTCGTGATGACCTGCTCGACCTCGGCGGCGATGGGGTGACGCCCCCGCTCCACCCCGGCGACCATCTCGACGGCGGGCATCGCGATCGCGAGCTCGGGTCGCCCCCGCAGGGCATACAGGGGGCGCGCCGGCGGCGGGACGCGCCGGATGCCGAAGCGCTGGAGCAGGGCGTCGCCGCGCCCGAAGTCGTCCAGGAGCGCGAGCCTGCCTCCGGCCCTCAAGAAGCGGCTCACCTCCTCGAAGGAGAGCTCTCCCTCGGGGTGGAGCACCAGGATCCCGTCCTCCGCCGTGAGCTCCTGGTAGTCGAGGGTCGCCGTGAGGCGGATCCGGTCCCGCCCGAGGCGCTCGATCGCCAGGGCGACGAGCTCGCTCGTCCCCTCCCAGGAGGTGTCCGCGGTCTCGAACGCCCCCTCGCCGCTCCGGTGCCGCGGAGCGCCGGAGACTTCTCCGGAGAAGAAGATCCCCGCCGTGAGGACCAGCCCGATCGACGCGGCGCGGCGCGTCCACGCCTTCCCAGGGCGACTCGTGGTGCTCACCCGCGGGCCTCCGTCTCCGCCGCCGCGCGATCGAGGTCCAGGGGACGCTCGTCGACGCTGCTGTCGTCGACGCTGCTGTCGTCGACGCTGCT
>JAAZAA010000427.1 GCA_012514535.1 Myxococcales bacterium | reverse complement strand
GAGCAGCGAGCTCGCGCAGCCCGCGGTGGCAGCGAGCCGCCCGCGGCGCGGCGCAGTGAGCCCTCCGCCGACGACGCGCTCGAGGCGTTGCGCACCTTGGCGAACGTGGTCCCCGACGAGGGCGAGCCGCCGCGGGGCGCGGGGATGGCCGGCTGAGCGCCGGCTGAGCGCCGGCTGAGCGCCCTTCGGAGCGACCATCGCGGGGGCCAGGGTCGACCGGCGCGCCCGGCGGATCGTGACGAACCGATCACCCTGCCGGTGCGCGTCGAACTTTCGGCGTTGAGGGGCGCCGCCCCGCGCGGCTATCCTGGCAGGAAGTGGCGATCGTTTGGCGATACTGGCTCGACCACAAGGGGCGGCGCTACGAGCTGCCGCGCGGCACGACGTTGCTGGGGCGGAGCGAGCACTGTCAGATCCTCATCGAGGACGCCCTGGTGTCGCGACAGCACGCTCGCATCGTGGTCGGGGAGGGGGTCCGCGTCGAGGACGTGGGCAGCAGCAATGGCGTCTCGGTCAACGGTGTCCGCGTGCAGGGCGCCGAGCTCGTCGACGGGGACACCCTGGGCATCGGCAATCAGCGGCTCGTCGTGCGGCGCGAGGAGGTGCGCCTCCGTCGGCGTGCTCAGACCATGACGGAGACGATGCATGGGACCCCGGCGGGCGAGACCCCTGGATCGGCCTCCAGCACCCTGCGCCGTGAGCCGTTGGAGCTGCTCTCCCCGGTGATCGACAAGGCCCTGGCCCTGGGCCACGGCGCCGAAGCGGTGCGGCTCCTCGAGCCTCACCTCCAACGACACTTGGAAGCGGCTCGTGCGACCGGGCGCGCCACGCCTCACACCGAGCGCGCGGTGACCTACGCCGTGCGCCTCGCGGAGATCACACGTCTCCCCCGCTGGGTGGACTATTGCTTCGAGCTCTACGCGGTGCTCGGCGTGCCACTCCCCGCGGCGACCATCGAGCTCCTGTACTCCGCCTTGCGGAACGTGCGCGGCGTGAGCGTGGCGCGGTTCCGCGGCTACGTGGAGCTCCTGGAGGCGAAGACGGGATTGAAGCCGCGGGAGCGCTTCCTCGTGCAGCGCATTTCGGGGTTGGCCAAACTCGTGCAGTGAGGGCCCCGAGCCCCGGCGCCGCGCAGCTCCGGCGCCGCTCAGCCCCGGCGCCGAGGGGGGAAGCGCTCACCGGTGCGACCCGCGGCGGCGCGCGTCCCTCGAAGGGCGCCGGGGGAGGGGCGAAGGCCTCCGGAGGTCCGTTCGGGGGCAGCCGTCCGGGAGGCATCGGGCGCGGGGGCTCCGCGCCTGGGCGGCGTCGTCGTCGGGCCCCGCGTGTCTCCCGCGAGGTGAGGGTTGGCGAGGGAGGCCGCGGCCGCCTCGGCGACGGCGGCGCGCAGCTCCGGGTCGTCGATGAGGGCGAGGCGGGCGCGGAGCTCTGGAGGGAGCTCTGCGTGAGCTGGCGCCGCCGCGGAGCTCGACGACGTCGCCAGCGGCTCGAACTTGCCGGCGCGGATCTGCAGGGCGTCCACGGAGTATCCGGCGTCTCGGAGGCGCGCCAGGATGTCCGTGCTCAAGAAGCTGAGCTCGTTGCACCAGGCGGACGACGCGGCGTACACGGTGAGGGTCCCCCGCGTGAGGCGCCCCACGCGCGTGCGCGTCGCGATCTTCGCCCCCACCACCCGGCGCCACTCGTCGGGGCTCAGCGCGGCGCCCGTCCTCTGGCTCGCGGCCTTCTGGGTCTCGGCGAGCACCTGACCCACGGGCGCGGGAGCGCCGCCGCGCTTGGGGGGGCGATCTTCGATCCAGACCGCGATCCTTCGAGCCTTGCGCGGGGTCACGGCCCTATTCTGCGGAGGCCGCCGGCCCGTGCCAAGGCGGCGCGGGCGGCGGGCGAATCGCTGGGCCCCGGCGGCGGCTTGGTACGGGCGCCTTACCGCGAGCGCGGTGCACCTCGCACGCGCTCGATGGCGGCGAGCAGCTTGGCGGAGTCCACCGGCTTCTCGAGCAATGGGACGTCCGCGGACGACAGCAGCTCCTCCGCGCGGCGACTGCACGCGCCTCCGCTCGAGAAGATGACCCGTGACTTGAGGTGGGGCGCGATGCGATCGAGGCAGCGATAGATGCGGACCCCGTCCACGTCGGGCATCGTGAGGTCGCACAGGATCGCGTCATAGTCCGGGTCCTTCTCGATCAACGCCAAACCAGCGGCGCCGCCCGTGGCCACCGTGACGTGATGGTGGCGCGAGAGCACGCGCTGGTAAGCGCGCACGAGGTGGGGTTCGTCGTCGATCACCAAGACGCGGGCGCCCCCGGGGGCCGCCGCTACGGGGGGGCGGTGCGCCTCGGGGCCCGCGGGGTGGAGGCCCGTCTCGAAGGGAATCGTCACCTCGAAGGTCGCGCCCTCGCCCGGCAGGCTTTGGACCGAGACCGTGCCCGAGTGCTGTCGCACGATGTCCGAGATGACGGAGAGCCCGAGCCCAGTCCCGCCGTCGCGCTTCGTCGTGAAGAACGGCTCGAAGATCTCTCGGTGGAGCTCCTCGGGGATGCCCGAACCCGTGTCTCGGACGCGCAACACGACGCTGTCGGCGGTGTCGAAGGTCGTCACCTCGATGACCTGCTCCTCCGCCTTGCCCCCCTCGACGGCCTGACCCGCGTTCATGAGCAGGTTCGTCACGACCTGCACCAGGCGCCTCCGATCGGCGGCGAGCTGCCGCGTGGAGCCGAGCTCGGTGCGCAAGTGGGCGCGCTGCCGCAGGTGGGAGCCGACCATCTTGCAGGCGGTGCGCACGACGTCGTTCAGGGAGATCAGTGAGACGTCTCGCTCGTCGATGCGCGCGAACCCGCGGAGATCCTTCACGAGGGAGGTGATGCGTTGCACCCCGTCGATGCACTCGGCGACGAGCTCGTGGCCCTCATGGAACACGCGGTGCGCGGGGAACGCCGAGAGGCACTCCTCGGCGCGCTCCCGCTGCTCGCCGTCGAGCCAGGCCAGGAGGCTCGTGCGCAACGTCTTGTGGGCTACCTGCGCGCGCTCGAGGACCCCCCGGATCTCGTCGAGGTTCATCAGCACGTACGAGGCCGGGTTGTTGAGCTCGTGGGCCACGCCCGCCGCGAGCTGTCCCAGGGCCACCAACTTGTTGGTGTGCTGCATGTGCGCGTTGGCCGCGTCGAGCTCCGCCCGCAGGCGTCGGAGCTCCCGCTCCCGCTCCACGGCCACGCTCACGTCCCGGATCAACAGCAGACAGCGACGACCCGCGAGGCTCGGGTGGGCTCGCCCGCGCAGCTCTCCCCAGAAGCAAGTCCCGTCGGCTCGCTGCAGCAGCAGCTCGGGCCGCTGGGCGCTCCCCGTCAGCCGCAGCTCGGCGAGCAAGGCGTCGACGGACGCCGTCTGCCCGGGCGCGAACAAGGAGCGGAGCCCACGGACACCGAGCGCGTTGGGCTCGTAGCCGAGGAGCTCCCACGCGGCGTCGTTGCCCCGCAGCAGGCGCCCGGAGGCGAGATCCACCACGAGCACCGCGTCATCGATGGTCTGCAGGAGGGTCTCGTAGGCGCTCGCCTCGCTGCTCGGCACGGGACGGAGCCGCGCCGGGTGACGCTCGCGGGAGCGCATCGTGATGGGCTCGACGAGCTCCAGCGCCGGAGCGACGCTCGCGGCGCGTGGTTCCTGGACCAGCCCCCCTGCACCTGCCCTGCGGCGACGTTCGCTCACCCGCCCCGTGAGTCGCTCTCGGCGGCTTCGTGCGTTCATCCAACCTCCCCTCGGGATCCAGTGTATCGAAGCGAGGTCGCGTGAGGCAGCCCCCATCGTCGCCTCCGCGCCGCGCCCGGGACCTCGAGCCGGCCGAATCGCGGTGCGAGAGCACGCGCGACGCCGTTTCGGAGCACCTGCGCCTGGACAGGGGCGGCCCTCTGGGTTAAGTGCCGTCGCCGTCTCTCGACGATGTCGGCCGAAGTGGCGGAATGGCAGACGCAGCGGATTCAAAATCCGCCGAGGCAACCCCTCGTGTGAGTTCGAGTCTCACCTTCGGCACTGGGAGCACCACCGCGGCACGGCCCACCGCGGCACGGCGTCATGCGCCCGAACTGCGCCGAGCGACGCCTGCCCGAGCCCTGGCTCCGCGAGCGACCCTCCAAGGAGCGCGGACCCGACCAGCGCCTATCCGATGAGGGCGACGTTGCCGTGAGCGCGACAGACGACCACGACGTCGTCGAGCTCGTAGAGCGGCTGGTAGGCGTCTCCGCCGGAGAGATAGGGCGCCCGCGCGCAGGCCTCTACCTCGAGCCCGAGGGGGCCAAGCACCTCGTCGACGAGCTCGTTGGTGGCCGCTTCCCAGGTCGTGCCGCGCAGG
This sequence comes from Myxococcales bacterium, assembly GCA_012514535.1. GTDB lineage: Bacteria > Myxococcota_A > Polyangia > Polyangiales > Polyangiaceae > NIC37A-2. The sequence goes on along the minus strand of JAAZAA010000427.1, from coordinate 753 downwards.
GGGAGCCGCTCCGTCGGCGCGCGGCTGATGGGGCCGTCGTACACGAACGGGCGATAGGGCAGCACGAGGGCGATCACGAGGCGGCCCTCCGGTGCGAGCGCCGCCCGCAGGTTGCCGAGGAGGCTGAGCGGGCGATCGCAGCGATCCAGCACGTTGAGGAGGCTGATCACGTCGTAGGGCCCGCCGGGGACCGCCTCCGCGCCGAGGTCGACGGCGTGACACCGGTAGCCGCGGCGCCGCAGCCGTCGGGCCATCCAGCGGGAAGTCTCGACGACGGTTACGTCGTCGAACAGAGGGGCCAGGGCGGCGGTGACGTCGCCGTTGCCCGAGCCGACGTCGAGCAGGCGCCCTCCGGCGTCGGGGAGCAGGTGCTCCCACTGGCGTCGCCCCAGGACGTGCATCGGGTACGTGTCGAGGAGGCCGTTGATGTCGAAGTCCGAGAGCAGGCCTCGGAGAGACCGATGCAGCCAGGTGAGCAGGCGCCCGTGGCGCCGTCGGCGTGCTCGGAGCGCGTACTCCGCGAAGCTCTCGTCGACGCCGAGCTGCACGAAGCGCCCCTGCAGGCTCGGGCTCAGCTCGTCGATACTGCAGTCGTAACGCAGCCGCAGCCCGAGCTCTTGCGCCCAGGCGCGGGCCTCCTCTGGACCCCACGCGCTCGCCTCCGGTCCGCCGCCGTCCCCGGGCTCTCGCGTCGGCTCATCCTTGCGCCCAGCGAGCCCGGACGAGGGCCCAGCTGAGAAAGGCGCGGACGAG
>JAAZAA010000426.1 GCA_012514535.1 Myxococcales bacterium | reverse complement strand
GCGACGAAGGCCGCGCCGAAGACGGCCAACATCCCGTAGGCCAACCGCGGCACAAGCGCCACGGGCACCGGCAGCGCGCCGATGTGGTCCGGCAACGGCGTTCGCGGACGCGCGAGGACGAGCGCGGCCAGCAGCACGGCGCTGCTCACGAAGCCGTCGATCACCCGCTCCGCGCCGACCATCCCGAACCCCTGCCACAGCGAGAGCTTGCCCTCCCGCCGCGCCAGCGCGGGACGCACCGCCTCACCCATGCGAAAGGGCAAGAGCAGGAGCGCCCCGAAGAACACCCAGTTGATCCCGATCACCTCACCGAGGCGCATGCGGTAGAGGGGCGCCACCAACCAGTGAAACCGCACGGCCCGCACCAGCAGCAACAGCGCGTAGAGCGCCGTGTAAGCCGGCACCGCCCACCAGCGCACCGCGCCACGCACCTCCGCCGAGGGAATGACCGGCAGCGCGCCCGCCTCGAGCAGCCAGACGAAGCACGCCCCCAGCGCGACGGAGACGACCAGCGCCGGCCAACGGCGGCGCAGCACGGAGCGCGGCCCGGCGACGACCTCCTCTCCCGAGCCGTCCGCCGCGTCCGCCCCGAGCGCCGCCACGGGGTCGACCGACTCGCGAGGAGACTCCGTCACAGCGCCTGCCTCCGCGTTCGAGCCCTCCTGCGCCGAGCCCGGCTTCGTCGTCGAGGGCCCCCTCATCGACCCCTCACATCGGCGCGACCCCGGCGCCCGAGGGCGCGCACCGCCAACCAGACGATCACGTCCGCGAGGATCGACGCGGCCCGCGCCAGCACTCCGAGGGCCACCGCGACGGGCGCGCCGAGGAGCGGCGCCACGCCCACGCCGAGGAGCGCCTCACGCACTCCGGCGCCCGCCGGCGCGAACAGCGCCAAGAACCCCACGACGATCGCCAGACACAGGACACCACCCGCCGTGAGCGCCACCGGTACGGAAGCCCCCAGCGCCAACGCGAGGGCGGCGCCGTGCGCCCCCCAAGCCCCCCAGTGGCCGAGGTGCGCCAAGGGCACGAGCCCCGGCACGAGCGGACCACGCCCCTCGATGAGGAGCGCCCGACGCACTGGACCGGGCAGGCGCGAGCGCTCCACCACCAGCAACAGCACGACCCCCAAGATCGCCAGCGCGAGCAGGAAGCCCCCCAGCCGCAGGATCGACTGCAACAGACCATCCGGAACGGCGCCCCCGAGGAGCACGAACCCGAGCCCCACCGCGCCCCCCACCGCGAGCCAGCTGAGCAGCTCCACGAGGATGGACGCGCCCACCAAGCGCGCGCTCACCCCGAGCCGCTCCGCGCCCGCCATCCGCACGGCGGGGAGCCCCACCTTACCCGGCGTGTAACGAGCGAGCTGTGAGTCCATGTACAGCACGAGCGCGGACAAGCGAGGCACCGGGTGCCCGCTGGCGTGTTCGATGAGGCGGATCCAACCGCCCGCTTGCAGCAGGGGCGCCAAGAGCGCGGGGACGAGGGCGACCGCGAGCCAGCGCCCATCGAGTTGGAGCTCGGCGGGTTCCCAGCGCCGCGCCAGGTCCATCACGGCGAGCACCACGAACCCGAGCGCCGCGACGACGAGCACGGGCCGCACAGCGCGCTTCCAGCGCAACGCGGCGGGCTCGGCGACGGGGTCCATCGCGGCACGACATAGCACAAGGCCAGATGGCGCAGTCACGCCCCCCTCCGGTCACCAGGACCTTCGTCGTCATCCTGGACCTCGTCATCCTGGACCTCGTCATCCGGGG
>JAAZAA010000425.1 GCA_012514535.1 Myxococcales bacterium | reverse complement strand
TTTTGGCGAGGCTTTCGCGAGCACCGGAGCGGAACGTACGTGGGTACTTGAGCACCGGAGCGCAGCGGAAACGAAGCCAAAACTCGAGATCGGCGGGCGTCCTGGTCCGTTAAGATACCGGCGATGCCCTGTCCCCACACCCATTGGCGGCGAGGCCGATCCCGAGCACCGCACCGCCGCGGGGTGAGCGCCGCCCAGGGGGCGCCTCCCACTTCCACCGACTTTTCCTCCGCCCGACGCCGAAAAGCTGCCGAGATCGGCTTCGAAGCGCCGCCGCGCCGGGCGCCGAGGCACCGCCGCCCCCGGCACCGGAAGCGCTGCCGCGCCGGCTTCGAAGCGCTGCCGACACGTTTGCGGGCAGTGAGCCACAGTTCACCGAGAGGTCGACGTCGTGAGGTGTTCGTCCACTCATCCGTACACGGCGCACCCGCGCGGACCGCGCTGTGAGGTCTTTCTCCCGCCGGGAGCGATGCGCCCTCGCTCCCCCTTTGCTAAAGTCGCTTCCACTAGCGGTTCGCACGCGAACGGCGTGCACGCTGGCGCCGCGCGGCATCCCCCGATCACACGCGGCGCGACGGCGCGCGCGTGTCGGTTCGATCCGGACACGCCAGCGCAGCGCAGACACGTCTTACGGTTCGACGGCACGACGATGGGATCCAAGCAAAGCAACGATGCGAGAGCGGCGGCCCCCGGCAAGAACATGCCCCCGGGCACGTGGTCGGTGAACCTCAGCGACGACGACACCCGAGACATGACCACCGCGCAGATCGTCGCGGGGTGGAAGAACGGGACCATCACCGAGGAGGCCTACGTCTGGAAGGATGGTCTGAGCGATTGGATGCCGATCCTCGACGTCCCCGAGCTCCGCAGTCGGCTCGTCGCGCCCCCGCGTGCGTCGACGGGGGGGACCCCGGCGCGTCCCTCCCAGTCGAAGATGAAGGACTTGTTCGGCGGCCTCGATCTGAACGACGACGTCCACACCAGCGCGCCCAAGGCAACCTCTCCTCAACCGAGCGCCCCGACGAGCGCCGCCGAGGACGCTCCGAGCGAGAGCTCGGTCCTCTTCTCCCTCGATGCCCTCAAGGCGGGCGTGCAACCCGCGGAGGAGGAGAGCACGCGGCCCGCGGATCCCTTCGGATTGGACGGTGGTCTGGGTGGTAGCGGAGGATTGGGCGCGCTCGGCGGTGGGCTGGGCGCGGGAGGTCTGGGGGGCTTCGGTGGGCCGCTCGGGAGCAACGCGGCGGACCTCCTCACCGCGCCCGTCCAGGAGCCGCCGAAGCCCGCTGCCCGCCCTGCGGTCGCGACGGCGACGCCTCAGCTCGCCCCCGCCCCCAAGAGCAAGGGGCTGATGATCGCCGCAGCCGCCGGGGTGTTGTTGCTCGCGGGAGGCGCCTTCGCGCTGTTCGGCGGAAGCGGAGACGACGCCAGCGCCGACAAGGACGTCGCCGCCGAGGACAGCGCGGCGGCGGACGCGGAGCGGGAGGCCATGGCCGCCAAGCTCGCGGAGGCGGAGGCCGAGAAGAAGAAGCTCGAGGAAGAGCTCGCTGCCGCAGAAGCCGAGAAGAAGCGCCTCGCGGAAGAGGAGGCCAAGAAGGCGGAAGAAGCCAAGAAGGCCGAAGAGGAGGCCAAAGCCAAGGAAGAGGAGGAAGCCAAGAAGGCCGAAGAGGCCAAGAAGGTCGCGGCGGCCTCCCCCTCCAGCGCGAGCGCTCGCGCGTCGACGAGCTCGAAGGACAGCGCGCCCAAACCAGCGGCTGGCGCGTTCAACACGAACGCAGCCCGATCCGCCCTCACGACCGCCGCGAGCAGCGCCAAGAGCTGCAAGAAGCCGGGCGGCCCCACGGGACCCGGCAAGGCCGTCGTCACCTTCGCGCCGAGCGGTCGAGTCACGAGCGCCGTGGTCCAGGGGGGCGCCTACGGAGGCACGTCCGTCGGCGGCTGCATCGCCTCGGTGTTCCGCAGGGCGACCGTCCCCCCCTTCAGCGGCAGCTCCGTGACGGTGTCGAAGAGCTTCAGCCTGTAAGCGCCGGCCGCCACCACGGCTCCGCAGCCGTGGCACGAGCAGCAGGCGCCCCCGCGCGAGAGCATAGCGAACCAGGCTCCGAGAAGCCCCCAACGAAGTGGAGGTTCCTGGAGCCCGGAGCGGCCACCGTTCTGCGGTGACGTAGCGACGAACGGCCTGCCTTCCGCAGACCGTTCGCCACTCGAGGAATGTAGAGCGAAGGCTTAGTTGCCGCCGTCGCCTTCCTCTTCCTCTTCCTCTTCCTCTTCCTCGCTGTCGTCGCCGCCGTCGCCGTCGCCGTCGCCGTCGCCATCGCCGTCGCCGTCGCCGTCGCCGTCGCCGAGGACGGTCAGGGCTGCGGGCGGTCGTTCCAGGCGGTCCGGATGACTTCGAGCATGGTGGCCG
>JAAZAA010000424.1 GCA_012514535.1 Myxococcales bacterium | reverse complement strand
TGGGGGTGGATCCTGGTCGGCTGGGGTGTCTTCAACCTCGTCGAAGGGATCATCGATCATCACCTCCTGGCCATCCACCACGTGCGCCCCGGGCCCCAGCAGCTCTGGTGGGACCTGGGCTTCCTCGCGTCGGGGGCTGCGTTGGTGGCGGGAGGGTGGCTCCTGCAACGTCGGAGCGCCCTCGCGTCTCCCGGGGACGCTCGATGACGTCGGCGTCGGACACGGCCGATGAGCTGCAGGGAACCCACCACGCGCACGCGGCCCAGGAGACCTCTGCAGGCGACATGACGCGCGCCGTCGCCCAGGCGGGCGCACTCGTGCCGTCGCGCGGTCACGAGCACGCGGTCGACCCCTCTCACGGCCATGCGCCCGCTGTCGGCCATTCGTACGCTGTTGGTCATGCGCACGGAGGAGGCGTCGCGGTGTGGGCGTTCGCCGGGCTGCTCGGCGTGGCCGCCGTCGTGTACCTGGTCTTGGCGCTGCGGCAGCGACGTCGCCGTCGTCCCTGGAGCGCGCGGCGCACGACGGGGTTCCTCGCGGGCAGCGCCCTGTGCGGAGCGGCGCTCTTTCCGGAGGTCGTGCCGTTTCCGGAGGGCGATTTCCGAGAGCACATGCTCCAGCACCTGGTCATCGGGATGATCGCGCCCGTGCTCCTCGTCCTCGCGGCGCCCATGACGCTCCTGATGCGATCGATCTCGGTGCGATCCGCGCGACGGCTCACGAGCGTGCTCCGGAGCCGCGTGTGCCACGGGATCGCCCATCCGGTGGTTGCCCTGACGTTGAACGTCGGCGGGATGGGGGCTTTGTACTTCTCGCCTCTCTACGAGGTGATGCTCGAGAGTCCAGCGGTGCACCTGCTCGTGCACGTGCACTTCCTCGCGGCGGGCTGTCTGTTCGCGTGGGTCATCGCGGGTCCCGATCCGGGGCCGCGACGCCCCTCGGTGCCAGCGCGCCTGGTCGTGCTCGGCGTGGCCATTACGGTTCACGCCACGCTCTCTCAGCTCCTGTATGCGGGCCTCTTCGTTTCGCTCCCGGTCTCGAGCCAAGAGCTCCGGGGCGGCGCCGAGCTCATGTATTACGGCGGCGACATCGCCGAGCTCCTCCTCGCCTTCGCCCTGGTGAGCGCATGGAAGCCGCGACGCTCTGCGGCAGCGACGAGGGCGGCAGCGACGAGGGCGGCAGCGACGAGGGCGGCAGCGACGGGAACACCGCCCGCGGGCGCGACGCCTGCTTGAGTTCGGGGATCTGGGGGACGCGGTCTGGTGTCATGGGTGTCCGTCGACGCGCATCTGGAAGAGGAAGTAGGGGGGAACGCAGACGCCCCCGCCTTCCTCTCCGGCGCACAGGTAGTCGTCGCGGCACGGTGAGCTCGCGCTGCACCTGCGGAGCCCTGCGGGACGCACGTGCGTGGTCAGGCAGTGAGAGAAGGGTTCGTTGCGCGCCAAGCACGCGTTGAAGGGATCGAGCACGGCGATGGCGCCGCAGCGCGTGGTGCCCTCGTCGATGCAAGGTTCCGCGCACATCCCTCCTGGGAAGCCCACAGCGTTGCCGTTACACGCTGCCCCGGAATGGCAGGCGCGCTCCACGCGCCCGCTCACCGTGTCCCGGCGGGGGTCGCGGTGGGTCGTCATGGTCCCGAGCTCGCAGGGATCCCCCGCGCGCCCTGGGGCGTCCGGAAGGCAAATGCCGATCCCTTCTTCGACGGGCTCGTCGTAGGGAGCACAGGTGTGGCCCTCCGCGCAGGTCCAGTGCGCGTAGCTCGGATCCGTGCCGAGGCTGCAGTGGGCTCCGTAGCCATTCGCGTGCGGGTCCGCGCGCTCGGCGAAGGGTTGTTCGACGGGGAGCGGCTCTCCGCGGAGGGCGGCGGCGAGCACCCGGCGCCGGCGGTGGTCGTCCTCGAGGGTGTGCATCGACACGGGGACGGCGACGCGGTTCGGGGCTGGCGTCGCCTCCGTGTCTTCGCCCAGGAAGTGGAAGCCCGCGACGCTGCGAGCTTGGTGGCATCCCTGGCAGCTCAACTGGTCGAGCCGGCGCAGGGCCGCCTCCGGGGAGCGCACGAAGGAGCGCTCGGACCAGTCGACCCCGGCGAGATCGGAGGGGGACAGGACGCTGCGGAAGGGACGGTTGGCGCGCCGTGCCAGCCCGCGTGGTGTCACGGACGTGGCCCGCAGCGCGAGGAACTCCTCCGGTACCAACACGGTGCCCCAGTCGATGTCCTCCAGGGTCGCGGGATCCGTGAGCCACTCCAGGAGGCGTCGCTTCAGCTCCGGATTCGCCAGCAGGCGAGGGACGTCCGGTGTGTTCTCCAGGGGAGCGGGGCGGAGGCCCTCACCTGTTGCCGGCACGAACGTGCGCAGCGCGTACTCGGCGTGTCCCCCGAGCGCGGGCCGCACCGTGGACGGCCAACGCACGGTCTGCACGTTGGTCACCAGGCGTAGGTCATTTTCTCCGAAGCGGAGCCGTGTGGCGGACAGAGGTCCCGCATCGGACACCCAGTGGCGCTGCCCGCGCAGCTCGTCCTCCCGGGGCATCCAGCGCCGGACCGCGCGCTCGCACGAGGGATCTTCCTCGTCCCGAGGCACGAAGAACTCGATGCCGGCAGTGGCCGGCAAGCGCGACGCGAGGAGCTCCTCCCCCAGCTGCTTCTCGTAGCGCAGCCGGTAGATCAGCCGCACCTCCCCGCAGCCGTCTTCTTGGAAGGCGACGCGATCCAAGCGGAGGACGACGCCCGTGAGCTCGAAGCGCACGTCGGGATCGTCGAGCCAGCGCAGATCGAACAGGCGGTGGGCGAAGCGAGCCACCCCGACGCCCGCGCGCGGGTCGCTCTTCTTCACGTCCTCCACGTCCTGAGCGAAGGCT
>JAAZAA010000070.1 GCA_012514535.1 Myxococcales bacterium | reverse complement strand
GCGAGCGCTGTACTTGTGTCACGGCTTCTGCGAGCTGGGAGCCACTCCGCTCGACGAGGGGCTCCGGACCATCGCGCGGTTCCTCCGGGGGCATCCCCGAGAGGTCCTCGTCATCGTCGTGCAGGACGATCCCGTGGATCCGCGGGACTTCGCGGAGGCGGTGGCGCACGCGGAGCTGCTCCCGCACGTGTATCGAGGGCCAGTGGTGCCCCCCTTGCCGACCTTGGGGGAGCTCATCGATCGCGATGAACGGGTGCTCTTCCTCTCGGAGGCCCATGGGGGCGTCGTGCCCTGGTACCACGCCGCCTACGAGGGGCTGCTCGAGGAGACGCCCTACCACTTCGAGAGCGCCGAGCAGCTGTCCTGCGCGCCCCACCGGGGCGGCGACCACGGCGCCCTGTTCCTCCTCAACCACTGGATCACGGCGCCGCCCGCGCCTCTGCCGAGCCGGGCCGCGCTGATGAACTCGGAGCCGTTCCTCCTGCGACGGATCGCGGAGTGTGAGCGGGCGCGGGGGCGCTTGCCGAACCTCGTGGCGGTCGACTTCTACCGCACCGGCGACTTGCTTCGGGTGGTGCGCCGGCTCAACGAGCGCGCTCTGGACGGCAGCGCCTCTGCCGTGACCCGCGCGCGCTGAGCCGTCGCCGTCGCGCGCGAGAGCTCTCCCGATGGCGAACCGAGCGGCGCTCTAGGGGTAGTTCACGGGGGCGCTGCCGTCTTCGGGGAGCGGGATGTAGGCGGTCTCGCCGTCGATGCGACCGAAGCGCTGCTGGCGCCAGTCCTCGGCGGCCTGGCGCAGGCGCTCGCGGGAGCTCGACACGAAGTTCCAGGAGATGAACCGGGGTTCGTCCAGGGGCGCGCCTCCGAGGAGCAGCACGCGGGCGGCGTCGACCCCGTGGCAGCGCACCGCCGCGTCGCTGCGCAGCACCGCGAGGTCACCCGCGACGAGGGAGCGCGAGCCCACCCGGAGCTCCCCCTCGACGACGTAGAGGGCGCGCTCCGGGTACTCCGGCGCGACGAGCAGCGTCGCTCCCCGCGCCACGACGCTCTCCGCGTAGAACAGGGGTGACGAGACGCGGACGCGAGAGGTCGCCCCGCTCCACGATCCGGCGATCACGGAGGTCCTCACCCCGTCCGCGTCGATGACGGGGACCGCCGCGGCGTCGTAGTGCTCGAAGCTCGGCGCGCACTCCTCGAGAGCGCGGGGCAGGGCGACCCAGATCTGCGCCCCGAAGACGCGCCCGGAGGCCCCGGCGCGCAGGCGCTCCGAGTGGACGATGCCGCGGCCGGCCGTCATCCAGTTCACCTCTCCGGGCAGGATGCGCTGCACGGTGCCGAGGCTGTCCCGGTGGAGGCCCTCCCCCTCGAACAGATAGGTGATGGTCGAGAGCCCGATGTGGGGGTGCGGCAGCACCGTCACCTCCCGATCTGCCGCCAAGGGCGCGGGCCCCATCTGATCCACGAAGACGAAGGGGCCCACCATGCGGCGCTGCCGCCGGGGCAGGGCGCGCCGCACCGCGAGGCCGCCGGGCAGCTCCGCGCTGCGGGCCGGGAGCACGAGCTCGAGCGCTGTTTCCTCGGACATCACGACCTCATTGTTCTGGAGGCGAGCCCCCACGACCGAGCCCCTTCTTCCAGGATACCACGGGTGGGGTGCCGACGTCTTCCGCCCGAGGCGCGGGAGCTCGCCCGGGCTCTCGCCTCAGACGGGGTCTGTCTCTTGCGGGCAGGTCTCGGGTGGGCAGGTCTCGGGCGGGTAGGTCCCTGCGCTGGCGGACGGCTCCAGGGCGTCGATGGGCTCGGTGCGGCGCCCGCTCACGAGCACCTCTTCGTGCCCGTCCTCGGTCACCCGGCGCACCAGGCGATAGGTGGTGTTGCCCCCTGCGCGCGCGACCTCGGGGGCCGCGATCAGGAGCTGCAGGTCGAGGTTCTGGCAGAGATCGAACAGGACGCTCAGGTTGTCCTGGGAGAGGCGGTTCGCCTCGTCGAGGAACAAGAACCGCAAGGAGCCGAAGTCGCGGCGGGGGCGGAGCAGGTTCGCGTCGCGCTCCCACTCCGTGAGCACCACCATCATCAGCGCCGCGCCGACGCCGATGGCCTCGCCCGTGGACAGGCGCGTGGGAGAGGCCGCCTCCCACTCGGACTTGGAGCGTCGCAGCACCTCCACGTCGAGCTCGATGTACTCGCGGTAGTCGAGCAGGCGCTGCCCCCCGGTGCGCCCTCCGCCGAAGCGCCGGAAGATCTCGTCCAGGGCCTCCTCGATGGGCAAGGAGGACTGGAACAGCAGCTCCTGGGCCGCCCCCTCGCGCAGCGCCTCCAGCACCTGCGCCATGCGCTCGCTGCGCCGCATGCGCACGCGGATCCCCGCGATGCTCCCGAAGGACACCCCCTCCAGGTGCTGACCGAGGCGCCGCACCTGGGCCGTGGCGCGGCGCAGCTGCACCTCGATGCCTCGCGCCACGTCCTCCGACGCTCCGCGCAGATCGTTCTCCTGCCGTTGGAGCCGCGATTCGAGCACCGCCAGGTGATCCCGGAGTTGCCCGAGCGCCTCCACCGGATCCTCCACCTCGGCGACCTGAGTAGGCAGCCTGCGCTTGAGCCAGTCGCGGGTCGTCAGCCACACGGCGAGGTATCGATCCCCGTCGCCGTCCTCTTCGCGGGCGAGCCGCTCGCGCACCTCCGCGGCACAGTCGCCGCCGCCGCGCGCGCCCTCGAGGCGATCGATGAGCAGGGCGGCCTTGCTCCGCGCCTCCGCCCACAGATCCACGCTGCTCCAGTCGCCGTAGGCTTCGAGCGCGCGCCGAGACAGGGCCGACTGCAGCACGCGGGCGGCTCGGGCCCGCTCGCGGATTTCTTCCCAGCGCGCTCCGCTCGGCCGCGCGCGGTCCTGGGCGGCCTGGAGCGCTTCCCGCAGCTCACGGTCGCGGGCCGCGGCCTGGCCGCGCCGCTCCTCGAAGAGGGCGACCTGGGCGGCGCTGGTGCGTCGCTCTTCTTCGAGGCGGTCGAGCTCGGCCTGGGCCTCCGTCTGGAGCTGGTGAGCCCGCTCCAGCGCGCCGAGCAGCTCGGCGTCGGAGAGGTCTTCGACGCGCTCCGCTGCGATCTCGCCGCGGACGCGCTCGAGGTGCGCTCGCGCGGCTTCGAGCTCTGCCTCTGCCTTCTGGGCGGCGGTCGTGGTCCGTTCCCAGGCCTCCTCGCTGGCGTGAAGGGCCTCTTCGCTCGCCTCGAGGCGCTGCCGCGCGCTCTCGTGCTGCGCTTCCAGGGCGGGCACGACCTCCGTCCGCTCGGAGAGCAGCGCCTCGTAGTCGGGTCCGCCGACGACCCCCTGGTGGGTGAGCAGCTCGGTGAGGGCCTCTTCCTGGCGCGCGGCGAGCTCCGTCTCCCGCTCGAGCTCGGCGAGGCGCTCGGCGCGCGTCAGCAGCTCCTCGTCGTTGGGAGGCGGATCGCGCAAGGCGTCGACCAGCTCCGCGAGCCGCTTGCGATCCTCCGCCGTCCGCGCCAGGCGCTCCCGCGCTTCCACCGCTTTTTGGTGCTCCTGGGAGACCTCGTCGAGGGCCGCGCCGTAGTCGGGCGGGTCGAGCAGGAGGGCGTCCCCCCAGAGGGTCCGTAGGGCGTCGTTGCGCTCCCGCAGCTCCGTCACCTGCTGCTGCAGGGCCGCGCCGCGCTCGCGCTCCTGGCGCTCCCGCTCCTGGTACGCGACGAGCTGTTCCTCGGCGGCGCGAGCCGCGTCGCGCGGATCGCCGGAGGCGAGCAGCGCCCGCTCGGACAGCAGGAAATCGAGGTCGCGGGCGCCCGCCTCCAGCCGGCGGAGCCAGCCGAGGACCTCCTCCAGCTCCTGCGCCGCCGCGGCGGCCTCCTGGCGGAGCTCGTCCGTGCGCCGCTCCCGGGCGCGCCGCCCCAGGGTCGGCCGCTCGGGGATGCGCGTCAGGCGCACCCCGAACTCGTCTCTCACGATCAGGTCATGACCTGCGACGGCGTGGACGTCCGTGGCGGCGAGCTGCAGGTCGGGGGAGACGAGCCAGACCGTGTCGAGGGAGCGCTCCGTGTCGAGGAGCGCGTCCGCGGTCGCCTCCGGATCCCGGACGACCAGGGCGCCGGCGAGCGGCCCCAGCTGGGCCTCCACGCGCGCGGCCTCCTCCGGCTCCAGCTCCTCGAAGCGCCCGGCCAGGAGCTCCGCGTCCAGCTGGTCCCGGAGCTCGAGCAGCGCCGGGGACACCAGCCCCCCCGAGGTCTCGAGCTGGCTGGCCTGGTCGAGCAACGTGTCCCGCCGCTGGGTGGCCGCGGCCCGCTGGGCCTGGGCCGCCTCACGACGCTCGTCGATGACCCGGCGCACGTCTTCCAGCGCGCCGCCCGTGAGCAGCACCTCCGCGGGCGCCGCGTCGCCCAGGAGCTCGTCCAGGCGTCGCGCGCTCGCTTCGCACTCGCCCCAGCGGACGACCTGCTGATCGAGCGTGCGGATCCGGTCCCGCGTGCTCTCCGCCTGCGTGCGCGCCTCCTGGGCGGCCCGCTCGGCGAGGCGGAGCCCGTCCTGGGCCGAGCGCAGCGCGGCGTCCACCTCGAGCAAGATCCGCTCGACGCCGGCGCGGCCTTCGGCGGGCTCGAGCCCCTGCTCGGCGGCCTTCGCGCGGACGCGCGCTTGCCGCGCGGCGAGCTCCTGGAGTCGATCCCGCTCCGCCGCGAGGGCGCCCACCCGGCCCGCCAGGTGCTCGAGCTCCGCCGTCTCGGCGAGCAGCGCACGCGCCACCGCGTGGGCGTCCCCGGGGCGCACCTCACCGACGCAGCGTCCCAGAGCCGCGAGGGCCCAGGTGTACTCGTCCCGGCGCGTCGAGGTGAGCTGGGCGTCGCGGGCGAGCCGGGCGCGCTCCTTCTCGAGCTCGGCTCGCCGTAGTGAGCGCTCCGTGAGCAGGCGCTGGAGCTCCTCGGCGGTGCCCGTCTCCGGGAGCTCGCAGCCGTCGGAGCGGAGCTCCGCGAGCAAGCGCCGCAGCCGGCGCTGCAGGTGGGCGTTCCGGTGGAGCTCCTCGAGGCCGCTCTGGACGTCCCCGAGGCCCCGCGCCGCGCGGTCGTAGGCTTCGCGGGCGGCGGCGATCTCCAGCTTGCACGCGCCGCGCCGGGCGTTCGCCTCGGCGCGCGCGGCGTTCGCTTCGGCTGCCCGCTCCGCCAGGGGGGTGAGCTCCGCCTCGAGGCTCGCCACGCGGGCCTCGAGAGCCTGCACCCGCTCGAGGCGCTCACGGCGCGCGCGGGCCTCGTCCACACGCGCGCGGGCCGCCGCGAGGCGGTCCTCCAGGGAGCGCTGACGGCTCGACAGCTCGCTCCCCTGGAGGGTCAGCTCTGCGAGGGCGCGCTCCGCCTCTTCGAGCCGACGTTCGGCTTCGTCGACGGCCGCCTGGTGCTCCTCTGCCTCCTTGCGTAGGGCGAGCAGCGCCGCCGAGAACAGGGCCTGGCCAGCGTCGTAGACGCCGTTGATCTCGTGCTCGAGCCGCCGCGCTTCGCTGACCTCCGTGCGGGTGCGGTGGCAGGCGTCGAGGTTGGCGCGCATGCGGGACAGGGTGTCGCCGAGCCCCGTCTCTTCCTTGAGGAGGAAGTTCCGGAGATCGCTGGTCAGCGCGCGGGAGATGCCTCCCGTCATGCTGGTCCGCAGCATCTCGTTCATCTTGTTGCGATCCTCGTCCGTGGACAGGCGCAGGGGCGTCACGCCCAGCTCGAACAAGGCCGCGAAGTAGTCCTTGGCGCTGGGGAAGGACCGGAACTGGCCGCCGAGCGCCTCGACGCGCTCCCGCAGCTGGCGCAGCTCGGGGACCTCGTCGTGTTCCCCCTCTTCGATGAGCAGGATCTGCTTGAGGCTCCCCTGGAGGGCCAGGCCCGAGACGAGGAACGGCGTGAGCTCGAGGCTGGGCTCCGCCTTGCGCTCGAGGTGGACCCCCGCCACGACGCGCTCGGCGCCGAGATCGATCTCGAGGGCGGCGTAGGAGGGCCGCCCCTGCTCGCCCAGACGGCCCCAGATGCCCTTGTCGCCTCCCGTGGCGCCGCTCTCGCCGAGGTTCGTGAAGCGCAGGCGCGACAGATCCGGCAAGAGCACCACGTAGGCGGCGATCATCACCGTGGTCTTGCCCGCCCCGTTGGCCCCCTCGAGGGCAGTGACGTTCCGATCGAGCAGGTATCGCTCGTAGAAGACGCCCTTCCAGTTGACGAGGGCGAGCGCGGTTGCCCGCGCGCGCCTCATC
>JAAZAA010000423.1 GCA_012514535.1 Myxococcales bacterium | reverse complement strand
GAGGCGGGGGACTGAGCGGTGCTGCGGAGGGTCTGGCTGTTCGTCCTCGGCGTGAGCTTCCTCGTGGGCGCCTGCGTGCTCAGCCCCGTGGAGGATCTGCCTGCGCGGGGAAATACCGAACCCCCAGGGGGACCGGGGGCGGACGGAAATGACGGAATCGACGCGCCCGGCGGTGGCCCCGATGGCGATCTCCCCGCGGATCCGGGGGGCCTGGGTGGCGCAGGGGGAGCGGGCCCCTTCGCGCAGGGCACGGCGGGCGAGCGCGTGCGCTGACATACGCTGCGCCGAGCTTGGTCGGCGCTGCCGAGGCCGGCCGAGGCTGTGGTCGAGCCTACGGGGCGTCGAGGTGTGCCGAGCGCCCGAGGCGGGGTTCAGTCGTCGAGGACGCTCGCGGCCCACAGGCGCGCCTGGTCGCAGCCGCTGGCGGAGCGCGGCGCCTCGCCCGAGGTAGGACGCAGGTAGGGCCCCGCCACGACGGCGAGGCGCCGCCCGCGCCGCTCCGCGAGGAAAGGCCCGGCTCCGGGGCGCTCGCGGCACAGCTCGCCGGCGGCGAGGTGGCCCTTGGCCGCCTCCTCGCTGACGTCGGCGACGGGGCTCGGATCGGCGGACCACCCCTTCCCGAATACGCCTCGTAGGAACGCGACGTGCATTCGCCGGGCCGCCTCCTCGTCGTCCGCCACGACGTGCCAGGCCAGCGCCCGGTGCTCGCCCGCGCTGAACGCGACGATCCGATCCCCCGCCCACCCCGTCGCGCTCACCGCCGCCGTGCGCGTGGGCATCCACTCCTCGAACAGCAGGCGCAGGGATTGTTCTCCCCAGACGTCGTGCAGGAGCACCTCCCAGGCGCCCTGAGCCGGGGCCGTGGGCGGCGCCGGCGGCACGGGGACGGCCTGCGCGCCTTCGTTGGCGCGGTACTTGTCGAGGTGCAGGAGCTGCTCCGTGGTGGCGGGCGGCCGCTGCCAGACCTCGTCGACTCCCTGCCAACCCCGCTCCTGCCGCACCCCGTGCACGAAGCGCAGCCCGTCCACGTAGGGCGAGATGAGTGACCGCTTGAGGATGCCCGGGACCACGGCGCCGTCGTGGGCGCTCCCGGTCATCATGCGCATCTGCGTCTCGAGCAGCTCCGTCGGCAGCTCGTGGGCGACCCGCCCCGTCTCGGCGAGCATGGCGTCGAGCATCGCGCTGGTGGCGTCCCCCTCGGCCAGCGCGCTGAGGGCGCTCAGCTCGTCGGTGGCGTCGTCCCGCCATTTCAGGATGCGGTCGAGGCCGTAGTGCTGGTCCTGCAGCGCGTGGACGAGCTCGTGGAGGAGGGTCGCCTCCAGGGCAGTCTCGTCCATGTCCCCACGCAGGAACATCCGCTTGCGGTCCGGATCGTACAGGCCCGCCAGATCCGTCCCCATCAGGGTCGCGAGGCTCTTCCGGTAGTCGAAGTTCGGGGGGACCGTGCCGAGCGCGAAGAGCATCTCGCTGGTGCCCTGGATGGCGCGCGGGGGGACATGACGCTCGAGGCTGTC
>JAAZAA010000422.1 GCA_012514535.1 Myxococcales bacterium | reverse complement strand
TCCCGGGCTCGTCGCTGTCGGACACGTCGTCTTCGTCGGGGACGGGAAAGTCGTCGGCGTTCAGTGCGTCGTCGTCTGGGGCGTCGTCGTCGATGTCGTCGATGTCGTCGATGTCTTCGCTGCGCTCGGCGACGGCGTGGTAGGGCGCGGCGACGTCGTCGTGGGGCGCGTCGTCGTCGCCGGGCACGGTGAAGCCGTCGTAGGGCGCGTCGACGCCTTCGACGGGCTCGAGCTCGTCGTCTTCGTCGAGGACGGAGCCTTCGTCGTCGGGTGCGTCGGTGTCCTCGGCGTCGCCCGCGTCGAGTCCGGGGTCGTCGCCGTCGTCGTCGCCGTCGCCTTCGTGGTCCTCGTCGTCTCCGTCGAGGTCGAAGTCGCTGTCGGTGGCCTGGTGGGAGGCGGAGCCGTCGTCGTCGTACTGCTCCTGGTCCTCGCCGTCGCCGTAGAGAACGTGGTCGCGCGGGGCGGGGGAGGAGCCGAGGTCGGCGTCTTCGAGGGGCTCGAAATCCGTGTCGTAGATCTCCGGATCGAGGGGCGCCTCCTCGGGGTCCTCGCCGTCTTCCGCCTCGTCCTGAGCTGGGTGCTCTTCTTCGGCCTCCTCCAGAGGCGCCAGGACCAGCTCGCCCTTCGCGACGAGGCGCTCCAGCGCCAGCTCGGGGGTGGCGCTGCCGCGCACGGGCTCGGCGAACCGCATCAGCGCGGGCCGCAGCCGCATCTGCCCATCGGAGAGGATCTCGATGAAGCCGAGCCCGGCCAGCCTGCGCAGCGCCTCCCCGACCTTGGTCCGCACCGCCTCCTCCGCGACCCGCTCGTCGAAGCGGCGCTTCTTGGGGTTGAAGAGGCGCAGCAAGGACTCGGTGCCCACGAGCCCCGCCAGGTAACCGAGCAGCTGATCGCGGCCGACGAGCCCCCCCTGCTGGACGGTCGCCGGATCGAGATACAGCAAGGTGAGCGCCTGCCCCACGAGCATTTCTCCCGGCGAGAGGTGCCGTCGCCCCAGCCGGTCTCCGGTGGGCAGCAGATAGAAGAACCCATCCGTGCTGTGGATCAGCTCACATCCGTAGCGCCGATAGAACGTCTCGAGGTACGGCTGCGCGTCGATCAAGAACGAGTACAGGGTGCCCGAGTCCCGGTCGATGTGCTGGCCGCGCCGCAGCGCCAGATCCAGATCGGGGAACTCGTCCGCGAGCACGACGTCCTCGAGGCGCGTGAAGCTGGAGGCGTTCATGTTCCCTCCTCCGACGCTGAGGGCTCCTCGACGGGAGGCACGCGCCACTCCTCCACGAGCATGTCCTCGCGGACCGGGACCCAGGGGCGCTCCGGGTCCGCCTCGGGGACACACACGGCGGCGACCGCCTGGGCGATGCGGCCCGCGCTGGCGAAGCGCCGCTCCGGCTCGATCTCTGCCGTGAGCTGGGCGGTGACGTCGACGAGCCCCCGCGCGCCCCCGGCGACGATCCCCCGCACGCGCGCCTCGAGGATCGCTTGGGGATCCTCCGCGGGCTCGGCGGCGGGGGGGATCTCTCGCTCCTTGCGGGGGCGACGGACGGGAGGCCGCTCCCCGAGGTTCTCCACGGGGCGCAGGAGGCGCAGCGGCGGCGCAGCGGCGACGCAGAGCGCGTGGGGCCGCCCCGATTTGCCCGAGAGCAGCTCGCGGAGGCGCTGGGCCAGGGCTCGGGACGGATCGAGCCGCACCACGTCCCGCAGAAAGCGGTGGACGTACTGGTAGTACTCGGACCAGGCGCGCTGCCGCGCCGACCCCCAGGCGCCGATGCGGTCCACCTGTTCCATGGCGCGGCGCACCGCGTGCTCCGCGTCGACGGCGTCTCCCGCCATGGCGAGCTCCTGCACGTCGTGCAGCAGGCTCTGCAGCTGGTGGGCGTCCCGCAAGAGCATCTCGTTGAGCTCCCGCAGGGTGGTGCTCATGACCTCGAGCAGGCTCTGGCAGCGCTCCACGGCCCCGAACCAGTCCGCCTGGAGCAGCGCGCCGATCTCCTTCTGCAGCTCCTCCTGCTGGGCGTCGAAGGCGCTCTGGCGGCGCTCGATCCCCGCCACGAGCTCCGCCACGGTGACGCGGAGGGGGGCCACGACCCCCTCGTGCCAGGCGCCGGGCTCGGTGGCCCCGCGGGCGGCCTCGAGGACCTCGAGCAAGCTCGTGTGCAGGGTGCGCATGAGCAGGCCGAGGTTCTCCCGGGTGAGGCTCTCCTCCTCGAGGTAGAACTCCACGATGCCGCTGGCGAGGCGGCTCAGAGCGTACTCGCCCGTGCGCACCACCCCGGCCCCGTCGATGCGGGCGAGCAGGCGCTGCTCCCGCAGACGTCGGATCGACGCGGCGGCCCGCCTGCGCCGCCCGGTCTCACCGCCCGCCTCGAGGGCGACGGCCACCTGCTCGAAGGCGTCCACGAGCTGCTCCTCGGTGAACGAGGGCAGGGCGCCCCGCGCGGCGCGGGTATGCAGGGCCGCCAGGAAGCAGATGTCCACCGTCTGCAGGTCCAGCGACACACCTCGCTCCGCGAGGAGGGCGATCACGCTGCTGGGGTCCTGGGAGGCGGCTTCGGGCACGGCGGGGGGCGAATCTTACGCAACCCACCCCGTGGTGCCAGTCGGGCCCTGGAAGGGGCGCCGCATCCCGCGAGCGTCGAAGTCAAGGGCGGCGGCCTCGGGGCGACGCGCCGCGGCTGGCTCCCGGGGCCTCCCCGCGGGCGGCCAACGCGCCCTCCTCCGCGCGCCGCCTTTCTCCGCGCGTGGAGGGGTTCGCGCTCGCGGGTCTCCACGCTAGGCTCGTCCTTCGCATGGATCTGCCGAACGCGGACAGCTCCACGACGCCAGGGGAGGGGCAGGTGACCTCCGCGGGCGGAGGGGCGCGGGGAGGAACGGGGCCGGCGCGCAGCGGGGGCACGCGGGTCTTCCTCTGGCCGCTCCTGCTCCTGCTCGGGGGCGCGGCGATGTCCCTGGGCGTCGCCGAGTTGCAGCAGCGCAGGGCCCTCGAGGCGCAGCGCGAGGACGTGCGCGCGGATCTGGAGACCGTGCGGGGCGCCCTGAGCCGCGAGCTCTTCGGCGCCCTCCACCTGACCGAAGGGATCGCCGGGCTGATCACGATCGAAGGCGGCCTCTCGGAGGAGAAGTTCCAACGCCTCGCGGGGGAGCTGTTCCGCAGGACGGATCTGATCCGGAACGTGGTGATCGCGCCGGACAACGTGGTGACCGCCGCGTACCCCGCCACCGGCAACGAGGCGAGCATCGGGCTCGACTACACCCAGAACGCCGATCAGTGGCCCAGCGTCCGTCGGATGATGGACGAGCGGCGCATGATCGTCGCCGGTCCCGTGAACCTGGTGCAAGGCGGAGTGGGGGTCATCGGGCGGACGCCCATCTACGTGAGCGACGACGCTGGCGCGAGCCGCTACTGGGGCCTGACGTCGACGGTGCTCGAGCTCGAGCGGCTGCTCTCGCGCACGCCCCTCGACACCCTCGACGATCGGCTCTCCGTCGCCCTCCGTGGGGTCGACGGCTTGGGCGAGGGGGGCGCCGTGTTCTGGGGGAGCGCCGACGTGTTCGACGCGCACCCGGTGAAGCTCGAGGTCCCCTTGCCGTCGGGGAGCTGGCAGCTGGCGGGCGTCCCGAAGGAGGGGTGGGTGACGTCCGCCAGCGTCGCACGAACGCTCACCTCGCCACTGTTCCTGCTGGGGTGCGCCCTCTCCGCGCTCCTGGCGGGGCTCCTGCTGCGGCTCCTCCAGGCGGACGCCGCGCGGCGCAGGGAGGTCGCGCAGCGGCGTGTCACCGAGGCGGCGCTCCGTGGATCTCACCGGGAGCTCGAGCGGGCCCAGGAGATCCTCGAGGAGCGCGTCGCGGCCCGCACGGAGGAGCTGCGCCTGGCGCGGGACGCGGCCCAGTCCGCCGATCGCCTGAAGTCCGCCTTCCTCGCCACCATGTCCCACGAGCTCCGGACCCCTTTGAACTCCATCATCGGCTTCTCGGGGATCCTGGAGCAGGGGCTCGCCGGCCCCCTGAACGCCGAGCAGACGAAGCAGCTCGGCATGGTGCGGCGGAGCGCGGCGCACCTGCTCGCCCTCATCAACGACGTGCTCGACCTCTCGAAGATCGAGGCGGGACAGCTCCAGCTGTTCGTGGAGGAGTTCGACGCGCGCGAGGTCGTGGAGAAGGCGGTGGCGCTCGTCCAGCCCCAGGCGGACGCGAAGGGGATCGAGCTCTGTGCGGTGATCGGGCAGGACGTGGGGAGCCTCGAGAGCGACCGCCGGCGCGTGGAGCAGATCCTGCTCAACCTGCTGTCGAACGCCCTCAAGTTCACGGAGCACGGCCAGGTGCGCGTGGAGGTGACGCGGAGCTCCCACGGCCTGCGCTTCGCGGTGACCGACACCGGTCTCGGCATCGCTCCCGACGACCTGCCGCGGCTCTTCCTGCCCTTCTCTCAGGTGGACGCGGGGCTCGATCGGAGGCACGAGGGGACGGGGCTCGGCCTGTCGATCTGCAAGCGCCTCGTCGAGCGCCTCGGCGGCACGATCGAGGTCACCAGCGCGCGGGGAGAGGGCAGCACGTTCTGCTTCGATCTGCCCCTGCGCGCGCCCGCGCGCCCCGCGGTCGTCACTCGGCCAGGGTCTCTCGAACCTTCCGCAGCAGCGCTTGAGGGGTGATGGGCTTCTGCAGGAAGGAGACGCCCGGCTCGAGGGTGCCGTGGTGGAGGATCGAGTTCTCCGTGTACCCGGAGACGTAGAGG
Organism: Myxococcales bacterium; assembly: GCA_012514535.1. Classification (GTDB taxonomy): domain Bacteria; phylum Myxococcota_A; class Polyangia; order Polyangiales; family Polyangiaceae; genus NIC37A-2. Next base: position 13,176 of record JAAZAA010000422.1, on the reverse strand, counting down.
ACGCGCGTCTCCGGGCGGGTCTCCCGGAGACGCCGGGCCAGCTCGGGGCCCCGCATGCGCGGCATGACCACGTCCGTGAGCAAGAGCTGGATGTCCCCCGGGAAGCGGGTGCTCAGCTCGAGGGCCTCGACCCCGTCGGCGGCGCTGAGCACCGCGTAGCCGTTCCTCTGGAGGACCGCCCGCGCCAGCTCGCGCACCTGATCGTCGTCCTCCACGAGCAACACGCACTCGGTGCCCGTGACGGCCCTGCCCGGCCCGCTCGAGGGGGGCGTCGTCTCGACGACGCGGCCCGTGCAAGGGAAGTAGACCTTGAAGGTCGTCCCCAAGCCCGGCTCGCTGTAGACGTCGATGTGCCCCTGGCTCTGCTTCACGATCCCGAACACCGTGGAGAGACCCAGGCCCGTGCCTTTCCCCCGCTCCTTGGTCGTGAAGAAGGGCTCGAAGGCGCGCTCGCGCACGGTGGCGTCCATGCCGATCCCCGTGTCCGTCACGGCGAGCATCACGTGAGGACCGGGCGTGACGTCCGGGCGCACGGTCGCGTAGGAGGCGTCGAGGTCGACGTCGCAGACCTCGATCGTCAGCTTGCCGCCTCGGGGCATGGCGTCGCGGGCGTTGATCGCCAGGTTCATCACGACCTGCTCGATCTGGCTGGGATCGGCGAACACCTTGCCCTTCACGTCCGCTGCGATGATCGACAAACCGATGTCCTCGCCGAGGAGCCGGTGGAGCATCGTGTCCATGCCCCGCACGACCCGCCGCAGGTCGAGGACCTTCGGAGCGAGGATCTGCTGACGGCTGAAGGCGAGCAGCTGCCGGGTCAGAGCGGCCCCCCGCTCCCCCGCGCGCTTCATCTCCTCGATGTCCTGCCGCGCGGGTGCCCCCTCCGGGAGCTCTGCCAGGAGCAGTCCCGCGTAGCTCAGGACGACGGAGAGGAGGTTGTTGAAGTCGTGGGCCACGCCACCGGCGAAGCGCCCCACGGCTTCCATCTTCTGGGCGTGGCGAAACTGCTCCTCGAGGCGCCGGTACTCGGTCACGTCCCGGGACACGGCGGCGACCCGATAGACGCGGCCTCGATCGTCCCGCACCGGGTAGCTCCGAGAGCGGATCCAGCGCACGCCGCCGTCCGGGTGGACGATGCGGTAGGTCTCGTCCCACTCGCCGGAGGCGTAGCGTCGCAGTGAGTCCACGACCCGTTCGCGGTCCTCCGGGTGCACCGCCTCGAGCCAGTGGCGCTCTGCGGTGTGCAGCGACGTGCGGGGGTACCCCCACACCACCTCGTAGGCCGCGCTCACGTAGCAGAGGTCGCGCGCCTCGAGATCCCCCAGCCAGAACACGTCCTCGATGTTCTCGGCCAGCTGCCGGAAGCGCTCCTCGCTCTCCCGGAGCGCCCGCTCCACCCGCTCGCGCGCGGCGATGTCCTCCTGGAGGCGCCGGTTCGCCTCTTCGAGCTGCAACGTCCTCTGCTCGAGCTTGCGGATCAGCAGCTCGCTGTACTCCTGGAGCAGGCCCTCCTCCTCGGTGGGGGCGGGGGTGGGTTCGGTGTCGTGGCGGAGCGCGTTCTGCTGGGCGGCCCGGACGCGGGCGAGGAACTCCTCGGGCTCCGTGGGCTTGAGGACGAAGGCGTCGGCGCCGAGCTTCAGGGCGAGCTGCTCGTCTTCGGGATCCGTGTAGGTGGCCGTGTAGACGACGAACGGGACGTGCTGCAGGGCCGCGTCGGACTTCCAGTTGCGCAGCAGCGTGTAGCCGTCCATCACCGGCATCAGCAGGTCGGAGATGACCAGATCCGGCTGTTGCTCCCGCGCCTTCTCGAGGGCCTCGGCGCCGTGGCGGGCGCTGTCCACGTCGTAGCCGTGGGCGCCGAGCAGGGCCCGCAGGTAGTAGACGTTCTCTTCCTTGTCGTCGACGACCAGGACGCGGGTCATGGTGCCCTCCCGCGAAACCCCGAGGTGTCACGCCAGGGCGCGCCGTGGATCATGGCTGCCCACCCACGCTGGGCGACGCTCCGGCCAGCGCGTCCCCCGGGCGCTTTAGAGAGCGCTCCATCTCGGCCACGAAGGTCTGCGGGTTGATCGGCTTCTCGATGTAGCCGGTGCAGCCCGCCTCCAGCGCCTTCTCACGATCCCCGGGCATCGCGTAGGAGGTCACCGCGACGATGGGCGTGTCGCGCAGCGCATCGTGCTCCCGCAGGGCGCGGGCGACGGCGTAGCCGTCCATGGTCGGTAGCTGGATGTCGAGCAGGATGAGAGCCGGCGCGAGGCTGCGGGCCGCGGCGATGCCCCGCGCGCCGTCCGCGGCGGAGACGACTCGGTAGCCGTGCTGCTCGAGCAAGAACGTCAGGAGATAGCGGTTCTGCTCGTTGTCCTCGATGAGCAGGATCGGGCGATCGCCGGTGGTCATGGGGTCTCCCTCGCGTGGCACCGTACCTCTCACACGCAAGCGAAACTCGAGTCTAGGGGCGACGGTGGAGCAGAACAACATACCTGCGCGCCGCTCCCGCAGCGCGCCGCTCGGCGACGGTCTGCGCACCCGCGGCTACATTGTGTGTCGGGGGAGAGACGCGCGGAGGTCAATTGTCGCCCGAGAGGGGCGGCTCCAGCCCGGTGGAGCCGCGGGGATCGAAGTCGGGCAGGGGGGTATTCAGGAGACCGCTCGGTCCGCGGAGGCTCAGGTGCCAGCCCTCGGCGTCCTCGGTCAGCAAGAAATCAACCAAGAGCAGGCCGTCGGCCTTCACGCACACTTCGTCTCCCGCCAGGAGGTGCCGCCCCAGGTCGTAGATGCGCCGCGCTCCTTCCTGAGCGGCGGGAGCCCACTCCACCCATGGTCCGTAGTCGTGCAATCCCAGAGGAGGGTGCAACGCCAGGACGATGGCGGTGGGAAACTCCAGCGGCTGCGTCTCGATCGTCCAGGGATCGGGGATGTAAATGAGCACGGAGTCTCTAACGTAGCAGCTCGGCGCGGGGGCGTCGGAGGACCGCTCCACCGATGACGCGATCGCGGGGGCCGGCGTGGGTCGCCCGGGTGATCGTCGCCCGTGCTCGTCGTCGTCCGTGCTTGTCGTCGTCCGAGGTCGTCGTCGCGGCGCGCCTCACACCAGCCGCTCACCGGCGTCGCTCGGCTCGCTGAAATGCCAGGCGCGCCGCCCCGGGTCCCAGCGCACCGTACCGCCGCGCACCGTGCCGCCGCCGAGCTGGAGGAAGGCGTCTACCACGGCCCGGTTGACGGACCGCGCGCCCCCCGCCGCGCCGGAGACGAACTCGCTCCCAAAGGTCGGCGCGATGAAGGCGACCGCGTCCGACTCCTGGAGCCATCCCCCGCGGCGCTCCAGCTCGTCGAGCATCCAGCGTGCGACGTCGATGACGGTCATCGACCTCCCTCCCTCCCGCGGGGCCCTCGGCTCCTCCATTCTCAGAGGGTACCCCGGAGCGCTCCCGGGTGCCGCCCATCGCCGGGGTCCTCACGGACGCCCCGCTCCCCGAACGCCCGGAGGGCCCCCCGCCAGAGTCTCACCGGGTCCGCGCCGGGTCCTCGGCAGGGCCTCACCACGCTCTCACGTGAACAAGACATTGCGCATGGACACGGAGCCCAGATCGAACCCCTCCACGGGGAAGCTCGCGGCGTCGCCCTCGTCCGTCGCCCCGTAGGCGTACAGCAGCGGAAAGAAATGGTCCGGCGACGGGTGGGCGAGGCGCCCGTCGTCGGAGGGCCACAGGGAGAGCAAGGCGCGGGTGTCCCGCTCCCGGACGCTCCGGGCGACGGCGTCGTCGAAGCGCTGCGCCCAGTCGGGGGTGCTCGCGGAGCTCGACCGCATGCGCTGGAACGCGTCCCGCAGGTTGTGGACGAGGTTCCCGCTCCCCAGGATCAGAACTCCGTCTCGACGTAGCTCCGCCAGGTCGCGCCCGAGCTCGAGGTGGCGCTCGGGGGAGAGGCGGCGATCGATGCTGAGCTGGAGCACCGGGATGTCCGCCGCAGGGTACATGCTCCGCAGAACGGCCCAGTTCCCATGATCGAAGCCCCAGTCCGTGCTCAGGCTGGCGCGCTCCTCGCCCACGAGCTTGCGGATCCGGCGGGCCAGATCGACCTGCCCCGGCGCGCGGTACTCGATCTCGTAGAGGGCGCGCGGGAAGCCCGAGAAGTCGTGGATCGTCCGCGGGCGCAGATCGCCCGTCACGAAGGTGCCGTTGACGAACCAGTGGGCCGACACCACGAGGATCGCGGTCGGCCGCGGCACCAGGTCCGCCAGGGCTTCGAAGCCGCGCCGCCAGCGGTTGTCCTCGATGACGTTCATGGGTGAGCCATGCCCGACGAACAGCACGGGCATGCGCGTCCCTCGGTCGGTCGCGGAGCCGGTCGGGGCCTGGTCGAGAGTTTGGGTCATGAGGGACTCCTCGGGGTGGGGGGAGGTGCCGCTCTCCGACGCTCCCCCGCCGGAGCGCCCGCAGGCCAGGGGGAGGCCCAGGGTCGCTCCGGCGGCGAGGGTGCGGAGGAAAGCGCGGCGATCGCTCGTCGTCATTGCAGTCGTTTCAGGGGTGAGGCTCTTATGCGGCGCGGGACTTCGCGTCCTCCACGGCCTGGACCTCGAGCTCGATGTCCACGCGCTCGCCGACGAGCACGCCGCCCGCCTCGAGCACCTGGTTCCAGTGGAGGCCGTAGTCCGTGCGCTGGAGCGAGGTGGTGGCCGTGAAGGCGGCGCGCTGGTTGCCCCAGGGGTCCTTGGCCACTCCGCCGTACTCCACGTCGAGGGTCACCTCGCGGGTGACGTCACGGATGGTCAGATCGCCGACCACCCGATAGCGATCGCCCGCCACGTGCTCGACCCGGGTGCTCCGGAAAAGCAGCTTGGGGTAACGATCCACGTCGAAGAAGTCGCCGGAGCGCAGGTGGTCGTCCCGATCGGTCACTCCAGTGTCGATGCTGGCTGCATCCATCTCCACCTCGACGGAGGCTTGGGTGAGGTGTTCGGGGTCGAGCCGGACCTGCCCACGGAACTGGGCGAAGCGGCCGCGGACCTTCGCGAAGACCATGTGACGAACGGAGAAGTGGATGCCCGAGTGGGTGGCGTCGATGTTCCAGGTGCTAAGCTTCATGGTTGATCTCTCCAGGGGTGAGACAAGGCCAGGATGAGATGCCTCGGGGAAAAGGGGTTTCGTTTGCCTGAGATCAACATGGTGTCGTTCCGTTGGCGTGACTAGATGCGCATTTTGGCAATAATTGTTCCACTAGCGGGACAATCATGAGCCACTGCGGCCTCGCCTGCTCGCGGATCGCCTCGCTGAGCACACGCCCTGAACTCGAACTTTTCGACGCAAACCCGCGTCACGGTGTGCTCGTTCAGCGTGGCGAGGGGAGCGGTGCTGCTCGGGTCGGCCGCGACGAGCAGCGGGGGGGGGCGGCTCAGGGTGACACATTCTGGCCCAGGGTGTCCCAAACGGCACGCCAGAGGAGGCCTCCTTCGAGGGAGAACGCGGGCTTCGTGCGGTGGCCTGGATCCTGCAACTGCGCGAGGCATGAAACAACAAACCACTCATCTTCGGCTCTCACTCCTCGCGACCTTCACACTCGGCTCACTCCTCGCCTGTACGGGCGTGGATCACGGCGGGGCTGCGGAAGGCGCGGGGGGCGAGGTCGCCTCGGGCGAAGAACCCGGCGCGATGGGCGGCGTGGCGGGCGGCGCGAACTGCGAGTCCATCGCGCCTCCGCGCACGGTCCTCTGCGCGGGGAGCTACGGGGAACAATCGGTCGTGACGCAGGCGAGCGCGTACCTGGCGACGCTGCCCGCGTCCTGGGCGTGCAACCAGGACAACTACTATTCAGCCCCGACCTATCCGTATCCCTCCGGCCCGGTCCCGATGCCTCCGGAGACGGACGGAGAGATCGCCGACGCGATCGGCATGGGCGGAGCGGGCGCTGGTGGCGCGGTCGGCGTCGGCGGCGGCTGGGTCGGCACGGGCGGGATCGGCATGGGTGGTGCTGGCGGGGGTACCGGCGGCGTGGGCACCGGCGGAGCGCCCATCGGTGGGCCGATTTCCGACTGGTGCGACGACCTGACGTGGCAGGACTACATCGCCGGGATCTCCTTCGCTCACGGGACCTGCCAGGCCAGCGAGCTGAGGACGCCGATCCGCTTCCAGGAGCCCTCCGGCTTCTACGAGATCTTGGTGTACGCGGGGGACAGCGCCTGTGACCGCGGTGAGCTCGTGCAGGAGATGGCGGGTTACGGCACCGGAGAGGAGATCGAGCTGCCTCCCTTCCAGACGGACGCCGCCTACGTGTCCATCGAGATCAACGCCGACACCTATGTGGAGACTTCCATCGAGCTCCAGTCTCTCGGCGCTGCTCGCATCTTCGTGGACGGAGAGTGAGCGATGGCGTCGCGCGCTCCCGCGCCTCGAGCTTTGGGGGATGAGCGATGAGTGAGAGGTGAGCAGGAGACCGACGGGACGGGGATGCCCGGCCCGTCGGCTCGTGCCGCTCAGCGCAAGTCGGTGGAGGAGCGCCCCTCCTCCACCAGCGTGCGCACCCACACGGAGGCTTCCTCGACCGTACGGAACACCCGGTGGGGCCACTCGGGGGCGCGGAGCCAGAAGATGGCCGTGAGCATCCCCCGCTGCATGGCGGACTCCGCGACGAAGGCGAAGGCCTTCAAGTACTTGCGGCTGAGATCCGCCCCCGAGGCGATGTAGTCGGCCTGCATCTGGCGCTGCTTCGCCGTGAAGCCGCGGGACTCGTCGGCGATGATGATGAGCCCGTAGGGCTCCCGTCGGGCGCGGAGCTCTCCCAGCTCATCGAGGTACTGCTGCACCTCCTCGTCGGTCGCGCTGGGGGGCAGACGCACCCGCACCAGGGGCCAGCGGCTGCTGTCCACGAGGATGCGGCTCACGGGGCGCTCCTCTCCCGGAGAGCCCGGCCGAACGTCTGAGAGGAAGAACCTGAGGGCGTGTTGGAGGCGCACAGGGGCATCCTTTCCAGAGTAGCGAAGGGCGCTGCCGGGACGCAACGGGGTCCTCAGGGGCCGAGTCCCCACTTGCCGCGCAGGTACTCTTCGACCTGGTCGGTCTCCTCCGGGGAGAGCTCGCGCGTGTAGAGCAGGAGCTCTCCGATGCGACCGTCGAAGGTCGTGGGGCACTCCATGTAGGTGTTCTTGCCGACGAAGTTTTGGGTGCGCTCCACCGCGGCGGGCAGCGTCGCCTGGCCGGTGCCCGTGATCACGCCGTCGATGCGCAGCTCCACGGTGGTGTCCGCCCGGTGCAGGATGGAAGCCTGCAAGAGGCGTCCGGCTTCGAAGCCGTCGGCCGCGCCGTTCACGGGATCGCTCAGCACCTCGTAGTAGAGGAGGTTGGGCGTGTGGCGGCCGAACTCGATGTCGTCGGCGTAGTTGCCGTTCGCGAAGCTCAGGATGCCCGCACAGCCGGCGTTGGGATCCGCCTCTGCGACGAGGAAGAAGGCCGCCCCGGCGAAGGAGGCGAAGCCCACCGGGAGCCGCAGGTGATCCCCCGCCCCGTCGAAGTCGACCAGAGGTAGGCCCGACGCCGCCTCCAGGACCCGGGGACGAGCGTCGGCGACCGACTGGGCGGCGTGGTGCGCGCGCCCCGATCGATCCTGCCAGTAGTGCACTCCCTCTTGCCCGGCCACGACGCCGTGATCCGCCGCGAGCCAGAGCGCGAGGCCCTCCGTCGGAAGGCCCACCTCCAGACAAGCCTGGGGACAGGAGCTCTCCCCGCCGCTCCCGGCGGCACCACCCCGACCAGCGGCGGCGCCCATGTCCACCCCCTGACCTCCCTGGCCCGCGGCGCCCCCGGCGTCGCCGCCGATCCAGTACCCGGGCTCGTGACCGAGCAGCAGGTTGCAGGCAAACCCCAGGCAGGGGACCAGGGCCAGGGCGAGGACGCGGTGCGGTGCGGCCATGGGTCGATCACCAGGAGTAGCGGACCTCGATCCGGTCCGCCGAGAGCCCCACCTGGGTGCCCCCCGAGTCCTCCGTCGGCTGGGCCGAGAGCCAGAGGGCGGCGCCCCCAGCGGCTCCAGCGATGCCGAGCACGAAGCCCACCGTGGAGACGTTGCCGGCTCGCCGCGCGTCCGCCCGCAGACTCACGCCCTCCTGGGTGCGGCAGCGAGGCCCGTCGCAGTGTTCGTCCGCCGCGTGTCCGACGCGGATCGACTTCAGCCCGAACACGGTCCCGACGACGAGCCCGGTGAGGCCCACGCCGCCAGCGCCAAGAGCGATCCATTGGCGGGGCTGGAGTGACGAGGAGCTTTCGTCCCGCGGGGAGCTCTGCAAGGGGGTGAGCGGCGGGATCTCGACGGGGAGCGGGGCGCGATCGGGGGCGTCCTCCACCGTGAGGGTGACGCGGTGAGAGGTGTGCCGGGGAGCGCGCGCCTCGAAGGTGTGGCTCCCGGGTTCGAGGGGGAGGGGGCGCCCCCAGAAAGTGGGGGGCACCGCCACGCCGTCCTGGAGCACCTCCAGATCCGGAAGTCGGGCGGCCACGTGGATGTGGATCTTCGGGAGGGTCTCGAACAGCAGAGCGGAGCGCTCCTCGGCGACTCGCTCGACCTCGTCGTGTCCCCCGGCGATCGCCTGGGTGCGGACCTCGACGAAGGTCCTGTAGGCCCGCGATCCCTCGCCGCGCCGTTGGTAGCAATCCGCGAGGTTGAGCAGGGTGCCGAGGGCCGGATCGAGCTCTTGACTCCGCTCGAGCTCCTGGCAGGCCTCTTCGAGGCGCCCCTCCGCCATGAGCTTCTTGCCCGCTTCGAAGAGGCGCTCGGCGGCCTCGCTCTCCGGGCTCTCGGCGTGGGCCACCGCTGCCTGGAGGAGCCCGCACAGCAGCGCCGCCGCCACTCCACGTCGTGGTCGTCGCGCCGCCATCACCATTTCCGTCGATCGAAGACGCTGGAGTCCTTCGCCGGCGCCCGCGGTCGCGGTCGCGCAGTGGGCGCGGTGGGCGGGGTGGACTGGGCGGACTGGGCGGACGGGGTGGACGGGGTGGACTGGGCGGACTGGGCGGGGGAGCGGGGAGTGGCCGGGGTGTCCGCGTCGCTCGCCCCAGGAGCTCGGGCGGGGGAGGTGGGCGGCGGCGCCTGCAGAGGACCGGGCGGGCCGGCCGTCTGCGGGGCGTCCGGGGTGTCGAGACCCGGCTGGGCGTCGGGGGCGCCGGGCTGCTGCTCCGGGTCGGCCGCGTCTTCGGGAGCCGCTGGCGCGGTCCGCGGGGGCTCGGGCTTCTCTCCCTGAGAGTCCTCGGGCGGGGTGGTGCGCCGCGGCTCGGCGGTGGCGGGCTGCGCGTTCTCCTCCCGATCCTCCGCGGGGGCGCTGCTCGGACCGCCCGTGGCGCCGACGGCGATCCCGACATCCCCCGAGCGCACCTCTTCGGGCGTGGAGGACCGATCCATCGTCGCCTCCTCGTCGGCCCCCTCACTCCACCAGGCGCGACCCGCCAGCACCGTCAGGGACACGAGCGCCAGGACCCCACCACCGAGGAGCAGCGGACGAGACAGGGAGCGATGCGGGCGCTCCCCCGGGCTGGAGGGATCCTTGGCGGTTGCGACGAGGGTGCGGGACGGGGCAGGCGTTTCGAGGGGCGCCGTCGAGGTGGGGCCCTGGGCGAGCGGGCTCTGGGCGAGCGGGCTTTGGAGCAGGGGACCCTGCGCGAGGGTGCTTTGCGCGAGGGTGCCCTGGGCTGCGGGGTTCTGGGCCAACGGGCTTTGCTCGGCGGGGTTCTGTGGGAGGCCCGGCGGGGGGGCACCGGGCGCGGGGTTCTGGGCGGCGGGGGCGCTGCCCGGGGGGCGATCGCTGCGTGCCCCCGGCGGCTCGGATCCCGAGGCCGCAGCGCGGGAGGCTCGCGCGATGCGCCCGATCCGCTCGGCGAGCAACCCCGTCGCCGCGTGTCCGAAGGGGGCGAGGGCGAGGGCGAGCTCTCCGACGTCCTGGTAGCGATCGTTCGGATCCCTCCGGAGGCAGCGGGCGATGACCGCGTCGAGGCCCGGGGGCGCGTCGCCGCGGCGCTCGCGCAGGGGCACGAAGGCGCTGGCGTGGATGACGTTCATCAACTCCCAGGGGCCGTCCGCCTCGAAGGGCCGCGTGGCGGTCGCGAGCTCGTAGAGCACGACCCCCAAGGACCACAGATCCGCCCGAGGATCGACCTGCTTGGTGTTTCGGAACTGCTCGGGGGCCATGTAGTGGGGCGAACCCATGACGAGCCCCGTGGCGGTCACCACCTGCGCCGCGCCTGGGGGTTCGAGCCCCGGCGCGGCCTTGGAGATGCCGAAATCGAGGACCTTGATCAGCGGCGATCCATCCGTGCGGCGCGTGAGGAAGAGGTTGGGGGGCTTCAAATCCCGATGCACGACGCCGAGCCGGTGCGCCTCGGCGATGGCTTCGCAGGCCTGGACCACGTAATCGACCGCGTCGGCGACCCCGAGGGCGCCCGAGCGGTGGAGCACCTGGCCGAGATCGGAGCCCTCCAGCAGCTCCATCACGATGTAGGGGGCTCCGGAGTCCAGGGTGCCCACGTCCATGACCCGGGCGACGTGCTCGCTCTGGATGCGCGCCGCGGCCCTCGCCTCCCGGAGGAACCGGTTCGCGGCGTCCAGCTGCGCGACCAGGGTCGGGCGCAGGAGCTTGAGGGCGACACGCTGGTCGAGCTGCACGTGGAGGGCGGCGAGCACGACTCCCATGCCGCCTTCGCCCAAGATCCGCTCGACCCGGTACTTTCCGGCGAGCAGCTGACCCTCCTTCACCTCCATTCGCCGGGCGGATCTTAAGCGAGCACCCGCTTGCCGCAACCTGCGGAGCGGACTCGAGGAAGGTTGACCACGAGGCGCGGCGCGCGCGGAGCCGGACGCGAGCGCAGCGCGGCGCGGCGCGGCGGCGGGCGGCGGGCGGCAGAGGGTGCAGCGCGACGCGCCGAACCCGGCGAAGGCTCCGCGAAGGCCCGGTGAAGCGAGCGAAGGCCGATCGGTCGGACGGTTACGTCGCAGGCTGGGCCCGGGACGCGTGGAGCGGGGGCGCGTGCCGTTCGTCTCCGGCGACCCGGTCGGGCCGATGACCAGAACCCGGCCGGTCAAGGAGGGGACCATGACAAGCCGATTCGTACCCTGGCCGATCCCTGTGATTGTCTCGATCCTCGCGGCCTGCGGGTCGGGCGACGAGGAGACGAAGGAGCCCGTCGCGCCCAGCTGCACCGGCGCGGACACGGGGAGGTTCTGCGTGACTCCCGTGGGGGAGGGGGGCGACCAGCGCTCCCCGGACGGCTCCTCCTGCAACGCCCTGGTGGGGGTCGTCCGGGACTTCCGGCGGGGCGATCGAGAGGGAGGGCACCCGGACTTCGAGATGTTCTGGGGGGACGGTGAGTTCGGCCTGGTCGAGCCCGCGCTCGGTCCAGAGGGCAAGCCGACCCTCGCGGTCGCCGAGCCGCAGACGGTCCACTCGAGGGAGAGCTTCGCCCAGTGGTACGAGGACGTCGACGGCGTGAACGAGACCTTCGGCCTCACCCTCGAGCTCGAGACGGGGGAGACGGAGCTCCACTTCGGGAGCACCGAGTTCTTCCCGGTGGACGACCTCGGGTTCGGCAACGAGGGGATGTATCACAACTACGGGTTCACGACGGAGCTGCACGCGACCTTCCGCTACGATGGGCGGCCGGACGCCGCCTTCACGTTCATCGGGGACGACGACTTGTGGGTGTACATCAACGGACGTCTCGCGATCGACCTGGGGGGAGTCCATGCGCCGATGACCGCGACCTTCCTGCTCGCCGAGCACGCCGCCGAGCTCGACCTGGTCGAGGGCGAGGAGTACCCCATCGATCTCTTCCACGCGGAGCGCCGCGCGACGATGTCGTCCTTCGTGGTGCACACGAACCTCGAGTTTCTGCGCTGCGGAGGCTGACGCGGGGGAGCGTCGGGTCGATCGCAGTGAAGGCGCGGAGCGCGCCTTCGACGCGGGAGCGTCGGAGGCGCCGCGCGGCCGTCAGCGGCATGGCGTGCAGCGGCATGGCGTGAGGCGTTCGTCCCGGCACGCGCCACGCGAACGGACCGTCGCGTCACGGAGACGGGCTTCGGGAGGTGCAGGCAGTGGGCGACGGGCGCCGCACGGGGAGGTCGGAGGAGGGCGCGCCAGGGCACACGACGTGATCGAGCTGGGCGCGCTTGCCGCCGAAGTAGGCGCTCGGGGAGCAGCCCAGGGATCGCCGGAAGACCCGGTGGCACTGGGAGTAGCTGCCGAACCCCGCCTCGAAGGAGGCGCGGAGCAGGTCGTCGCCCGCGTCGACCTGCTCGATGAAGCGCATCAGGCGGATGCGGGCGCGCAGCTCGACGAGGGGGACCCGATACTGACGGTGGAAGTCGCGGCTCAGATCGCTGGGGTGTTTGCGCACTCGGGCCGCGAGCTCCGTGAGGGAGGCGTGGGGAGCGACGAGGAGCTCCTCGAGGGCGCGTCGCGCGGCCGCGCCCCCTCCGACCATCCGCGCCGCCGCCAGCTCGAAGACGGCCGCGATCACCGACTCCGCCGCCTCGGCGCTCGCGACGTCGCTGACGCCGCGCAAGGCCTCCGACAAACTCTCCAGCTCCGCCGGGGAGAGGCTGGCGCTCCAGGCGCTGGGCGGGCGCCCCGGATCGACGACGCGCTCCGCCAACGCTGGATCGAGCGCCAGGACGAACAGCTCGAGATCCGGCGCGCCGTCGAGGAGCACGTGGTCTTGTCCTGGATGGAAGAAGACGAGCTCACCCGGGCGCAGGGTCCGTTCGCTCGCCCCCACGCCGAGGCGCGCCCACCCGCGCAGGACGAGGTTGATCTCCGGCTCCGCGTGAAAATGGCGCGGGCGGCGGAAGGCCGGCTGGTGCCGCCACACCTGGGCGCGGCGGCCCGGCCTCATGGGGAACGGCTGGAAGAGCGCGGGCTCCACGGCGCTTAGCTTGCCGCCCGGGATCCTCGACGTCGAGTCGAGATCTCAAGAAATGAGATGCCGCCAGCGCCGCCGTCGACGATGGATGCGGTGTGACGTTCTTCCGTTCCGTGTCGACCTCCTGTGCTTCTCTCTTCGGGCTCGTGCTCGCGCTCGTGGCTTGTGACGGCGGGTCCAGCGCCGCGCCAGCGCCGGGCGGTGCGGACGGCGGTGCGGACGCCAGCGGCGGAGGCGACGGAAGCGGCGGAGGCGACGGAAGCGGCGGAGGCGACGGAAGCGGCGG
>JAAZAA010000421.1 GCA_012514535.1 Myxococcales bacterium | reverse complement strand
GGCTCCTCTCCCTCACTGCGCGCGGTCCCCTCGGGACAATAACAGCCCTCCGGGCGGCACTCGGAGCACCTCTCGAGCACATCGACGCTCACCTCGTCAGCCCCACATTCTACGAGGTCCTTCCCGTCGCAGATGGGCTCACCCCCCTTGCCCTCACATTCCGCAACGATCGGCTGACACAAACCTCTGTTCGCTTCCGACGTGTCGCAATGGAAGCCGCCCGGGCAGGTCCCGTTGTTGCTCCATTCACCGTCCGTGCAACGTAGCTGAAATCGCTGGGCGTAGCCCGCGCAAGCGAGCGCCCCCTCCTCGTCACACGACGCTCCAAGAGCACCTAACCCCTCGCGTTCTTCAGGATCCTTCGGCCCATCGCCTCGCGCCCCCCCGTCGTTCCCCTTCCCTACCTCCTCACCAGGTTCAAAGTCCCGCTCCCGTGGTGAGCAATGCAGCACGACCGGAACGATGAGGAAAGCCCAGATGCCCCTTTTCAAGCTCATGACGGCGCAACATACGCGCCGCGAACATGGCATCGCAACACTGCGCCCCTCATCGCTTCTTCTCGCCCGTTTTCCGTACCAGGTCGCAATGGAAGGCAGCCCCCTTCGCCCGTCGGTGTAATCGTGTAACCTGTCCGATGGCCTGCACCCTCTCCGTCAGTTTCGCACGGTGTGCGCTCGTGGCGCTCGGTACGGCGAGTCTCCTGGCTTGTGGCTCGGAGGCGCGCGCTCCAGCGGGGGCGAGCGGCTCGGGGACGGGCGGCGCAGCGGAGAGCGGCGGTTCCACGGGCAACGGGGGCGGGCCTCCGAGCAACGGCGCCACGGGCGGCGCCAGCTCTGGCGGCGGTGCTGCCGGAAACGGTAGCGCAGGGAGCGGCGGAACGACGGCGGCGTCCGGCTGCGCTGCGCACCCGGACGCCGTGTACTGCAACGACTTCGACGACGCCCCGGTGGGCCCCTATACGGAGCAGCAGCTGCGCGCCGACTGGAACGAACCGTCGTGGAACGACGGCATCGCCGAAGGCCGCGTGAGCGTCGTCGACGGCGCCGACGCCTTCTCCGGCAACGCTCTGGCAGTCAGCTTCCCCCAGGGAGCCGTGGGCCCCAACGACGGCGGCGCCCAGTGGCACCTCGTCTTTCCGCAGCCCTACGAGGAGCTGTACTTCGCCTACCGCGTGCGCTTCCAACCAGGCTTCGAGTTCGTCCGAGGCGGCAAGCTCCCCGGGTTGACGGGCGGCAAGGACAACACCGGCTGCACCGCCACCCGAGACCAAGGCTGGAGTGCCCGCAACATGTGGCGGCGGAACGGCGCCGACCCCGCGAACCAGGCTTACCTCGTCCAGTACGTCTACGACGTCGACCGCCCCGAAAACTGCGGCGACAACTACGTGTACGACCTCGGCGCCCCGAGGCTCTTCGTGCCCGACCAGTGGTACCTCATCGAGCACCGGGTCGTGATGAACACACCCGGGGTCGCGGACGGCGTCCTCCAAGGGTGGTTCGACGGGGTGTTGGCCGTCGAACGCACCGACGTGCAGTTCCGCGACTCCAGGAACGGCGCGCTCGCGATCACCTCACTCTACTTCAGCACGTTCTTCGGGGGCAGCGGGGCCGACTGGGCCCCCACCCGCGACGAGACCGTGTTCTTCGACGACATCGTCGTCTCCACGTCGCCGATCACCCACTGAGACATCTACGGCCAACGTCGTTGCCCGCCGCGACCACCACCGGTGTGCCGTCGCCTGAGCTCGACTCGCCTGAGCTCCACTCGTCCTCAGAGCTCGACTCCGAGGTTGGCGACGAGCGCGACGAGGTGGTCGCCGGAGCCGCCGTCGATGCTCGTGCGGCGATACGTCGGACCGACCGCGACGAGCGTGTGCGGCAGTGGCTGGAACACCGCCAACGCCTCCACGCTCACCCCAAAGACACGCCCTGTCGCCCAGTCGACCCCCGGAGTGCCCGTGGCGCGGATGGCGCTGGTCGATCCGAGGTCGACCCCCGCGCGCACCCACGCGCCCATCCCTCCTTCGAACCACCTCCCGTAACCAATCCGCGGGCTGAAGCGCAGGGTCGTGACCTTCGATATGTCGTGATGGCTGCCCCCGACACTCGTCGTGTCGCCCTCGGAGCCCTCGACCGTGACCGTCCTCGTGAACCTCGCGTGCTCGAACCGCACCGCGGCGCCGAGGCTCAGGTGCGGGAGGACGAAGACGTCCGCGGCGAAGCGCACTGGATTCCAGACGCCCCACGCCGTCTCCTGCGCTCGCCCGCTCACCTCTTCTCCCGACGAGCTCGTCCCGCCCCAGCCCTCGGGTGCCCCCGCTTCCCAAGCAGCGCCCGCGACCACCAGGTCCTCGACGCCGAGCACCAGGTTCCCTCGGGTACCGAAGCCCACCTCCCGCGCTGACTCCGACGGCGGGAGCTCCTGAGCCCCGGCGGTCCCCGGCGCCGCGAGACAGAAGACCACCACGCCAGCGGCGCCGATCCAACCCAAATGAGCACGCATCATCGTGTGTG
>JAAZAA010000420.1 GCA_012514535.1 Myxococcales bacterium | reverse complement strand
TCGGGGCAGAGCTTCGCCTCGAGGGTGCACACCGTCTCGTCGTCATCGTCGCCGCCATCGTCGTCATTGGGGCAAGGAGCGAAGGCGCAGTCGGGGGCGACGCGTCCGACGAAGGAGCCGTCGGGGCACTCCTTGACGTCCATCGTGCACACGATCTCGCACTCGTCCTTGGTCGTCGTCGCGGGCGCTTCCTCGCCGGGGCAGGGAGCGAACTCACAGCTGGGGGGCACGCGTCCGACGGAGCTGCCGTCGGGGCAGAGCTTCGCCTCGAGGGTGCACGCTCCCTCGCCGGGGCAGGGTGCAAACTCGCAGCTGGGGGGCACGCGTCCGACGAAGGAGCCGTCGGGGCATTCCTTCGCGTCGTCGGTGCAGGCCACGCCATCGCCCGCGCAGTCGCGGACCGTGCACATGATGCCGCGCTCCGTGCAGCTGCACTCGTTGCAGCCGTCCGGCGCCGGGAACGTCTCGCCGATTTCATAGGGGCCATACCCCGGGGGAGTCGGTACGGCCCCACAGCCCTCACCGAGGCGCAGGGTGGTGCCCTCCCAGGAGCAGCTCTGGCCGTCTCCCGTGGGTTGGCCGTCGCCGCGGCGCTGGATCTCCTGATGGGCAGAGCCGACGGGGACGTCCCCGGAGCTACAGGCGGTGGTGGTCACCAGGCAACCGGCGGCGGCGCAGACGGCAAAGAACGAAGCAATGAAAGGGCGCATGGGGGATCTCCTGAGTTTATCGACCAGCTCTCATGGGTGGTCCGAGGGCGCCGCTCTCGTGGAGAAATCGTCGTCGCCAGGTGAGGGCGCGGCGCAGGTGCGGCGGACCTGCTCCGCCAACGGTGATCCAGGGCTCCCGGCGACGAAGCGAGCCGCCGCCGCGCGGGACTCCAGAGTGCGACCCGCGGCGCAGAGGGCAAAGACCCGCGCGGCGCGTCGCTCCTCCGCCAGAGCGCCTCGCGGGAACCGTGTGGCGTGGACCTGGAGGTGTTCGAGGGCTGCGGCGCCGTCGCCCCGCGCCAGGGCGGCTCGAGCGGCGCGGAGGAGGGCCGCTTCCTCGGCGACGCTGTCCTGGATCGGCCCTGTAGGGGTGGGCGTGCCGCGATCCGGCGCGTCGGTGTCGAGCGGCGCGGAAGTGGCGGAGCCGTCGCCGAAGGAACCGTGGCCGACCGAGCCGGGACCGGGTGAATCCGCAGCGAGCGGCGTCGCGCTCTGCGGGGCGGTGTTCTGCTGGGCGGTGTTCTGCGGGGCCGCCGTGCTCTGCGGGGCCGCCGTGACCGGTGGATCGGCAGCGTGCGGAGAGGCCGCGTCGCCGTGAGGCCCAGCGTGGAGGGAGCTTGCGCCGCGGTCGGTTGCGAGCGGGGGCGTGCTTTCGCGCGCGTCGTGTGGCCCGTCCATCTCCGCGGAGGGGAGCGGCGTGGAGAGGAGCGTGCCCGGCGCGGGGGCTCCGAGGGACGTCTGCGGCGCCTCGAGTGACGAGGGAGCGCCCTCGAAGAGGGCGCCCGAGAGCGCGCCGCCTCCGACGATCGCGCTGCCCGTGAGGGCCGCGGCGAGCAAGACCTTCGTGGACAGGGCGACGCCTCCGGCACCCACGGCCGCCCCACCTGCGGCTCCCGTGCTCGCGATCCCGGCGGCGGCGCCCAGCGTCGCCGCGGTCCCACCGCCTCCCGTCGCGGTCCCGCCGACTGCTGCAGCGGTGGCGGCGCTCCCCGTCGCGGCCGTCGTCGCCGTCGTCGTGCTCGAGGCGACCGCCCCCGCCGCAGGAGGAGCCGAGAGGGAGGCGGCGCTCCCCGCCGCGGCGGCGAGGGCGAGGCGGAGGGCGAGCTTCTCCCGCACCCGGGCGGCGTCCTCCGGCGAGGGATCGTCCGCTCCCTGGACGGCCTCCAGCAGCGCACGTGCCTCGGGGCCGAGCTCGCTCACCGCAGCCTCCACTCGTCGCGCGCCTGGTGGCGCCTCAGGGCGGCCTCGAAGGCCTGACGTGCGGCCCGCAAGCGCGCGTACCCGGTGTTCACGTTGATCCCGAGGAGCGCGGCGACGTCTCCCATGGGGAGGTTCTCGAGATCGGCCATCACGAAGACCTCCCGGCGTTCGTCGGGGAGCTCGTCGAGGATGGCGTGGAGCCGACGTCGCGCCTGCTCACGCTCCAGCAGCTCGCTGGGTCCGGGCGCCGCGCAGTGGAGGGAGTCCGGGTCCACGGTCTCCCGTTCCCGTCGCCGCGCCGCGTGCCGCCGATGATCGCGCACCACCCGCAGGGTGATGCCGAACAGCCACGTGGAGAGAGACGAGCGCCCCTCGAAGGTGTGCAGCCGCCGGTGAACGATCACGAACACCTCCTGGACGACGTCGTCCAGGGCCGCGTCGCCGACGCCGAGGCGCCGGGCGCCCCGCCACACGAACGGGAAGAACTCGCGGTAGACATCGTCGAAGGCCGGAACACAGACAGCTCGCGCAGCGCCTGCCCCTGCGGAGGACGGCCGCGGCCCCGTGCCGTGCGGACGCTCCGTCACGTGGTCGAGTCCCTCGGATGTCACGAGCTTCAGAGGGTGAGTGGCCGCGCTCATGGGGACTCGTCAAAAAAAGAGCACCTCGGCGCCGAAAGTCGCGCTCATCCCCAGCGCGGCGGGTTGGTGCACCGCGCCCATGCGTTCGACGACGAACCTGGGGCGCGCGAGGGGGACCGTCGCCTCGACCCGGGTCCGCAGGGCGAGCCACGAGGTGAGGGGAGCGCGCCCGAGCGCCCCCGCCGCCAGGCTCGCCCAGCGGGCGGAGGCGTCTTGGTTCGCGTCCGCCCCGTAGCCGTGGGCGGCGAGCCAGTGGCCGTCGACGCCGACGCAGGGGGCGAGCTCGAGGTCGCCGAGAGGGCCCAGGCGGTGGCAGGCCCTCGCCCCCCAGGACGTCAGGGTGAAGCGGGCTCCGACCGCCGACGTCCCGACATTCCGGGACTGGGGGAGCCAGCGTCGCACGTCCACCTCGACGCGAGCTCGACCGGGGACCCAGGCGACGAGGAGAGAGCCCCCGAGGGCCCAGCGGGGGAGCGCTCCCCCGTCGACGGCACCCTGTGCGCCGACGGCCAGCGTCGGATCTCGCGGAGAGGAGGAGCGCGGGCCGGGCGGAGCGGGCCGGGGCGGATCGCGACGGGGTTCTGCGGGGTCCGGACCAGCGGGGTGGGTGGGGTCTTCCGGGAGAGGAGCGGCGGCGGGCGCGGCGCCGGGCGACACGAGGGCGAGGGCGAGCACCACCGCGGCGGCTTCGGCGACGCCCTGGCAGGTGTCCGCTTCGATCACCCGCGCGCCGTGGGTCGCGCCTCGCCGCGTCCTCAACACGACCCGGAGGCGCTCTCGGGCACTCGGTGAGTCCAGGGCGCCGTGCCGCGTCACGTGGGCCTCGGCCCGGAGGGGCTCTCCCGATGG
>JAAZAA010000419.1 GCA_012514535.1 Myxococcales bacterium | reverse complement strand
GGGGCGGCGGCAGGGGCTTCCTCTGCAGCTCGCCGCAGATGCGATAGCCGTTCGCCATCGAGAGCAGCGACGCGAGGTTCACCACCGTGAGGACGCGCGCCGCGGTCATGGGCACGAGGCCGCCAGCGGACACGATCGCGCCCATGCTGGCCGCACCCAGAGCCACGTTCACGCTCTGGCGGCTCACCTCCCGCGCCGCGATGGCGGCCTCGATGAGGAAGCGCACGTCCGTGAGATCGTCGCGGCACAGCAGGTGCGCGGACCAGGGCACCGGAGCGCCCGGGCTCGTGAGCCCCACGCCGAGGTCGGCGACCTCCAGCCCCGGAGACTCTCCCTGGGCGACGACGCACACCACGCTGCCCTCTCGCTGCAGCCGTCGTACCCCGCGGCGCATCGCCTCCCCTTCACCGATCACGTCGTCGGCGGGGATCGCCTGGAGCATCTCCTCGTTGTCGGAGGCCACCACCACCCGCATGCCCGCGTCGTGAGCCGCCTGCACGAGCTCGTCGAGGCCGACCCGAGCCTGGACCTGCACCTCGGCCAGGGCAACCAGGTGCCCCTGCCGCGCCAAGCCGAGGACCAACCCGCCTCCCGTCGAGAGCTCGCGGGCTCCCCGCTCGCCGGCGAGCGCCGGCTCCGCCCCGAGTCGCGGCAGCGGGCCGAGGCTCAGATCCCCCGCGCGACCGACGGACAGGGGCGCCTCGGGATCGAACATGCGCTCGACCAGGGCACGCGCCTCGTGCTCCTCGATGGAGCCGCGGCAAAGCACCCGGCCCACGCGGAAGCGCGCCGCGGGCAGGAGGTCGCCCTGGAGCACGACGCAGTCGACCCGGTCCAGGCGACGCAGCGCCTCCGAGTCGAGCACCAGCACGCGCCGCGCCGCGAGCACGCGGGACAGACGCGCGGAGAAGATCTCGCGCCCGAGGCGGGCCGGACGCGGCAGCGCGCCGAACAGGGCGCCGACCGCCCGTTGCACGCTGCGGGTCGTGACGAAGCTCACCCCGAAGCTGCCCAAAGACACGGCCCAGGCCCGATCCGCGTACTCCTCGATGGGCCCCCGGGGCAGCGGTCGTGGGCGCTCCACCTCGCCGCGACCGACGAAGGGGTTGCCCCCCGCGCCCGCGCACAGCTCGGGCTCTCGGCGGGCCCACAGCGCGCGCTGCGCGGAGTACTCCCGCGCGAAGGCGGTCTTCTCGACGAAGCCTACCAGAGAGCTCACGGGGCGTTGCGCGAAGCCCGTGAGGAGGCTCACGGAGACACCCAGGATGATGTCCGTCCGCTCGGGCCCCAGGCGCTCGTCGAACCAGCTGCGCAGGCGCGGCGTGGCCCGCACCACGACGAGCACGGAGGCGAGCGTCGCCGCCAGGCGCGAGCTCGGCACGACGGAGAGCTTCAAGCCCGCGCCGATCAACAGCCCGAGGGACTCCGCCACCAGCTCGATGAGGAGCCCCTCTTCGGGCTCCGTGTCCGCCGGATGATGGCGCGTGACGAAGGCCGCCTCCTGCAGCCCTGCCTTGAGCTCCGCCTCCGTCACCAACGCCTCGAGCTCCTCCGTCCCGAGGGAGCCCGGTCGGTAGGCGAGCACCGCGCGCCGCGTCGACGCGTGGACCTCTACCCAGCGCAGCTCGGGCAGCTGGTCGACCGCCGTCGCCAGGTGGTCGGCCACCCGCCGCAGCTGTTCACCGGTGCCGTGCCGGAGCTCGACGTGCGCTCGTCCGTTGCCCAACCAAATGCGCCGCCGTCGCGACGAGAAGTGCTTGCGGAGGAGCTCGAAGAAGTCGATGGGGCTCATGAACTCTGGCAGACTCCGGCGAGAGCGCGGGGCCGACCCATCCAAGATAGCGGCCAGGTCGCGAGCAGAGAAGAGGCTCACCCCCGAGAAGCCTCGCGAGAAACCCGATGACGCCCTCGGACACGCGCGGTTCCACGGCGCGGTGCCACGGCGCGCGCCGCGAAACGCGCCGCTCGAGCCGCGCCCCACGGCTGCCCGGCGGCGGTGCGTGCCACGGCATCGACACCGTGATAGGTCCCGCACATGACCGATCACGACGGCCACGATCACGACACCCCAGAGCTCCAGGACCTCACCGACGCCGTCCGACGAGCCCGCAGGGGGCTGCGCAGCGACGTGCAGGTGCTCGTGGAGCGACTGCCCGACGGTGAGCTGCTGGTGCCGCTCGCCGAGGACATCGAGGACGCGCCCGAAGGGGAGCGGATCGAGATCGAGCAGGAGCTCACGTTCCGCCCCCACATGATTCTGGACGAGGACCACAACATGTACTGCGTCGCCTACACGCGGCCGGAGTTCATGGAGGTCATGCGCGCGCAGCTCGGCTGGACGACCAGCGGTGAGGAGCTGAAGTTCTGCAGCGTGCCCGCGCAGTTCGTGCTCGACATGGCGCTGCAGGTCATCGACGACCAGGAAGTGTTCGGGCTGGTGATCAACGCGGGCGCCGAAGACGAGCTGATGCTGCGCCGCGACGAGATCGGCAGCCTCGCGCAGGGCCAGGCGCTCCCCCTCGTGGGCTACGTGAGCGAGCTGCCGGAGAGCCTGGGCGAGGGGACCCAGGTGGTCGCGGGAGCCGAGCCCCTCCCCGAGGCGCTCCACGCGGCCCTGGCGGAGGCGGTCCAGGCCCACGACGAGCTCAGCGGCGCCGACGTCGAGGTCACCTTCAACCCCGAGCGGGACCGCGAGCCTCACCCGACGATCACCCTGCGCCTCGCCCGTCACGACGTGGATCGCCACGTGCTCGCGGAGGCGGTCATGGAGCGGGTCGCGCCCCACATCCCGCCGCCGGGATACGTCGACGTGCTGTTCCGGGATCCTGCGAACTGAGACGAGCCGTGCACCCATCGCACACTTCCCCCAGCGCGCAGACCGGGCCAGACGACACGGCGCAGCACACAGAGGAGCAAGGCGCTCGGCGACGGGAGACCCCGGACCAGGAAGACCAGAGTCAGAGAATCCAGCGCTCCGAGCGCCGGCCGATCGCGCGCCCCGATCTCGTCGAGCTCGGCCGGCGGCGCCTGTCCCTCATCGAGCGCCTCCAGCTCCGTTGGATCCGGAGATCCTTCGAGCCGGGCTGGCTGGACCGCCTGCTGCGCTTCGGCCAACGCACCGTGGGACAGGCCTGGATCCACCACTGCACGAAGCACCTGCGCCACGTCCACGGCCTCGAGCATCTACCGCCCCTGGACGGGCCCGAGAGCATCCTGGTCGTCGCGAACCACCGCAGCTTCTTCGATCTCTACGTCGTCACGGCGACGCTCGTGCGCGGAGGACTCCGCAAACGCATCGTGTTCCCGGTGCGGAGCAACTTCTTCTACGACTCGATCACCGGCTGGTTCGTCAACGGCATCATGAGCTTCTTCGCCATGTATCCCCCGATCTTCCGGGAGCGACGCAAGGCGATGCTCAACCCCGCCGCCCTGTCGGAGCTCGGTTGGCTGCTCCGCCGCGGCGGTGTGTTCGCGGGCCTGCACCCCGAGGGGACCCGCAAGCGCGACGACGATCCCTACACGTTCCTCCCCGCACAACCGGGCGTGGGCAAGGTCATCCACGAGTCGCGCGTCACGGTCGTCCCCGTCTTCGTGAACGGCCTGCTGAACGATCTCCCGCGACAGGTGCGCGGCAACTTCAACCGCAAGGGGCCGCCGATCCACGTCGTGTTCGGCCCGCCCATCGACTTCGGTGATTTGCTCGAGGAGCGGGGCTCTCCCCGCGTGTATCGCGCCATCGCCGAGCGCTGCCTCGAGGCGATCGGCGAGCTCGGTCAGCGGGAAAAGCAGATCCGCGGGAACGCGCCCCGCTGAACGCCGGGAACGACGGGCGCCCTCGGCGGCGCTCGGCGACGTCCCAGCCGCGCGGCCGCTGGCACGCCTCGCCACGGTGGCCGGCTGCAGGGCCACCGCGCCACGACCGCCGCTCGAGTCACGCCGCACGGCCCCACGCCGCGCGCCCCACCACCGCTCGGAGCTGCCCGGGCCCCGCTCCTGTTTTTCTCACGCACGCACCGGCCGAACCTCCTACACTCGACCCCATGCACCTTCGATCCATCCTCGTCCCCGTCGACGGCTCCAAGGGGGCCAACTCGGCGGCCGCTTTCGCCACCACCCTCGCCCTCGCGACGGGCGCGGAGCTCACCTTGCTACACGTGTTCGACAACCCCTCGGCGGCCTGCATCGGGCTCCACCAGCTGCCGCAGGCGGAGTTCGACCAGACCATCCAGAGGGTCGCGCAGGGGAGCTTCGACGCCGCCCGCGAGGCCATCGCCGAGGTGGGAACACCGACGGTGCACACCAAGGTGACCCTGGGCGATCCCGGCAAGGAGATCGTCGCCATCGCCACCAGCGACCGCTTCGATCTCGTGGTGATGGGGACGCGCGGCCTCTCGCCGATGAAGGAGCTCTTGCTCGGCAGCGTGAGCGAGACCGTGATGCGACACGCCCCCTGCCCCGTCACCGTCGTCCGCTGAGACGAGGTGACGCGCGGCTCCCTGCGGGCGGATGCGCTGCTCCCAACGGCGAGCGGCGACGTGAGCGCGGCGGCGGTGCAGTTCGCGCCGCCGCCCCCGTCGCCGGAAACTCACAAACGACGCAATAGCGGACGCCCCCGATCGCGCGCTGCTCACGGCGCGGCGCCGTCGCGGCGCGAAGGCGCGCAGAGGCGCGCACGGAAACGACGCCCGTAGCGCGGCCTCAGCGGATCGAGGCCAGGAGCTCGGCGCTCTCCCGATCGTCCAGATCCGTGGCGATCATGTACCCCACGCCGCGCTGCTCGATCGCGGCGATGGAGTAGCCGTTGCGCATCCCGACGAAGACCGCTCGATCTCCGATCACCCGCAGCTGCAGCTCTTGCAGCGAACGCACCGGCACCACCTGGGGATTGAACAGGTACACGGTGACCCGATGCTCACCCAGGTTGTAGCGGAGCGAGGCGGCCCGGTGCCGCTCCACGGGCACGACGCTCGCCCCCAAGAAGCGAGCTCCATACTGCTGCAGCTCGGGGATCCGCATCGGGACCCCCACCTGGGGCTCGAACCGGAGCAGCGCCGAGCGATCCGTCACCTCCGGCTCGGTAGCAGCCTGATGGTACTGCACCAGCTGATCGATGATCTTCTGCGGGTTCGCGACGACCGACGCGCCCTGATGGGTGGGAGCGCTCTCGTCGTCGTGGCTTCTGCTCGCCGCTTCGCCGGACAAGAGCGACAGAGAAGTGCTCCACCCGGACAGCTTCGACCACTCGCCGTTCGAGAGGCTCAGCACCGCCACCGCCGCCGCGGCAAAGGCGACCGGAGTCACCCGCTTGCGCCAGGGGATGGCCACCGGCGCGCGCTGCTCCTCCCGGGCCACCTCCTCGGCGAGCACCTCCGCCAGCCGCGTCCGAAACGCCAGCGTGGGGCGGTCCTCTTCGAGGATCGTGTCGCGGAGGCTGCGCTTCAAGGCCCGCGTCAGCCGCACTTCCTCGCCGCAGGTCGAGCAACTGCCGAGGTGCTCCTCCACCCGGAGCGCGTTGTCCGTCGACAGCTCGTCGTCGACGAACGCCTCGAGATAGGGTCGGATCTCGTGACAGCGGGTCATCGCGCCCTCACCTTTTGGCTACGGTACTCCTGTAGGTCGACGAGCGCGTCCTGCTCCGTCGCACCGTCCGCCTTCCCGGCGTTCCCCTCCCGCTCCCCGCCAGGGCCAGAACGTGGGAGCGGCGCCCCGCCGAACCCGAGGGCCTGCGCCTGATCGACCAGGCGCCCCTTGAGGAGCCGGCGCCCGCGATGGAGCCGCGACATGACGGTCCCCACGGGGCACCCCATCGCGTCCGCGGCCTCCTTGTAGGAGAGCTCCTGCACGTCCACGAGCAGCACGGCCAACCGATAGTCTTCGGGCAAGCTGTCCAACGCGCGCTGGATCTCCTCCGCGAGGATGGGTCGGAGGGCCTGGGACTCCGGGTCGCGGAGGGCGCGCATGGTCTCCGTGCTGATCCAGCCGTCGGAGAGCGGATCCACCTCGGGACCACCGAGCACGGTGCGCTCGAGGGAGCCGCGCTTGTAGCGGTTGATGAAGGTGTTGGTGAGGATACGCATCAGCCAACCCTTCAGGTTCGTCCCGATCTGGAACTGGTGACGCGCCCGAAGGCCCTTCAGCAGGGTCTCCTGGACCAAGTCCTCCGCGTCGGCGGCCCTGCGCGTCATGCGCAGCGCCACGGCGTAGAGCGACTCCGCATGGGGGAGCGCTTGCAGCTCGAACTCGCGCGGAGTCATGAGTTCCGGTTGGCTCATACGTGTCGTCGGGGGGACCCAGTCAGAGATTCTCCCCCAGAACATCCCCTGGCCAGCCCCTATTCCCGCTGACCTCCATTCCCGCCGCCCGGGTCCTCCGCGGCAGGGGCGGCGCCGAGGCGCCGTTCGAGCTGCTCCACCCGCCGGCTGAGCTCCTCCAACCGCCGTTCCTGCTCCTTGAAACCCGTCCAGTGAGGCAAAACCGCCCGGATGCGCTCATCCAGAAGGTGGTGCCATTCTTCTAGTGTAGCGCGAAAACTACGACTCGACCTGCCCTCGCCCCCTGACTCCATGCTCTCCTCGTCGATCTCGCTCTCCCCCGGGCGCAGCGGTGCCATCTCTCCGGGGCCGATCGGCCCCTCGATACCCACCTGGGGGCTGCTCCCCTCACCCTGATCCCCGCGCTCGTGGGCTCCGTGGGCTGCTCCGCGCAGCAGCCTCCGCAGCGGCCCCTCCTCGAGCTGGTGCAGGAGCTGCTCCCCCCGGCTCTTCACGAGGGCGCGCAGCGCCGCCAGCGGGATCTCGCGCGGGTTGGCCTTGAGCTCCTCGGAGATGATGAGCGCCAAGGTCACGTCCGTCTTGTCCTCCTTGGTCGTGTTGTCGACGACCTGGACCTGCTCCCCCGCACGGACCATCTCCGCGATCCCCATCAGGGTGACGTAGCTGCTGGTCTTCGTGTCGTAGAGCTTGCGGTTGGAGTAGCGCTTGATGACCCGCACCGAGGCGTCCTGGTGCCTGCTCTCGACGTTCCCCATAGCCCCCCCGGACCTGCGATCTCTCGCCCGCCTCCGCTCCCGTCGTGAGGCGCGCGCAGACGTGCTGCGCAGCGTCAACCATGACCCCACGGCGCGCCCTTGTCGAATGAGAACGGTCGACGGGGCCCGTCGAATCGAAGCGCTCGTGGGGAAATCCTCGAATGGGAACGAGAACCGCGACCGCGGCCAAGTTCTCTGCCAACTCCGCCGGCGATTTCGACCAACTCGACGGCAGTTCTATACAGGACTGGATGGGCCACCCCGAAGGCGCTCCCGCACGAGGCCGCGTCCCGACGGTGGCGCTGCTCCGACCGCTCCTGCTCCTCCTCCTGCTCCCGCTCTTTGCCCTCGCCTGCGCGCCGGAGCGGGCGCCCGAGCTGATCCAGATCGAGGAGGTGAGCCCCACTGCCCTGGAGCGCGGCGGTCGGTTGGAGCTGAGCGGCAGCGGGTTCCCCGATCGCCGGCGCGGGCGCGTCACGTTCTCGGGCACCGTGCATCGCCCGGGCAAGGCGCCACACCAGGTCCGTCTCGCCTTCGAGGCGACGGCGGAGTCCTCGTCACTGCTCGCGCTGCCCGTCACCGGCGAGCTGCTCCAACGCTTCCTCGAGGACGCCCCCCACGGGACCTTCCGCGGTCGGGTGGCCGTGGTGTTCCCCAGCTTGCACCCGGGCGCGCCCGCCCTCAGCGGCTCCGTCGATGGCGCGGTGCTCGACTGGTTTGCGCCCATGGCTCGGCGCCGCGACGCGGAGGAGGAGCTGCGCGCCGAAGCGGATCGCTTCCTCGCCTTCGTGGGCTTCGACGTGGACGAGGCCCTCGTCGTGACTCGGGTCCAGCCCGACAGCGAGGCGGAGCGCTCCGGGCTCACCGCGGGGCAGCGGCTGTTGACCCTCGATGGGATCCGCCTCGACGGGCGCGCCGATCTCGTGCCCGGAGACGACGGCTGGCAGAGTCGAGTGACGGTGCGCGGCACGGAGGGAGACGAGCTCTCGTTGGTGTGGGATCGGGGCGCCTTCCGCGCCGCGGACCTCGACGATCTCCCCCGCGCCTTCGTCTGGATCGGCGGCGCCCTCGCCTTGTTGGTCGCGAGCGCCGGGAGCCGCGCCCGCGGCTGGGCCTGGGTGGAGGCACGGCTCGGTGCCCGCAAGGGAGAGCAGCGGAGAGGGTTTCTCGGCGTCTGGGGACGACTGCTCGCCACCTGCCATCCAGGGGGTGTCTCCAGGCACCTCCCCGCCGGCTTACGCCTGGCTCCCTTCGTCGTCTTCTTCCTCGTGTTCACCCTGTGGTCGGCCATCGCCCTGGGCCACCCGCGGGTGATCGGCTGGCTCGACTTCCCCGCGTTGCTCCTCGCGGCCCTCGTGAGCGTGCTCCTCGCGGCGCTGGTCCTCGGCGGGCAGCCAGCGGCCACCCGGGGGCGTCGGCGCGGCTTCCGGCTCCGTCAGGGCCTCCAGGAGGTATTGGGGGCGCTCCTGGCCTGGTCGCCGATCGTGCTCGCGGCGTTCGGGATCGTGTACGAGGTGGGCTCCCTCGATCTCGCGGATCTCGTCGCCGAGCAGGGCGTGCTCCCCTCCCGCTGGCGCGTCTTCGCCGCTCCCTGGCACCTCGTGAGCCTCGCGTTGGTCGTCGCCGCCTGCGTCCCCGAAGGGGGACCGCGCCGTCCTCCGCTGGGCGCCGCCCCGCAGCTCGGGATCCCTGGGGGGCTCGCTCGTCTCCTCGAGTGGTTCGCCGTCACCCTCGTCTGCGGGCTCGGCGCGGCGCTCTACCTCGGTGGCTGGAGCGCCCCGAGCCTCGCCGCGGTGCACCCCGGCGCGGCTCGGGTGGTGGGCCCTGCACTGTTTCTGCTCAAGACCTGGCTGTTGCTCCAGGGGGTCCTGTGGTGGCGCGGGGTGCTCGGCGACCTCCAGCGGAGCGAGGTGCTGTCGACCTGGACGGGCCGCGGGGTCCCTCTGGCGGCGGCGGCCTGTGCCCTCCAGATCGCCAGCGCCAGCGCGGGCTGGTCGTCCTCCCACGGACAGGAGCTGAGCCTCGCCACGCTGACGATCGCGGCGCTCGTCGGTGGGTTCTTCCTCCTGCGTGCGACCCGGGCGCTGCTGCGCCCCTCGCCCCACGTGGCCCTCAACCCCTGGCTCTGACGCCCCACCGCCGCGAGCGCTCCAGGGGCCCCGGGTCGTCGGCGGCGAAGCGCTCCTCGACGGCTCACCCCCTCATCCGCTCACTCCACCTTCGCGGCCCCGTGCTTGCGCGGATCGGCCCCCGCCTGGGTGCCCCGATCGAAGCGGAGCATCTGCACCGCCGTGGTCTTGAAGGGCATCGTGCCCACGATCTCGCCCCGCCACTCCAGGTCCGCGATGTGCTCCGCCGAGGTGCCTTCCTCCACGAGCAGGGTCTTGCCTCGGGTGGGGATGTAAATCCGCGGGGCCGCGACCGCCTCGGCGGGCTCCTGTCCGAAGACCAGGGCGGCCAGGGTGAGCTGGGTGACGTTGGTCGCGATGGTCGGGCCCCCGGAGCCGCCCAGGGCGAGCACGGGCTGCCCCCGCTGCACCACGAGGGTCGGCGTCATGCTCGAGACGGGGCGCGCTCCGGGGCGCGCGCGGTTGGGCGAGGCCGTCATCCCGAAGGGCTCGACGTCCTCGAGGGCGGTGAAGTCGTTCAGCTCGTCGTTGAGCACGACGCCGCTCTGCTCGCCCATCAGCTTCGCCCCGAAGCCCCGGTTCACCGTCGTGGTGAGGGCCACCACGTTGCCGTTGCGATCCGACGTCACCAGGTGGTGCGTGCCGTGCTCCTCGAGGCCGAAGCGCGGCAGCGTGTGGGTGCGATCCAGCGCGATCTTCCGGCGTCGCTCGGCCATGCGCCGCGGATCGAGCAGCGCCTCGACGTCGACGTCGACGAAGTCCGGGTCGCCCAGGTGGCGCATCCGATCCGCGATCGCGCCCCGCATGCCCTCGGCGATCAGGTGCTGGTAGGCGGGCGTCCCGTGCCCGAGGCGGCGCAGCTCGTCGGCGCTGAACAACCGGAGGAGCTGCGACAACATCAGCCCGCCCGCCGAGGGGAGCGGCATGGTGTAGATGTCGTAGCCCTCCCAGCGGGTGTGCAGGGGCGTCCTCTCGATCGTCTTGTACCCCGCGAGATCCGCTGCGGTGAGGGCGCCGCCGTGCTGCCGCGTCACCTCGACGAGCTCCGCCGCGATGGGGCCCGTGGACAAGGCGGCGGGGCCCTCCGCGGCGAGACGCGCCAAGGTCTGGGCGAGGCGCGTGTTCACGATGCGAGTGCCCACGGGCGCTGGCGTCCCCCCAGGGTAGTAGAGCGCGGCGAAGGCGGGCTGCCCCGCCAGCGCCGACGACGAGTAGCGGAGCGAATTCGCCAGGTGGGGCCCGACGACGAACCCGAGCCGCGCCTGCCGCTCCGCCCGCCCCACGAGGTCCGCCCAGCGGAGCTTGCCCGCCCGGCGATGCAGCTCGAAGAGCCCGTGGACCTCTCCCGGCACACCGACGAGCCTTCCCCGCTCCTCCGGGGGGAAGGGGCGCCGATCGAAGGCGTCTCCGTCGATCCCCGCGGGGGCCGTCTCACGGAAATCGATGATGAAGGGCGCCCTCTTCTCCGCGTCCCAGGCCAGCACGAAGCCGCCGCCCCCGATGCCGCTGCTGCTCGGCGCGGTGACGCCTGCGACGAGGGCGGCCGCGATCGCGCCGTCCGCGGCCGTCCCTCCGGCGCGCAACACGGCCATGGCCGCGTCCGTGGCCTGGACGCTCTCGGTGGCCGCGGCGCGCCGCGGGGCGGGCACCGTGTCGGTGCTCTGTCCGCGGGCCTCCGGCGCCGCCCAGAGCAACGCCGCGACGAGGCCCAGAGCGCCGGCCCAGGACCTCCAGCGCGAGGGGGCCTCCGGGGTGGGTGCGGCTGCGGGGCGACTCGAATCCATGAGCCCCGATGGACTACCACGCGCCGCCGCGGCCGGGCGGGAAAAGGTCGGTCCAGCTGAGGGACCGAGGCCGGGCGGTGGCGCCGGACCAGTCCCGTCCCTAGGCTTCCCCATCCCGATGCGCTTCCTCTTCGTCATGGACCCCGCAGCGACGATGCTGCCGGACAAGGACACCACCTTCGCCTTCCTGCGCAGCGCCCAGGGGCGCGGTCACATTTGCCTGCACTGCGAGCCCCAGGACGTGAGCCTCGTGGAGGGGCGCGTGGTCGCCCGGGTCCGCTCGGTCACGGTGAGCTCGACGGAGCCCTTCGTCACCCTCGGCAGCCCGGAGGTGGTCGATCTGACGGAGCTCGACGCGATCTTCGTCCGCAAGGATCCGCCCTTCGACACCGCCTACCTGCACCTCACCCAGGAGCTCGACCTCGTCAAAGACCAGACCCTGGTCGTCAACGATCCGGCGGGGCTGCGGGACGCCAACGAGAAGCTCTTCGCCTTCCGCTTCGCCCGCTGGATGCCGCGCAGCCGCGTGACCCGGAGCCCCGAGGAGATCCTTCACTTCGTGGAAGAGGTGGGCGGCCGAGCCGTGCTGAAGCCGTTGGACGGCGCCGGGGGCAGCGGCGTCGTCGCGCTCACCACGGGGGACCGCAACAACCGGGCCCTCGTGGATCTCCTCACCCGCGAGGGGCGCGACCAGGCCCTGGTGCAGGAGTATCAGCCGGAGATCCGCCAGGGAGACAAGCGGGTGCTCTTGCTCGACGGTGAGCCCCTCGGCGCGATCCTGCGGGTGCCCCGGGAAGACGACATCCGCGCCAACATCCACGTGGGCGGGCGCGTGGAGGCGACGAAGCTCACCGCGGGCGAGGCGGAGCTCGTCGCGGATCTCGCACCGACCCTGCGCGAGCATGGGCTCTGGTTCGTCGGACTCGATCTGATCGGCGGACGGCTCATCGAGGTGAACGTGACCAGCCCCACGGGGATCCAGGAGCTGGGCCGGCTCGACGGCGGCGCGCCGGAGGACCAGGTGATCGCCTGGGTCGAAGAGAAGGCCGCGACCTTCGGGACCTCCGGCGGCTGATGCCCGGAGCATGATCCAGGCGAGACGGATGCAGGAGAGGGGCGGCTTCGCGCGACGGCTCCTGGTGGCCGCCCTGGTCGTCGCCTGCCTCGTCGCGGCGCTCGTCCTCTTCGGGCGCCCGAACCGCCAGGAGCAGCAGGCGTCCCCGACCGCCGCGCGCCCCGAGGCCACGGTCCCGCCTTCGAACGTCGCCGCCGAGCACGCAGCAAAGAACGGCCCCCGCGAGGCGCTCCCCGCGGAGGCCTGGGCGATCCTCGATCTCGACCTCGGCCGCCTCGGACAGCTCGGCACTCCACTTTCGGGACGCCTCGAGGCCCTCGACTGCGACCAGATCCCGCCCCCGCGCCGCATCTCCGTCGCGCTGCTCGCTCCACCGGCCCGCGCCGACGGAGGCGCAGAGGGGGGCGACGAGCTCGAGTTCCTGGTCACGTCCACGGACGCCACCGCGGCTTTCCGCGCCTGCGCCCGCGAACGCATGCTCGCGGGGGGCGCCGTGTCGGAGCCCTGGCCCGGCGGCATCGACGTCGCGAGCCGTCCCGGCGGGCTGCGCCTCCTTTCGTCCGGCGACGGCGGACCGATGATGTTCGCCAGCGCGCCCTCCTGGGGCACGGACGCGCTCGTCGAGGTGCTCGCGGGCGCCCACCCGAGCGCCGCTCGCCACGGGCACCACGCCGCGCTGCTGGCCTCGATGACGTCGGCGCTCGCCCCCCACGCCCCTGCGGAAGACGCGCGGCCCCTGCCCCCCCTCGGCGACTCCAGCGCCGTGCTCCTCACGGTCGCCCTCCCAAACGGCTGGGTCGACGGCCTCGTGCCACCCGAAGACGCGGCCCGCACGCCCTTGCGCTTCTTGCGCGCCGCGGCGTGGGCCCTGCGGGACGACGGCTTGTTCGGACTGATCGACTGCCAGGTGACCCAGGATGGATCCGGCTGCGAAGCCCTCGGGCGGTTCTTCGAGGACGCCCGCGACGATCTGCTCTCCCACGCCCCAGGAGACCAACGCTCCGCGCTGATCGACGGCTGGTCCCTCCGGGCGACCGCCCCCTATCGACTCGAGCTCCGCTGGCGCATCCCCGCGGAAGCCCGCGCACGCCTGTTGACGCGCCTCGTCGCCGGCGCGCTCTGAGCCGGGATCACGGCCCCGTGCCCACGGTGATGTACTCCGTCGGTGGGCTCAGCAGGGGGCGCTCCCGCTCCTCGTCCTGGGTCGGCACGGGGCTGTCGGCGCCGCGCCGCACGAGCTCCACCACCACCTCGAGGGCCACGTTGGCGGGCTCGAAGGTGCGCAGCCCCACGTCGACCCCGGTGAGGCCGGCGATGACCGACGGCACGTAGGGATCCACCAGCGGCGACGCGCCCGATCGGTTGTGCTCGTGGAAGGCGTGGTTGGCGTAAATGGCCAGCAGCTCCGCGTCGCCGAAGCTCTCGCCTTCGCTGGGCGGGGTCTCGAGCAACTGCATCACGGTCGCGAGGTCCACCGCCATCTCGCGCAGATCGTCGTAGGTGGCCGTCCCGGCCCTGCGCGAGCGCGTCCCCGCCTCCGTCCCCGGCAGCTCGATGAGGAGATCGTAGCCCGAGAGGTTGGGCAGGTACTCCCCGTCGTCCGCGTCCACCAACGAGAACCCGGGCCAGTACCGCCCGAACTCGTTCCACGGATCGACCAGGATCCCGACCACGTGGCTCTCGGGATCGAGGTTCGTCACGACCCAGGACACCTGCACCTCGAGATCGTCGTTCTCGATCCAGGGGTGACTCGGATAAGGCGCCGGCGTCTCGAGTCGATTCAAGGCGCGGCGTTGCTCCCGCGTGGGGGCGAGCAAGGGGAACTCGATGCCGATCTTCGACTCGAAGATCGTGAGCTCTCCGTCATCGTAGATGGGCGCGTCCGTGCGACTGATCGCCACCTGACGGGGTGCCAGAGTGCGGGTCTCTTCGACGTCGGAGCACCCCAGCGAAGAAATCACCAGCGCGGTGAAGGCCGCGGCGAGAGCACACCGGGGTCGGGGTCCGCGGGTTGCCGCCCCCACGCCGCGGGGGCTCGCGGGGTCGGCGCCGTCGAAAGAAGCCCTCGATTCCAGCTGGGGAGACCTCATGGGGGACTCACTATGCCACGCGCGTGCCAGCGTCAGCGCTTGCTCGGTTTGAAGGCGAAGGGGAAGGTGGCGCTCGACCCCTTGTCGGCGGCCGGGAAGCGCAGTCGCTTGATCTGGCGGAGCACGCACCCCTCGACGCGTGCGTTGCCCAGGGACGAGCCGCTGATGCTCGCCGACTGCACGCTGCCCCCCGGCGCGATCCGAAAGGAGACGCTGACGGTCCCCGCGAGGGTGGGCTGAGTCGCCGCCGCCGAGTCGTAGCAAGCTCGGAAGGCGCCATAGCGTGAGTTCACCACCCGCTGGATCGCGTCCGGTGAGAGCCCTTGTCCGGACGCCGTTGCCTTCGTCGCGGTGAGCTGTCGCTCGGAGGTGCCGCTGCCGCTGCCCGTACCCGAGCCATTGCCCGAGCCGCTCCCCCGGCCGGTCCCCAAGCCGCGGCCCGGCCCGCCGGCGCCCGCTCCCGTCCCCGTCTCCAGGTTGCCCGATCCGTAGGGAACCCCACCCGGCCCATCGCCACCACCGCCGGGCCCTCCACCGCGGAGCCCACTCCCCGAGCCTTGCCCCAACACGAGCTGATCGGAGCGCAGGCCGCCGAGCGCGGCCGCCACGGAGCTGATTGAACCGAGGGTCGCCTGCACCTCCTGCCCGACGCTGCCGCTCAGCACGTCCGACATGCCGCCGAGGCCCGGACGCTGACCGGGGATTTGTGTGACCTTGGCGGGCCCGCGCTTGCCGAGCGTCCCCTCCGGACGTGCCATGGCCTTCCCTCCGCCGCCGGGTTCCTCTTCTTTGCGTTCCGAGGGCGCGCCCCCGGGCGCTGCCTCGACGGGAGGGGGCACGGGGGGGAGGCGGAGCTGGCGCGACAACTCCGCCGCCGAGGTGAGCTCGAGGGGTTTGGGCAGCGGATCGTCGGGTGTGACCTGTTTGAGAGCGAACAAGGTCCCGCCCACGGAGAACGCCGCCACCACGAAGCCCGCCACCAGCCCCCAGTCGAGGCGCGGCCGGCGCGCTGCGAGCCGCACCGGATCCGCGAACTGGAAGAACACGGCGAAGCGGCCGTACTGGAGCAGACCGTAGTCCCCGGGAAGGAGCGGGATCGGAGCGCCGCTCTTCGCGAGCTCGGCGGGGTCCTCCTCCCTCCCGCGCAACCGCACGGTGCCGCCGGAGGCGCCTCGAGGATCCAGCTCCCAGCCAGTGCCCACGGCGCGCAGCGGCTCCCGGGGGACCGCGCTCCCCTCGGGGGCAGCGATGAGGGCGCCTCGCTCGTCGCCGATGACGAGGGCCTCGCCACCTCGCAGGTGTCGCACCGCGAGCACCTGCGTGCCCCACACCGCCGCCACCCGCAGCAGCTTCCCCGGTTCGGAGCGGCGGCTCATCGCAGGGCGCCGTTCCGGCGGGTGTCCTGGAGCTCCGGCAGGAACGAGCGGTGCCCCAGCCGCCCCGCCCGCAGCTCGGCGCGCACTCGCCTCAAGAAGTACAGGATCTGCGGCGCCTTGAGCCTGCCTTCCACCTCGATGGCCTGGAACTGATAGCTCTTCTCACCGGTGGCGGTCGTGCCCTCCTCCTCGACCGCGACCTTCTCGGGCGCCTCGCCCGTCGTGGTGGTGTCGCCGCCGCGGCGTGAGCCGTCCGTCGCGCTCTCCGCGGCGACCTCCCGCGGCCCGCGCGCCCCCTTGCTCGCGCCGTTCGTCTCGGAGGCGAAGCTCACCCCGGTGGTGAGGACCCCGAGCGCCACGATGGGCGTCAGGAGCGAGACGAAGCGGAGCGACCCGCTCCTCGTCCAGGCGCCGGTGCTTCTCCGCGCGCTCCCCACCTCCACTCCGCGATGCCTCGTGGCGCTCGTCGGAGCGATGTCGTCTGCCTTGCGAGCCCGTGGGGCACTCATGAAGGGGCAGCATACCAAAGCCCGGCGTCCGCCGGAGTGTGCGTCTTTCACCTACCGTCGCGCTCCCGTCGCGCGCCACGACATCGACCACGCCCCCACGACGTCCTTCGCGCAGGGACGTGCGAGATGGTGCGAGGCGGTGTGCGGCGCGCACGTGCACACCGTGCGCGTTCGGTAGAGCTTCCTCCACGCCAGCTTCCTTGAACGGGGCGTACGCGACCCTCGCGCGGTTCCTCGCCCTCGAGCGCAGGGGCCCTCGCGCCCCCCTCACACGGCCGTCGGCATGGCCTCGCCCACGCTCTCACGGAACGGTCACCGAGCGGGCGTGACACGGGCCGCGCGGGCATAACCAGCACGCAGCGCCCCCATCGACGTCGACGTCCAGCCCCCTCTGGAGCACCGATCGGTTCGCCACCGAGCGCTCAGGGCCGCCCCCCCTCGCCCCTCACGCCGGCCGACGACTCCCACCCGGCTCGCCCCTCCGCCGCCTCGACCCGTCACCAGGGGCCGGCCACGAGCCCCACCGCCCCCGACGAGCCCCGCTCCCGACGACCCCACCCCCGGCAGGCCCCCATTGGGGGAGCCCCCCGCCTGGGTCCGGACCTGCTCACCTGCCCACCCCCTGCTCGTCCTTTCAGATGCGCCGACGGGCCGCAGAGGCTAAAAATGCAGGCCAAAATCCCCCCGCGAGAGGCCAGCCGCGAAAATCCGGTGTCCGACCGCCGGCCGCGCTGGCTCCGCGCTTGCCAAGCCCCCCCCGAGGGTCTAGTTTTCGCGCCCCTTCCACCATGGCACACGCAGTTATCCGCACCGGCGGCAAGCAGTATCGAGTCGCAGCCGGCGACACAGTCCGCGTCGAGAAGCTCGCGGGGAACCCCGGCGACACGGTCACCTTCGACGACGTCCTCTTCATCGGCGGCGAGAGCCCCAAGTTCGGCACGCCGACCGTCGCGGGCGCGCAGGTCTCCGGCGAGATCCTGACGCAGGGTCTCGGCGAGAAGATCGTCGTCTTCAAGTTTCGTCGGCGCAAGAAGTACCGACGCAAGAACGGTCACCGTCAGGCGTTCACCGCGGTGAAGATCACGGAGGTCAAGGCCTAATGGCACACAAAAAAGGTGGCGGCTCGACCCGGAACGGGCGCGGCTCCAATCCTCAGTTTCGCGGCGTGAAGGTGTACGGCGGGGAGTCGATTCGCGCCGGCGGCATCATCGTGCGCCAGGTGGGGCAGACCATCAGCCCCGGTCGCAACGTCGGCCTCGGCAAGGACTTCACCCTCTTCGCCCTCACGGATGGCGTGGTGAAGTTCGAGTGGGCGAGCCGCACCAAGAAGAAGGTGTCGGTGGTTCCCGCCGAGAGCGCTGCGAGCTGATCTCCAGCCGAGGGCGAGCGCCCTCCCCACCAGAGCCCGTCGACCAGGCCCCTCTCGGGCGTCGTCGTCGGGCTCTCGGCATTTTCGAGGCCACCAGCGCCTCTCCGAGCCACCTCATGATGGCTCCTCCCCTTCCCGCTTCATTTCCAGGACAACTCTCCCCGTGACTCGCCTCCTCGTCACCGATCTCGACGGCACCCTCCTCGATCCCGACGGCCTCGTGCACGATCGGGATCGCGAGGCGATCGTCGCGCTCCGGCGCGCAGGAGTGCACGTGGCCCTCTGCACGGGCCGCCTCTACTCGGGCACCCGGCACGTCGCCGAGGAGCTGGAGCTCACGGGACCCGTCGCCTGCGTGGATGGCAGTCACATCGTCGACGCGCACAGCGGGCGCGCCCTCCACCTCGCCACCCTCGACGCGGTTCAGCTCGGGACGGCGCTGCGCTGCGTGGAGCAGGCTGGTCTCACCTGCTTCGTGTTCGCTGGCGACGCGGTGTACTACGACGCTCCCGGGGCAGAGCTCCTGAGCTACGTGTCCCTCTGGTCGCGTGAGTGCCTCGAGGTCGATCGCGTGACGGCTCCCCACCGCTGGGGCGTCCATCAGCAGGTGATGGCCCTGGTCGCCCTTGGCGCGCCCGAGCACGTGCACGAGGTGGGGACGCGCCTGAACCAACAGATGGGGCTCTACTGCGCGTGGTTCGACGTGCGGCGCCCCGGGTTCGAGGGCCAGTGGGGGTTGATCGTCCGCTCGAGCGCCGCGTCGAAGGGCACCGCCGTACGTTGGTTGGCGCAGCACCACGGGGTGGCGCGCCAAGACGTGATCGTCGTCGGTGACTGGCTCAACGACGTCCCGATGTTCGAGTGGGCGGGGCAGGCCTTCGCCATGGCGCAGGCGCCGGACGAGGTGAAGCGAGTGGCTACCTGCGTGCTCGACGCCCACACGACGGAGGGCGGCGGCATCCTCGAGGCAGCCCGTCGAGCTGGGTGGTTGCCGCACGCCGGCTGACGCCAGTGACGACGAGCACGCCTCGCTCGCTGCGCTAGACGGGCGCGGTGACGAGAACCACTCACTCCTCCCGCCCTCCGCGGCGTACCAGCCACCCGCAACGACACCTCGGCCCTGCGCGCGCCTCCCGTCCCTGCGCGCGCGACGTGGCGCTCCCCCTCGGCGCCCTGCTCACCCTGGCGGCGAGCGCGTGCATGCAAGGAGAGGACTCCGCGATCGACGGACGCCGCGCGACCCACGCCAGCGACGCAGAGCCTGCCTTGCCCGGCTCCGCACTCGAGGAGCCAGCGGCAGAGGACGACATCGAAGGGAGCGACGCAGGCTCGAGCGACGCAGGAACGGCGCTCGCGTCGGGGCCCACCTGGGCACCCCCGCACCACGCCGCGCTGCCGCTCCAGCCCCTCGGAGACGGTCTCCACGCTTACCTGCCCCATCGTCCGGGGGCGCACCGGCTCAAGGGCAGCGGCCACACCCACAGCGCCCCGGATCACTCCGACATCTCGCCGCGCGCCCAGGAAGAGCGGCTCCGCGATCTGCCCGGGCCCCACGCCCACGGCTTCGTATGGCTGACGGGGCACAACTTCGTCGCCCCGGATCCCGGGGTGTCGGGCATCCAACACATGTTCGGGATCGAGGCGTACAGCGCCAAACAGCCCCAGTCCGGCGTCGAGCCCCATGTGCTCGCGTACCTGCCCGACGGCGCCCTCGCGGATCCCTCGGAGCGCCCTCTCGGGTACTTCGAGCACGACATCAACGAGATCAATGCGCTGGTCCAGGACGTGGGCGGCGTGACCGCCTGGGCGCACCCTTCCCGCCAACCGCTGACGGACGAGGAGCTGGCCAGCATCGACGGGCTCTGGGGCATGGAGGTCGTGAGCGGCGCCACCGACGTGGAGGCGAACCTCGCCTTCGTCGATCGACGCCTCGGGATGGGCCACTACGTCTGCTTGACGGGAGGCGGCGACACCCACGCCGAGGACTACCGCTTGACCCGCGGCTATCAGCTCGTCGAGGTCCAGAGCGCGGAGCCCACCCGCGAGGAGCTCTTCACGGAGGTCGCCGCTTGCAACTTCTTCGTGTGCGAGACGAAGGACACGGACGTCGACCCCATCGAGCCGCCGCGGCTCTCCGTCGAGGGGAATCACCTCACCGTGACGCTGCCCCGGGCCGCCGATTCCATCCGCTTCATCGGCGACGGCGGCGCCGTCCTGAGCGAGACGAGGGACGCCGACACGGCCAGCTACGCTCCGCGGCGCGCCGATCGCTACGTGCGGGTCGAGATCCGCGCCGAGGCGGGGCAAGCGGCCTGCTACTCCCAGCCGACGTGGCTCGTGGACGACGCGGACGTGCATGACGGCGCCGTCGACGACGGGGATGTCGACGACGGCGATCCCGAGGGGGACTCCCCGGTCCGCTGAGCACGCTCTCGTCGCTCGACCCCGTCCCCGCAACACCGATCGACGCAGGGCCCCGCTTTGGGTGCGGCGCCGATCGGTGGCATCCTCACGGGCCGTGGAGCCCACCATCGCCGTCCTCTCGCCGGAGCTGGCGAGCCGTATCGCCGCCGGAGAGGTCGTCGAGCGACCCGCCTCCGTCGCCAAGGAGCTCATCGAGAACGCCCTCGACGCGGGCGCGACGCGGATCGAAGTGACCGTGGAGGGCGGCGGCATCGGCCTCATCGAGGTCGCCGACGACGGTCGCGGCATGGCCCCCGAGGACGCGCGGCTGTCGATCGAGCGTCACGCGACGAGCAAGCTGCGACGCTTCTCGGACCTCGACGAGCTCGGCTCCTATGGGTTCCGGGGTGAGGCCCTGCCGAGCATCGCCTCCGTGTCCCGGTTCACGCTCCGCACGCGCACCGCCGACAGCGACGAGGCCCTCGAGCTCATCACCGAGGGAGCCAGCGAGCCCCGCGTTCGCCCCGCGGCGGGCCCCGTGGGGACGACGGTTCGCGTGGCGGATCTGTTTTACAACGTCCCGGCGCGGCGCAAGTTCCTGCGCTCGACGGGCACGGAGGCGGGGCACGTCGGGGACGTCGTGCTCGACGCCGCGCTGTGTCGCCCGGACGTCGCCTTCACGCTGGTCCGCGACGGACGTCAGGTGCGCTCCTGGAGCCGCGCCCGCGATCGGGAGGAGCGCGTCCGTCAGCTGCTCGGCGAGGAGGAGCTGATCGAGTGTCGCGGAGAGCGCGGCCCGCTGACCGTGCTCGCCCTCCTGTCGCGCCCCGAGCGAGCGCGCCAAGGCGCGACGGGCCTCAAGGTGCTCGTGAATGGTCGTCCCGTCCGGGATCGGGGGCTCGCGGGGACCATCGCCCACGCCTACGGCAGCGTGCTCGAGCGCGGACGGTATCCGCGGGGCGTCGTCTACCTCGAGCTCCCCCAGCGGCTCGTCGACGTGAACGTGCATCCCCAGAAGACGGAAGTGCGCTTCGCGGATCCGCGGGCGGTGAGCGACGCCGTCCATGGCATCGTCGCCCGGGAGCTCGGACGGGAGCTGAGCGGCGCGCCCGCGCTGCGGAGACCGGGGACCCCCGCCGTCCTCTCCGGGCCCTCGATGCCTCGCCAGCTGCCGGAGGACGACCGCCCCGAGCTCTGGCGACGGAAGCGCCCCCCTCAGGTGGTCCCCCTGCTCGTCCAGGACTCGGCGCACGCCGGGATCCGAGGTGGACCGCCTGCGCCCGGCGTTTCACCTCCGAGCGCTTCGCCGGCCTCCCCGAGGACGTCGCCCCTGGAGCTGCGCCACCCCGCCGCGCTTCGCCCGACAAACACGTCCACCGACGTCGCCTCCACTGACGTCGCCTCCACCGACGTCGCCCAGGCTGACGTCGCCTCCGCGGTGCTCACCGCCGCTGACGTC
>JAAZAA010000069.1 GCA_012514535.1 Myxococcales bacterium | reverse complement strand
TCGCCGCGCAGCGCCTCTTCGAACTTCTCCAGCGCGGCCGGCGCGACGTCGCCAGCCGCCGCGACCAGCTCGTCCAGCCCTTCGGCTGCGGCGCTCAACTCCCGCGGGGTGTACGGGGCGCTCTTCTTTTCGTCCTCCGCCGGTGCCCCGACGACGATCACCTCGCCCGATTCGCCCTCGTACCGAGCGCAACGACCGAACCGCTGCACCAGGCTCGGCCATGGTGCGAGCTCCGTCACCAAGACGCCTGCGGAGATGTCGACGCCAGCCTCCACGACCTGAGTCGCCACCACGATGCGCCCGGATGGCGGGAGCTGACCCGGTGCGCTCTTCTCCTTGCTGAGGAACGTGCCTGCCCAGGCCGCCTTCTCGGTGCCACGAAAGCGGCTATGCACGAGGCGGAGATCCGGTGCGTCCTCGAGGAGCCGGCTCGCCTTGCCCTTCCCGGTGCTGAACGCCGTAACGAGCGCATCGAAGGTCTCCACGGCGGTCGTCACTCGATTGACCACGACCAAGGTGAGCCCTCCGGACCGATGCGCGTTCGCGGCGACCTGAGCAATTTCGGCTGGTGCCGTGACGTCCGCGCGGCGCGTGACGGCCTTCCGCACGGACCAGAGTCCTCCCTGTCGATCCCGCTCAGGGATCGTCACCATGTGGTCCGTGAGCTCCGGCAGCGCCCCCCGGCTGTCGACGCTCTCGAGCCAGCTCGGCTGGAGCGTCGCGCTCATCCACCAGGTATGAGAAGGGCGCAGGGTTCCCAGGCGGCTGCGGTCGTCCGCCCTGAACATCGAGAGCTGAGTGCCGGTCATCAGCCCGACCCCCATGAGCTGGATCTCGTCCAACACCCAGAGCACGTCCTCGCTCAGCAGCCCGAAATCCATCGGCCAGCGCGCGCGGACCGTCCCGTAGGCGCGGTTCAGAGCGCGCGACAGGAGCATGTCCTGGGTCCCGACCAGCACACTCGGTCGCTCCGGGTGCCGCACCCAGGAGTCCGAGTCCTCGCCCGCCATCAGGACGCCGACCTCCACGCCCTCCAGCCCCAGCTGGGCGATCCACGACCGCACGTTTTCCGCGGTCTGCTCCACCAACACGCGCATGGGGAGCGTGAACGCCAAGCGCGTCGGCCAGGCGAGATCGCCCCGCACGACCCGGTGATACAGCCACGGCAGAACGACCCCCGCGGTCTTCCCGAAGCCGGTCGGCACCCGAAGGAGGCGGTCGCGGCAGATGGGGTCCTCCCCGAGGCCAAGCTGCCACGGGTGGGGGCCGCCCGGAAACAGGTCCTCGAACCATCGACGATAGCTAGCGCTTGTCACCTGTCGTCTCCTCGTACCTGGCGGGGGCTTCGGTTTCTGGGTTCCTCGCTGCGGAGAGCGGCGAGCTAGTTGGAGCCCCCCGGCTCGGGAGGGGTGGCCATGGCGCACCCCCGCGCACGCTTGTCCGCGGGGCCGCCATGGTGCCCTCCTGGGGGGCGGGATTCAGGACACCTCCGTTTTCAGCCCGCGAGCCACCGAAGCCACCCGAGACGACCAACGATGCTATTCTCCCCAGATGCACTCTCGGACGAACGAAACAG
The DNA here is from genome assembly GCA_012514535.1 of Myxococcales bacterium. Taxonomy (GTDB): domain Bacteria; phylum Myxococcota_A; class Polyangia; order Polyangiales; family Polyangiaceae; genus NIC37A-2. The sequence continues at coordinate 818 of JAAZAA010000069.1, read as the reverse complement.
CCGTACCCGAGCGACTGCGCCCCCTCGTGAAGCAACTCGCCGCTCTCGACAGCCACGACCGCGATCTCGTGATCGCCGCGGCCCGAGCAGCTGTGCTTCGACCGGTGGCATGGGAGCACCTTTGGGACGCCCGCGGCATCGTTCATCTCGGCGGGGACGCAGTCGCGGACTGTGCAGCCCTCTATGATGACGCGTGAGGTCGTCCTGGATGCCAACGTCATCGTTGGCCTGCTCGACTCAGGAGACGTGCTGCACGATCGCGCGAACAGGTTGCTCCTCCGGCTCGAAGCCGAGCGAGCCATTTCCGTCCTGCTCGACTTCCTCGTCGCTGAAGCTCTTTCCGTGATCTGCAGGCGCGCTACCCAGCGGCGAACGTCACCTCCTGACCTCGCTCGTGTTAGACAGCACATTTCCCTGTGGTTCGAACAGGGCGAGATCACCCCAGCGCCCTCGGAGGCGACGGACTTCATCGACACTTGCGAGATCGCGGTCAGCTCTGACGGGCTCCTGAACTTCAATGACGCCCGGCTCGTCCTCCTCCAACGAAGAGGCGTCATCGGACCGGTCGCGTCGTTCGACGAATCACTCTGCGCCGTCGAGAACTTCGTCAGTGTCAGCTGATTCACGTGTAGGGCAGCGGCGCCCTGTGCTCCATCGCTCGAGCGCCCAGCTCCCCCATACCCATCCCCGATCGCTTAAGCACCTACAGCCCCGAGTATGAGGGAAATTCTCGTGCGCGAACGTGACGGTTTCTGTTCCCGGGCGATGGCGAGCAGGGTCGGAGTCATGTGCACGAGGAGGTTGGCGAAGGCTGTTCG
>JAAZAA010000418.1 GCA_012514535.1 Myxococcales bacterium | reverse complement strand
CGGCGTCGGTGTCCTCGGCGTCGGTGCGCTCGGCGTCGCTGCCGGGGCGTGGCGTGCCGCCGCAGGTGCTCCGCCTCCCCAGAAGAGGCAGCTGCTCGTGGCCCCGGAGCGGCGTGGGCGACGCGGCGCGGTCGGATCGAGGCGCGCTGCTGCTTGAGGGGCTCCGGTTCGTGTGGGATGACCGATGCCCATGGGCTTCTGGCGCACCCGGTCCCATCGTCTCCGAGCCCGGCGCAGCGACTCCCCGCGCGCGCCATCCGCTCCTCGCCCCTGGCTCCTCGTCGGCGTGGCTGCCTTGGCGGCGGGGGCTGCCCTGATCGGCGCCCCGGGCTGCAAACGCGGATCGAGCCCGCCCGCGCCGGCCGCGCCGGTGCCGTCCTTGCGTATCTACGCCTTGGGGGGCGCCGCGGGCGCCATCGAGCCCTGCGGGTGCGTGAAGGACATGCTCGGGGGCGTGGACCACGCGGCGGCGTTCCTTTCGCAGCAGCGGAAGAGCGGCGTGGGCTCCCTCCTGGTCGGTGCCGGGCCGATGTTGTTCGCCGATCCGACGATCCCCCCCGCCCAGCGCACCCAGGCGCTCTTCAAAGCGGACACGATGGCGCGTTCCCTGAAGGATCTCGGGCTCGTCGCCTGGGCACCCGGGGCCAACGACTGGGCCCTCGGAGAGGCAGAGCTCGCCCGGCTGCGGACCGAAAGCGGAGCCGCGCTGCTCGCCGGCAACCTGTCCGGAGCGACGGCGGGGGCACGAGCGGCCCAGGTCGTCGAGGTGGGCGGCCACAAAGTGGGGCTCGTCGGTGTGAGCTTGCCCGACGTGCGAGGCGCCGGGGTCGAGGGGATCCAGGTGCAGTCTGCCGAGGAGGCCCTCCGCGCAGGCCACGCGCAGGTGACCGCGGAGGGCGCGGACCTGGTGGTGGCCCTGGTGGCCGCGCACCGGGGGACCGCCCTGCGTCTGGCGGAGTCGGCGCGGGGCTATCAGCTCGTGGTGGTCGGGAAGGGCTACGATCAGGGGGAGGCGAACGACCCGCCGTTTCCTCCGAGCGTGATCGGGGACGCGCTCGTGGTGCAGGCGCCCAACCACCTGCAGGGTGTGGGCGTCGTCGATCTGTACGTGCGCGACGGCAGCTACCGCTTCGCCGATGGCTCGGGGCTCGCGCTGGAGGAGGAGCGCAGCAGCCTGGACCGGCGCATCGAGGAGCTCGAGGCGCGGCTGAGCGAGTGGCAGCGCAACGGCGCCTCCTCCGAGGAGATCGAGGCTCGCCGCAAGGACCTCGCGGAGCTCCGCGCGCGCCGCGCGCGCCTGGCCGAGCCCAGCCAACCGACCGCCGGGAGTTATTTCCGCTACGAGCTCGTCCAGGTGCGGGAGTCCCTGGGCGCCGACGCGCAGGTCGCGAAGCGCCTCGAGGCCTATTACAAGCGGGTCAACGAGCACAACCGCGAGGCGTTCGCGGACGCGAAGCCGCCCCCCGTCCCGGAGGGCCAGAGCGGGTACGTCGGCGTGGAACAGTGCTCGACGTGCCACGAGGCGGCGCGGAAGTTCTGGGACGGCACCCCCCACGCGCAGGCCTACGTGACCCTCGAGCGAGAGCACAAGCAGTTCAACCTGGACTGCGTGTCCTGCCACGTCACCGGCTACGACAAGCCCGGGGGGAGCACCGTCACCCACGTCGAAGGGCTCGAGGCGGTGCAGTGCGAAAATTGTCATGGGCCTGGCTCCCGGCACGTGGCGAACCCGACGGACAAGACCCTGATCCGACGTGTCCCGGACCAGGGGATGTGCGCGAGCGCCTGTCATCATCCGCCCCACGTCGCGGACGACTGGCAGGTAAGCGACGCCTGGCCGAAGATCCTCGGCCCTGGGCACGGGCGCTGACCTCGGCAGGCCGTCTTGGTGGCGGCTCGGCGGCGTGTCATGCTGTCGCCGTGGCCCCGTCCTTGCGCCCCTTCTGGTTCGCTGCGGTCTTCCTCGCGGGCGGGGGCGTCGGCGCCGCGGGGGTCCACCTGCTGATCGAGTCCACCCCCGACGAACTGGGCGCCAAGGCCGCGGGGCAGGCACGGCAGCCGCAGGGGGGCGATCTCCCTGCGGAGGAGCCGACCGGGGCCGACACGGGACGAACTCAGGTGGACCGGGAGGCGCTCCGGGCGGCCCTCGCCGAGCTCCTCGCGGAGGAGAGGCGCTCAGTCCCGGCCGAAATCGCGGAGGAGGAGGAGCCCGATCCCGCCGAGGGGATGTCGGCTGCGGAGGCTCTGGCGCGCCTCGAGGCTGCCTACCGCGCGGAGCTCGCGGCCCGGGAGCGCCTCGCGCGCGCCCATGAAGAAGAGTCCCCTGAGGAAGGGGTCGTCGCGGAGCAGGCCGCGGACGAGAGGGCCGTCGCGGAGCGGACCTTCGCGGAGGCGAGCGTCGAGGACCCGAGGGAGCGAGAGCTCCTCGAAGCGCCCGCGCGCGGAGTGCGGGCGATGCGCGAGCGCGAGGATCCCGAACAGGACGTGGAGAGCGGGCCGCGGCTCGCGCGGGCAGAGCGCGCCCGAGGGCGCAGCGCGGCGGAGCCACCGACGCACCTGCAGGGCGACCCCGCGAACGGACGGGTCGAGCCGGCGAACGTGCGGATCGAGGGAGTGCAGGTGCACAACGGCGACGTGCACCACGTGGACGCCCGGCAGACCCACACCAACCAGGTCGCCATCATCAATCACTATCAGCCGGTGTTCGTGCAGCCGTGGCCTCCTCCCGCCGCGGCGCAGCGGAAGCCGGCGGCGCGGGTGCCGGCTCCCAGTCAGCTCAGCCCCCTGTCCAGGCCTCTGGAGTCCGCTCACGATCAGTCCCCCTGGAGCCCGGTGGACTACAGCCGCCACCACAACCCCTGGGGCTCCACCTTCGGGCGCCGGATCCCTTGAGCCTCCGAGCGTCGGGGGGACGTCGCGTGCGTCGGTGTCTTCAGGCGGTCTCGGCGCTGCGCGCGCCGCGGGTCCCACGGGAGCCAGGCGCGCGACCGGGGGCACGTCTCTGCGTGGCTGCGCCATCCGTGCTGCGCTCGAAGCACGCCGACGGGAGGGAGCGGCGCGCTCGCGCCCGGGCGGTGAGCTCCACGAAACGGCTGGTGACCGGATCGTGATAGCCGCTCGGCAGGTTCGCGCCGGGCTCGCTCCAGTAGCGCCCGATCCGCTGCATCAGGAGCTCCCGCAGGTACTTGCCGACGAGGGACGCGAGCATGACGAGCGGGTCCGTGTCGTCGGCGTCCCGCACGAAGGCGATCTCTCCTATCCCGGGGAAGCGATAGGCGCT
>JAAZAA010000417.1 GCA_012514535.1 Myxococcales bacterium | reverse complement strand
TCTCCAGCTCGTCCAGATCGCGGGCGGAGTGGCGCTCGCGCAGCTGTTCTTCCGGACGTCCCCAGGTGCGGTTCACCTTGCGGCCGCGCTGCACCGCTCGGCGCCCGGCGATGCGCTCGGCCCAGCCGCGGACATGGGGGTACTCCTGCACCGCGAGGAACTCGGCTGCTTCGTAGAGCTCACCGAGCACCAGCCCGCCGTACCAGGGCCAGATGGCCATGTCTGCGATGGTGTACTCGGCGCCCGCCACGAAGGGCTCCGTGGCGAGGCGGTTCTCCAGCACGCTGAGCTGCCGCTTCGTCTCCATGGTGAAGCGATCGATCGGATACTGGAGCTTCTCCGGCGCGTAGAAGTAGAAGTGCCCGAAGCCGCCGCCCACGTAGGGCGCCGCGCCCACCTGCCAGAAGAGCCAGGACAAGCACTCCGCCCGCGCGCCGGGCGCCTGCGGCACGAACGCCCCGAACTTCTCGGCCAGGTACAGCAAGATGGCGCCGGACTCGAACACGCGGTGGGGCTCGTCTCCGCTGCGATCCACGAGGGCGGGGATCTTCGAGTTGGGGTTCACCTCGACGAAGCCGCTGCCGAACTGATCGCCAGCGCCGATGTCGATGAGCCAGGCGTCGTACTCGGCGCCCGTGTGGCCCAGCGCCAACAGCTCTTCGAGCATCACCGTGACCTTGACTCCGTTGGGCGTGGCCAAGGAGTAGAGCTGCAGGGGGTGCTTTCCGACCGGGAGCTCCGCCTCGTGGGTGGGGCCCGCGATGGGCCGATTCAACCGACCGACGTCGGCGCCGCCGCTCCCGCTCGGGCGCTCCCAGCGCCACACGCGCGGCGGAACATAGGACTTTTCACTCATGAAACGCAGTGTAACCCAAGAGCGCTCCCCTGGCCGGTGCCATTCCAGACACGATCGGCCAGCGGCGCTCCGGCCTCGCGGCCTCGAACGAGACGCGTACGTTCGAGCGCGCACGTTCAAGCACGCACGTTCAAGCACTGCGCCCGCGGGCGACTCGAGCACGCGGCAACCGAGAGCCGGCTATTCTTGGCGCCGTCGGGCGTCGACGCGTGGTCGCCGCTTCACCGCCGGACACAGTAAGCCGCCAACGATGAAGACGCCGCAGCACCGTCCCTCCGGGTGCACGAGCGCCGTCAAGGACGCGCCCTCCCGCAGCTCCGCTCGATGAGTGCCGACGGAGAGTTCGGCCCATTGCCGCGCCCCGGGTGGGCCGAACTCGACGGTAGCGCTGGTGATGGGCCACCCCTGCGCACGGCGATGGCTGCAGCGGACGACCACGGCGTCCTGCAGCATCCCCTCACGACCCAACCTCCACCCATCGGCTCGACGACGCCTCACCCAAGCTCCGTAGGGCCACCAGCTCAGCGCGAACGGAACGCCCGCGCCGACGACGGAGACCATCACGGCCCACGGCGGGATCGGCACCTGATCGAGCCCATGGGCGAAGCCGAACACCGCGACGAGCAGGGCAGCCACGTAGATCGCGAAGGCGGGCCCCAAGAAGTACAGGAGCCCGTAAAGGAAAAAGCCCCCAGACGGCGAGACACGCGCTGCGATGCGCCGGGCCACGACGTCGTCCCGCGGGACCGCCTGCGATTGAACCAACCGCAGGTCATCGACGCCTGGTCCCGAGAACATACGGACCACGATCTTCGCCCAGAGCCCCTCTGGTCAAGACGGCATCGGAGCGCGGTGTGGGGGCGGCTGAGCGCCCCCTCCGCCCTCAAGCTTGCGCCACGGCGCCGCCTGCGCTCGGCGGGATGGGCTTCGGTGCTGCGCCGTCGCCCTTCTCGAAGCCGATCTGGCCGTTGATGGCGTCCACCCGCACGGTGCTGCCCGGAGGGTAGTCCCCGGCCAGGATCAGCTCCGCCAGGGGGTTCTCCACCAACCTCTGGATCGAGCGCTTCAAGGGGCGCGCGCCGAACTGCGGATCGTAGCCCTGCGCCGCGAGGATGTCCTTGGCGGCCTCCGTGATCTCGAAGCCGAGATCGCGGCTCTCGAGGCGCTTCCTCAGGCGCGCCAGCTGCACGTCGACGATGGCGCGCAGCTGCTCGCGACCGAGGCGACGGTACACGACGATCTCGTCGAGGCGGTTGAGGAACTCCGGACGGAACTGCTGCCGGAGGGCCGTCATGGCCACCTCGTTCAGCTTCTTGTCCATCTCCCCGGCGCTGAGGTCGCGCCGCTCCTCGATGAGGGACAGCTCCGCGGAGCCGACGTTGCTCGTGAGGATCACGACGGTGTTCTTGAAGTCCACCGTGCGCCCCTGCCCGTCCGTGAGGCGACCGTCGTCGAGCACCTGGAGCAGCGTGTTGAACACGTCCGGGTGCGCCTTCTCGATCTCGTCGAAGAGCACGACGCTGTAGGGACGCCGCCGCACGGGCTCCGTCAGCTGCCCGCCCTCCTCGTAGCCGACGTAGCCGGGGGGCGCGCCGATGAGCCGGGAGACCGCGTGGCGCTCCATGTACTCGCTCATGTCGATGCGGATCATGGCCTTCTCGTCGTCGAACAAGAACTCCGCCAAGGCCCGCGCCGTCTCCGTCTTGCCCACGCCCGTCGGACCGAGGAACAAGAAGGATCCGATCGGACGATCCTCGTCGCCGAGGCCCGCGCGCGAGCGCCGCACCGCGTTGGCCACGGCCACCAGGGCGTCGTCCTGTCCGATGACGCGCTGCCGCAGCTTCTCCTCCATGTGCAGCAGCTTGCTCATCTCGCTCTCGAGCATCTTGCTCACGGGGATCCCCGTCCACTTGGAGACGATCGCCGCGATGTCCTCGTCGGTGACCTCCTCCTTGAGGAAGGAGCCGTTCTCCTGGAGCCGCGCGAGATCGTTGCGCAGCCCCTCGAGGCGTCGCTCGTGTTCCGGCAGGCGGCCGTACTGGATCTCGGCGGCCTTGCCGAGATCACCACGCCGCTGGGCGATCTCCTGCTCCGTGCGCAGCTCCTCGCCCTTGCGCTTCTCCTCCTGGATGGCCGCGATGACCTCCTTTTCCTTGAGCCACTGCGCCTTCATGCGATCCCGCTCCGCCGTGAGCGCGGCGATCTCCTGGCGCACCTCCTCGAGGCGCGCCTGGCTGGCGCGATCCTGCTCGCGCTTGAGGGCCTGCTCCTCCACCTGGAGCTTCACGAGCGTGCGCTCCGCCTGATCGATGGGGAACGGCATGCTGTCGATCTCCATCTTGATCTTGCTGGCGGCCTCGTCGACGAGGTCGATGGCCTTGTCCGGCAAGAAGCGCTCCGTGATGTAGCGGTGGCTCAGGGTGGCGGCGGCGACCAGCGCCGAGTCCTGGATGCGGATCCCGTGATGGATCTCGTAGCGCTCCTTGAGCCCGCGCAGGATCGAGATGGTGTCCTCCACCGTGGGCTCGGCGACCATCACCGGCTGGAACCGGCGCTCGAGGGCAGGGTCCTTC
>JAAZAA010000416.1 GCA_012514535.1 Myxococcales bacterium | reverse complement strand
GCGACCCGCCAGCGCCGCCTGAGCGGGTCCCTCCTGGGGGGCTCCCTCCTGGGGGGCTCCCTCCTGGGGCGCTCCCTCCTTGCTCCGCGACCTCCTCTGGCGGGCCCCGCGTTCGGCGGCTGCGGCGCCGCGGCGTTCAGCGGGCCCCGCGTTCGGCGGCTGCGGCGTTCGGAGACGTCCGGCGCGCGGAACTGTGACCGCCCCTCTCCCGGGACGAGCACTCGGCGCTCGCTGGACACGCCAGCGCGGCACGGGCCCTCACCGGAGCGAGCCTTGCTCGACCTGCCCGGGCGTACGGAAAAGGCCGCCCTTGGTTGAACCAAGGACGGCCTCGTCGCTCACCGCTCGACGAACCCAGGGTCTACCGAGCAGGGTCTACCGAGCAGCACCGAGCTCCGTGTCAACCGCCGGTCAGGCGCCGACGCCGATGCTCTTGAGACGCTCCAACAGCGCGGTGCCCGTATCGACCAACCCCGACTTCTCGTTCGTCGGATCGCTCTTGTCCCCCTTGAGGGTGGTCTCGAGATTTCCGATCTCACGAGCGAGCTGCACGAGGGTATCCGAGGTGCAGACCGCGGACTGAGTCGTCGGATCGACGGGGATGAGCTCCGAGCCCGGCGCACCCGACGTGTACCGCTTCAGCTTGACGGTCTTGTCACCGTCCTTCAGCTCGAACTCGTCGGGCCAGGAGTACGGCTTGCCGTCCTTCCCCTTGTCCGACTTCACCAAAAACGGCTCCGGGATGAGCTGCATGCCCGCCATGGGGCCGTGCGGCCCGTTGGCGACGTACACACCCCAGTTGACCTTCGGGTTCTCGCGCTGCCCGAGCAGGTCCTCGATCAGCTTGCGCCGCCCGGTGAGGACGCGCTTCAGCGTCTCCTTCTGCTCATTGGCCATGACGGCGTCGCCAGCGAACTTCACGAGCAGCCGGTTCACCTCGTTGCCCATGAGGCCCGTCCCCTTACCGGCCAGGTAGTTGCCGTCGAAGGGAATGTCGATGCCGCCGAGCGCGTTGATCTCTTCCTCGGGGTACTTGCCCTCGGCGAGCTTCGTCTTCGCCTTCTTGAGCACCTCGGCGAGCTTCTCGATCTCTTCGTTCGCCTTCTGGACCTCATCGGCGAGCATGGCCGCGCCCTGCAGCGCCGTGTCGTGACGACGCCCGCGCTCCGCGCCACCGCCGACCGCGTACCCGAGCACGCCGCCGATGAAGGCCGTGGCCACCGCGATGGCGATGATCTTCTTGCGTCCCTTCTTCTGGGCCTCGACGAGCTCCTCGCTCATCTCGATCCGGATGGCCGCGGGCGCGGCCGGCTGCGGCGGCTCCGCCACCGCGACGGGGGCGAAGGCGTCGGAGACCGGCGCGGAGATCGGGGCAGCCATCGGCGCTGCTGCGACCGCCGACGGACGCGACCCGAAGGGGGGCGCAGGAATGCTCGGCTGCATTCCGACGGGAGGAGGAATCGATGCACCCGCCCCGCTCGAGATCGTCTTCTTTCCGAGACGCGCCTTGAGGTCGATCTTGGGTTTCTTATTCGCTTCTTCGGCCATCGGGTAGGAGCCGCGGAGGGAGTGAAAAACAAGTGCTTCCAGCGGCGAACCGCAGCGACACTAGCGGCCCGAACCTGTGTGGGCAAGAATGAATTGGCGCATGCCGAAGCTCCACATCACGCACCAGACCATCAGGCGCGAGGACGGAACAACCCTACGCTACTTCGACACCGAGCCCGGATCTTCCGGGAACGGTCGGCCCTGTTTGGTGCTCGCGAATGGTCTGGGGGGACCGCTCACCGCATGGAGTCACCAGATTGAGCATTTCAGAGATCGCTTCCGGGTCCTGAGCTGGGATTATCGGGGTTTGTATGGGTCGGCCTTCCCCCGTGGTCGCGTGCCCGACCTCAGCATCCGAGCCCACGTCGCGGACCTGAAGGCGGTCCTCGCCGCTGCGGGGGTCGATCGCGCGGTCTTCTTCGGCTGGAGCATGGGGGTGCAGGTCATCCTCGAGCTCTGTGACGAGTGCCCCGAACGAGTCAGCCACCTCGTGTTGATCAATGGCACCTTCGGCCGTCCCCTCGACGGAGTGGGGGTGCCCTTCTTGGGGCGCTTCCTCCCGGGCGCGGTTCATCACGCGCAGCGGCTCCATGTCGTTGGTAGCGCAATTTTACAGAGGGCGAGCCGCTGGGAAGAGACGGGCGCCTGGCTCAAGCGTCTCGGGGTCATCGCCCACAGCCTCGACGCCGAGCTCTTCGCGGAGATGGCGGTCGACTTCGGTAGCCTGGATCTGGAGACCTACCTGAAGATGCTGTCCGTGCTCGGTGAGCACGACGCCGAACACGTGCTGCCGCGCATCGAGGTGCCCACCCTCGTGGTGACCGGCACCCGCGACGTCTTCACCCCCCCGGCCATGGCAGAGCGCATGGCGGACACGATCCCTCAAGGGGAGCTGCTGATCGTTCCGGGCGGCACACACTATGCGGCCGCGGAGTACCCGGAGGTCATCAATCGGCGCATCACCCGCTTCCTCCAGCGTCAGGGGCTGCTCGAGGCTCCCCCGACCCGCGCCGCTGGCTGACCCCTCGCCGGGGCTCGCGCGCCTCGCCCGCCGGGTACGGCGCGACTCCGGTGCCCCTCCGGACGTGTCCGATTGACCCGTTCCAGGTGATTTGACAGGCTCTGGGCCCGACGCCGCAGGAGCCGGCGTGCCCCCTTCGCGCAGGAGACGTCATGTCCAAACGCGTCCTCGTCATCGATAACTACGACTCCTTCACGTACAACTTGGTGCAGTACCTGGAGGGGCTGGGGGCCAGCTGCGAGGTCCACCTGAACGATCGCGTCAGCGTCGACGAGGTGATCGAGGCGGAGCCCGAAGGGATCCTGCTCTCCCCTGGACCGGGGACCCCGGACGACGCCGGGATCACCCTCGAGCTAATCGCGCGCCTGGGCGGGACCGTGCCGCTGCTTGGCGTGTGCCTCGGGCACCAGGCCATCGGGCAGTCCTTCGGAGGGACCGTCGTCCGGGCCCCCCGCCTGATGCACGGCAAGACGTCACCCATCGATCACGATGGGAAGGGGCTGTTCGAGGGGCTCCCCAACCCCTTCGAAGCCACCCGCTACCACTCGCTCATCCTCGAGCCCGCGTCCCTTCCCGGCTGTTTGGAGGTGACGGCGCGGACGGCGGCGGGTGAGGTCATGGGCGTTCGCCATCGCGAGCTCCCCATCGAAGGTGTTCAGTTCCACCCTGAATCGATCCTCACCCAGGGGGGGATGCGCATGATGGAAAATTGGCTCGAGATGCTCGACGACGCGCGACTCACGCAGCCCTCTGCGGAACCCGAGTGGGCCCTGGCCCGAGGGAGCCAGACGTGACGGCCATCGCCTTTCGTGAGGCCTTCGCGCGGCTGGAAGCGGCGCCGGAGGCGGACGCCGCCCTCGTGAAGGCGGTGTTCGACGCGATCCTCACGGGCACCTGGACGGCGACGCAGATCGCCGCCTTCGCGGTGGCCCTCCGCCTCAAGGGCGAGACCCCGGAGGTCATCGCCGCGGCGGCGCGGAGCCTCCGGGACCACATGGTGGCGGTCGACCACTCCTTCGACGTGCTCCTGGACACCTGTGGCACGGGGGGCGATGGGCGCGGCAGCCTGAACCTGTCGACGGGAGCCGCCCTGATCGTCGCGGCGGCGGGCGTCCCCGTGGCGAAGCACGGCAACCGCGCGGTCTCCAGTCGCTCGGGCAGCGCGGACGTGCTCCAGGAGCTCGGCGTCCCCCTGGACGCGCCGCCCACCGCCGCGCGCAGCATCCTGGAAGAGTCGCGCATCGCGTTCCTCTTCGCGCCCGCCCACCACCCGGCCATGCGCTTCGTGGCGCCGGCGCGCAAGGAGCTCGGGATCCGGACCGTCTTCAACGTCCTCGGCCCCCTCGCCAACCCCGCGCGGGCGAGCCACCAGCTCCTCGGCGCCTTCGACGACGCGCTCCGTCCGGTCCTGGCCCGCACCCTGCAGAGCCTCGGGGTGAAGCGGGCCTGGGTGGTGCGCGGCGCCGACGGAATGGATGAGGTGAGCCCCTTCGGTCCCACCCGGGTGACCGTCGTCGACGGCGATCGCCTGGAGGAGCGGGTGCTCACCCCGGAGGACTTCGGGATCGAGCCGAGCCCCGAGGGCGCCATCGACGGTGGCGACGCGGCGGAGAACGCGCGCGTCCTCGCCGCCGTGCTCGCGGGGGAGCGCCACCCCTCGCGGGACGCCTTCCTCCTGAACGCCGCCGCCGCGCTGTGCGTGGCGGAGGACACGGCGCCTCGCGACGCGCTGGCGCGCGCTCGGGAGGCCGTCGACTCGGGGGCGGCGCTCCAGCTGCTCGAGCGCTGGAAGACCGTGAGCCGGGCCGCGGCGGCGCCCTCCGCGGTGACGCGGATCGGCGCGGAGTCGCCCCGGGCGGTCTCGGGCGAACCCTGAGGGCGAGGCACGGCGATGTCCAACGGTGTCCTCGATCGCATCCTCCAGTCGAAGCAGGCGGAGCTCCCTGCCCTGCGCCGGCGCCGCTTGCCCGCGCCCCCGCCGCTCCGCCCCACCGACCTCGAGCGCGCCGCGGGTCAGCCGCTCCGCTTGATCGCGGAGATCAAGCGGCGCTCTCCCTCCGCCGGCCCTCTGTCGACGCGGCTCACGGTGGCGGCGCGCGCCGCTGCCTACGAGCGGGCGGGCGCGCACATGATGAGCGTTTTGTGTGACGGGCCGTTCTTCGACGGCAGCTACGAGGACCTCGCCGTCGCCCGGCGTGCGACGCGCCTCCCGGTGCTCTGCAAGGAGTTCGTGCTCGACGAGTGCCAGCTGGACGCCGCGCGCGCCTACGGCGCCTCCGCCGTGCTGTTGATCGTCCGCTGCCTCACCCCCCAGCGCCTGCGGGTCCTCGTTCGCGAAGCCCGGGCCCGGGAGCTCTTGCCTTTCGTCGAGGTGGTCACGGAGGACGAGGCGTCGCTCGCGCTGGACTGCGGCGCGACGTGCATCGGCGTCAACGCTCGGGACCTCGACACGCTCACGATGGACATGGATCGGGCGCGGCGGGTGCTCGGCCAGCTGCCGGCGAACGTCACCAGGGCGCACCTCTCGGGGATCGCCTCCCCGGCCGCCGTCCGCGACGTGGCGGAGAGCGCCGTCGACGCGGCGCTGATCGGCGAGGTGCTGATGCGTCAGGACGATCCGGAGCCGCTCCTGCGGGAGCTGGTCGCGGCCGCGCGCTGAGCCGCGCGCCCTTTGGCCCGATCGATCGCCCTACGTTACTCTGGGGGCGTCCATGTCCCTCGAGCACGACGTCGACGCCTACCTGACCTTCCTGCGCGTCGAGCGGGCCTTGGCCGCCCACACCATCGTCGCCTACGGCCACGATCTGGGGCGACTGCTCGCGTTCCTCGCTGCCCGAGCGGAGTCCGGACACCCACCGGTCGAGCACGCTCGCGATCTGGACCTGGCGATCGTGAGCGCCTGGCTCACGGATCTCTCCCAGTCCGGGCTGAGCGCCCGCTCCATGGCGCGGCGCCTGTCGGCGTTGCGCGGCTTGGTCCGTTTCCTCATCGACGAGGGGCGACTGGACCACGACCCCACCGAGCTCGCTCCGTCACCCCGCCTCGGACGCGCCCTCCCCTCGGCCCTGACCGAGCACGACGTCCTCCGGCTCATCGAGACACCCGATCCGGGGACGCTCCGCGGCCTCCGGGACCGGGCGATGTTGAGCCTCACCTACGCGGCGGGCTTGCGCGTGAGTGAGCTCATCCACCTGCAGCTCGGCGATCTCGATCGGAGCCGCGGCGTGGTGAGCCCCCTCGGCAAGGGAGGCAAGCGACGCCTCGTCCCCGTCGGGGACATCGCCCTGGACCACCTGGACGCGTACCTGGAGGCGCGCCTCGCGGCGGAGGGGAAGAAGGGCGGAACGCTCCTCTTCCCGGGGCCCAGCGGCAAACCCCTCACCCGCCAAGCCTTCTGGAAGATCGTGCGGCGCCACGGGCGTGCCGCTGGGGTCCCCGAGGACGTTCACCCACACTCCCTGCGCCACTCCTTCGCCACCCATCTCCTCGCGGGCGGAGCCGACCTGCGGAGCGTGCAGACCCTGCTCGGGCACGTCTCCATC
>JAAZAA010000415.1 GCA_012514535.1 Myxococcales bacterium | reverse complement strand
GCGGTGACGGTCAGGCTGGCGGCACTGGCGCCGGTGCTCTGAATGCCCACCTGGACCTGGTCCACGTTGAAGAGGATATCCAGGGGCGTCGTGTCACCTGGGAAGCACGCCGTCGGGTCCCAGATGTCGACGACGCCGCCCAAGGGAACGTCGTAGTCGCACCCCGCGCTCGTCCCCTGGGACAGGTGCAGGGTGATGCCGGTCGTGGTGTCGTACGCACCGGCGGCGCTGGCTGAAACCTCGATCTCCGAGAAGGCGCTCAGGTTGGAGCCGACTCCGAAGTACCCACCCACGGTCTTGAACGCGAGGCGCCCGTGCTGGGCTGGGCCCGTGAACTCGAAGGCGCCATGGACCTGGTCGGCCCCGGTGACGAAGGAGCCGACGGCGTCCAGCTCGGAGAACTCGTCGTCCAGCGCGAAGGCGAACCAGTCCTTGCCCGCGACCTGATGATCGGCGAACCGGCCCAGCAGGGTCCACGCACCGTCCTCCTTCAGGTAGGCGTTGCCGGTGTCGCCGTCGAAGTAGACGTCGCCGTCGTTGCCGAGATCATCGGTGGGAACGCCCGTACCGGTGAGCCACCGACTGCCGTCCTGACCGGGGGCGCCGTGCAGATTGCCGGAGAGGGTCCAGGTTCCGTCGGCCTTCGCGTAGAGGTCGCCGTTCGCGGAGTCGATGTAGAGGTCGTCGTCCTTGCCGAGGTCGTCGGCGGGGGCTCCCTCGCCCGTCAGGATCGACGCACCGTCGGTTCCATCCGCGCCGTCGTTGCCGTCCTGGCCGGGCTCACCCTGGGGGCCACGGAGATTGCCAATCAGTGTCCAGGCGCCGTCGTCCTTTTTGTACAGATCGCCGCTGTCCGCGTCGACGTAGACGTCGCCGTCGTTGCCCAGAGAGGCTTCGGGAGCGCCGCTACCCGCGTGGGTGCTCGTGCCAGGGGATCCCGAGTTGAGGTTCGTCACCATGGTCCAGGAGCCGTCCGCCTTCTGGTAGACGAGGCGCGTCTCCGTATCGATGTAGAGGTCGCCATCCTCGCCGAGATCGTCGTCCGGAACTCCCGGGCCCGTCAGGATCGTCGCGCCGTCCGCGCCGTCGGCCCCATCCGCGCCGTCAGCCCCATCTGCGCCGTCCGCGCCGTCGGCCCCATCGGCCCCATCAGCCCCATCCGCGCCGTCCGCGCCGTCCGCGCCCGCGGGTCCCTGGCTGCCATCGAGTCCTGCCTTGCCGTCGCTCCCCCCGCAGGCGGCGACCGCGAGAGCCAGTACCAAGCTCAACTTCTTCATTCTTCTCCTCCGACACTCGTGCTTCGAGTGCAGAACGCGAACAACTCGCGCCTCCGGCGCGAATCGCACAGTTTCCCAGTGAAGCTCGAGCGCCTAGCTGGACCGGGGGGTGGTGTCAATGACGGCTCCGGTCGTTCGGTAGGGGGGCGGCGAGCCTTCGGATCGGGGTTGTCGCCGGGATGCCATTCGACCCTGATCTCGACTAGCACTAGTCCCACGGGAACCCACAGGCCGACTCTTTCGCTCCCGTCCACCCAGCTGCATCGCTCCCGTCCGCCATGCTCCTCCGTCTCCGCCCAGCGTCCCTCGGTGTGCTGCTCTGTCTCGTGCTGTGCGGGCAGCTGGCGACTCGGCGGGCCCTCGCAGCGGACGCGGTGACCTTCGACGAGGCGCTCGCCATGGCGCCCCAGGCGCCCGGGGCTCGCGCGGCGGCTCGGGCCCTGACGGCTCGACGCGCCGGAGACGAGGACATCGGGGGCACCGCTGGACCCCTGACGCTGACCGTCAACCCCGGCTATCGCTTCACCCCAGACGCGGAGCGAGGGCTCGAGGGGCAGGTGGCCGTGGCTCAGGGATGGAACCTCGCGGATCTGACCGGAGCGCGTCGCCGGGCCGCCTCCGCGGAGCGGCGGGCGCTGTCCGCCGAGGTGCGGGCGGCGGCGCTGTCCAGTCGTCTGGACGCGGCCCGACGTTGGATCGACGTGCGGACGCTGGAGGAGCTCTCGGTCCTCGCGCAGCAGCAGCTGGAGCTGGCGGAGCGCGGTGAGCGGTTCATGGCGCGAGCCGCGGCGGAGGGGGTCCGCACCGCCATGGACGCCGCCGAAGCCCGCGCCTACCGGGCGGAGATCGAGCGCCAGCGGTTCGAGCTGGGCATGTCGCTCCAGCACGCGGGCATCGATCTGGCCGTCGCCATGGGACGAACGTCGCCAGCGCCCCTGCGGACGACGGGACCCGCGCCGCGACCGGCGCTGCCGGAGCTCCGTTCCCTCGACGCCTACGTGACGCGGGCGCAGCAGCTCCCCGAGGCCGTCGCGCTCCGCCTCGCCGCCACAGCGGCGCGGGCCCGAGAAGCCGAGGAGTCCGCAGCTTACGGTTCCCACCTCTCCGCCGGTGTGCAGCTGCAACGGGAGCCTCCGGCTGCTTACACCGCCCTCGGCACCTTCAGTCTGGCGCTGGCCCCCTTCGATCGCGGCCAGCGACAGCGCTCCATCGCCCGCGCGGAGGCGGAGAGCTTGGCGGCCCGCGCGGCACAGGCGCAGCTCGAGGCCAGCGCTGGCGTGAGTCGGGCTCTGTACGATCTCCGGGCAGCCCGCGAGAGGAAGGAGCGGGTCGAGACGGACTGGCTGGTGGCCGCGGAGGAGCTCGCGGATCGGCTGGAGCGAGCCGTCGCGGTGGGGGAGGCGACGGTCTACGAGCTGCTGGAGGCCCGGCGCAGGCACGTCGAGGTGCAGCAGCTCCTGGTCCGCGCGCGAGCCGACGTCCTGTGGGCGGAGATCCGTCTCTGGCTGTTGATCGCGGAGCTGGAGCGGACGCAGGAGTCATGACGCGGATTGCCTTTGCGCTCGTCTTCCTCTGCGTCGCGTGTCGGGGAGAGGGGGGGACGGCACCCGCCCCGGAAGCCGCCGAGACGCCTCCGACGGAGGTCGCGGCGCTCCGCTGGGTCCCCGTGAGCGCGCCCCAGGACGCGTCGTTGCTGGAGGCTCCTGCGGTGGTGCGGGCCGCGGCGGGAGCGAGTGGTGAGGTCTCGTCGAGCTATCGAGCCCGCGTGGAGCGTGTTCACACGCAGGTCGGTAGCCGCGTCGAGCGCGGCGATCCCATCGTCGACGTCCTGGCACCCGAGGTCTTCGAGGCGGCGGCAGCTTACGTCGGGAGCAAGCGACGGCTCGAACTCCACGCGGAGCGCGCCGAGGAGCTCGAACGCCTGCGCGCGGAGGGGTTGGTCGAGAAGTCGCGGGTGTTCGAGCAACGCATGTTGGCGGCGGAGCTCCAGGCGCGACGGGACGAGGCGCGAGCGGTCCTCAGGGCCGCCGGAGTGAACCCTCAGACCGCAGACGCTCTCGCCCGTGGTGGGGCCCTCACCCTGCGGGCGCCCGTAGGCGGCATCGTCGTCGAGCTCGATGCCCAGCCCGGCGAGATCCGAGAGGCCGCGGCGGGGCCCCTCGCGCGCATCCGCGGCGAAGGCAGCGCGCGGGTGGAGGTACGCACGCCAGGGCCCTGGCCCGCGGGAGATCGGGCGGTGCTCGAGCTGACGGATGGCCGGGAGATCCCTCTGCGCGGTGAGCCGGTGGCGGGCGTCATCGACCCCGACGCGGGGACGCATGTCCACTGGCTCGTGCCCGAAGAGGATCGTCCGCTCCCCGACGGCCTGCGGGGCGTGGTGCGGCTCGCCGCCGGCGCTGGTCTGTGGGAGGTGCCCGCCGGCGCGGTGCTCCAGCAGGGCACGATCTCGACGGTGCTGCGGCGCCGGGTGGGCGGGGTGGCGCAGGTCGAGGTCGTCGTCGCGGTGAGCTCCGGCGCCAGCGCCCTCGTGCGTGGCCCCTTGCAGGAGGGCGATGAAGTCGCCGCGGATCCGCCGCGCGGAGGGAGCCCTCCGTGATCGATGCGCTGGTGGCGTGGGCCGTGCGCCATCGGCTGCTGGTGGTGATCCTGGTCGCGGTGCTGGCCGTCCTCGGGATCATCACCAGTCGCTGGCTGCGCTTCGACGCGCTGCCGGACGTCACCGGGCGTCAGGTCGTCGTCCTCACGGAGGCACCGGGGCTCACGCCCGAGGAGGTGGAGCTCCGGGTGACGCGTCCCGTGGAGACGGCGCTCGGGGGCCTGCCGGGGCTGGTCACGCTGCGCAGCATCTCTCGCTACGGCATCTCGTCGATCACGGCCGTGTTCGAGTCGGGGACGGATCCACTTCGTGCCCGCCAGCTCGTGCAGGAGCGGGTGGCGACGGTGCAGGGCGAGTTGCCTGAGGGCGTCGGTGTGCCGGAGCTCGGCCCGCTCACGGGCGGGCTCGGTGAGATCCACCAGTTCACGCTGCGCTCCGCGTCGCACACGCAGGCGCAGCTCCGCGAGCTCGTCGAGCTCCGCATCGCACCGTTGCTCCGGACCGCCCCCGGCGTCGTCGAGGTGAACTCCTGGGGAGGCAAGCGGCGCACCCTCGACGTGACGGGCATGCCGGAGCGCATGGCGCGTCACAAAGTGACCCTGACCGCCTTGGCGGAGGCGGTGGCCGCAGCGCACGGTCAAGCGCCGGGGGGCGTGCTCCCCGCGGGTGACGCGGGCGTCTTGCTTCGGGGGGTGGCCCTGCCTCTGACTCCCAAGGATCTGGCCGCCGCGGTGGTGCGCGTCGAGCCCGACGGGACCGCCGTGCGCGTCGGCGACGTCGCCGAGG
Organism: Myxococcales bacterium; assembly: GCA_012514535.1. Taxonomy (GTDB): domain Bacteria; phylum Myxococcota_A; class Polyangia; order Polyangiales; family Polyangiaceae; genus NIC37A-2. The sequence continues at coordinate 2,486 of JAAZAA010000415.1, read as the reverse complement.
TCCGCGAGGGCGCCCTCGCCAACATCGGCGCCGCGACGGCGGACGGGAAGGGCGAGGTCGTCTACGTGATGGTGCAGATGCTCCTCGACGCCAACGCGCTCGAGGTGCTCGAGGGCGTGCATGCGCGGCTCGACGACGTCCGGCGCGTGCTGCCTCCCGGCGTCGAGCTCGAGGTCGTGTACGACCGGAGCGAGCTCGTCTACGCCACCCTGCGCACGGTGTTCACGAACCTCGCGGAGGGGGGCCTGCTGGTCGTCGCCGTGCTCTTCCTGATGCTCGGTTCATTCCGCGCGGGCCTCCTGGTCGCTTCGGTGATCCCCCTGTCGATGCTCGGAGCGGTCGCCGGGATGGTGGCTCTCGAGGTGCCCGGGAACCTGATGAGCCTCGGCGCGCTGGACTTCGGGTTGCTCGTCGATGGGGCGGTCGTGATGGTGGAGGCGGCCTTCCACCGCATGCAGGAGCACCCGAAGGAGGACGCGGACCGTGCGAGCGCGATCTCGAGTCGAGCGATGGCGCGCCCGGTGTTCTTCTCGGTGTCGATCATTCTGCTCGTTTACCTGCCCATCCTGAGCCTCAGCGGCGTCGAGGGGCGCATGTTCCGCCCCATGGCCCTCACGGTGGTGATGGCTTTGCTCGCCGCGCTGGTGCTCAGCCTCACCTTCGTACCCGCCGCGATGCAGCTGCTCCTGCGGCGACGCGACGTCCCCACGCGCACGCCGTGGCTGGTGCGGGGAGCCGAGCGTCTCTACCGACCGATGCTGGATCGGGTCCTCCGCCACCCGGCCGTCGTGGGGCTCGGGGCCCTCGGGCTGCTGGCGTGGGGCCTCTTCCTGTTCGACAGGGCGGGCACGTCGTTCATCCCCCAGCTCGACGAGGGGGACCTCGTCGTGCAGACGGTGCGGCGCCCCGATCTCCGCATCGAGACGGCGGTCGCGGACTCGCTGCGTATGGAGGCGGAGATCCTACGCAGCGTGCCCGAGGTGCGGCATGTCGCGAGCCGCATCGGCAGCCCCGCGGTGGCGACCGACATCATGGGCATCGAGCAGGCGGACGTGTTCATCGCGTTGGCGCCGCGCTCGGAGTGGCGCGCCGAGATCGATCGGGAGTCGATCATCGACGAAATCGAGGCGGCCATCCAACGCTCCGCGCCGGCCGACGAAGTGGCGTTCACGCAGCCGATCCAGATGCGCTTCAACGAGCTCGTCGGTGGCGAGGTGAGCGACGTGGCGCTCAGCATCTACGGAGACGACCTCCGAGAGCTCCGACGACTCGCCGAGGTGGCGGCTCAGGTCCTCCGGAGCGTCGAGGGCGCCGAGGACGTGCGCATCACGGCGCCGCCCGCCGTGCGGCTCCTCGAGGTCGTCCCGGAGCCCCTGGCGGCGGCGCGCCTGGGGATGCGGGCGTCGGAGGTGTTGGCCTACGTGCAGGCGGTGCGCATGGGGCTCGACGTGGGCGCGACCTACGATGGGCCTCTGCCCGTCCCCATCCGCGTGCGCTACGGCAAGGAAGAGGGCGCGCTGCGGTTCGAGGCGCTGCCCCTGGTGACCTCCCAGGGGCAGCTCGTACGGCTCGACGCGGTGGCCCAGGTGATCCGGACCGAAGGACCGGCGCTCGTGAACCACCACGAGGCGCAGCGCCGCATCGTCGTGGGCTTCAACGTGCGCGAGCGCGATCTCGGCTCCGTCATGGAGGACGCGCGTCGCGTCGTCGAGGAGGCCGTCTCCCTCCCGAGCGGTTACCGTCAGGTGTGGGGCGGGCAGTGGGAGAGCCTGCAGAGCGCGCGGGCGCGCCTGGGGGTGGTGATCCCGGGGGTGCTCCTCGCCATCCTCGCGCTGCTCTGGGCGCTGTTCCATCGGCTCCGCCCCAGCCTGATCATCCTCCTCAACGTGCCCTTCGCGGCGGTCGGCGGCATCGTGGCGCTCTCGGCGCGGGGGCTACCGGTATCGATCTCGGCGGCCATCGGGTTCATCGCCCTGAGCGGCATCGCGGTACTCAACGGGGTCGTGCTGATGAACGCGATCCTGAAGGCGGAGGCGGAGGGCGCCACCCCCGCCGAGGCGGCCCGCGCGGCGGCCCTGGAGCGGATGCGCCCCGTGCTGATGACCGCGTCCGTGGCCGCGTTGGGGTTCCTCCCCATGACCCTGGCGACGGGCGTGGGCGCCGAAGTGCAGCGCCCCCTGGCCACGGTGGTCGTCGGCGGCCTCGTCTCGTCGACCTTCCTGACCCTGGTGATCCTGCCGACGCTCTATCCTTGGCTGAGTCGCCGAGTCGCCGCCCTCGGGCGGAGCCGCCGCTGATCGGAGCTCTCCGGAGCACGTGCTCCCCCGAGCTGGCGCTCGGCGACTGGCCTATCGACTCCTCAGCGCAGCTCGACGTGCGCCCAGGACACGTTGGCGTTGGCGCGCAGGTAATAGCCGCCATCGCACGTGGCCGGGAAACTCGACGAGGACATCCAGGTGTTGGTCACGTCCAGGTCGTTGATCGTG
>JAAZAA010000414.1 GCA_012514535.1 Myxococcales bacterium | reverse complement strand
CGTCGGGTCTGCACAGCGCCGTCGGGTCTGCGCCCGTCAGGTCTGTTCCTTGGTCTTGAGGAACCGCAGTTCGGGGAAGTCCTTCTCCGTCGTCTCCAGGTGCCAGGCGTTCCGGGCCAGGAAGACCAGCGCGCCGGTGTGATCCGTCGCGAGGTAACCCTCGTTGCCCGATCGGAAGCGATCCAGCACCTTCCGATCGTCGCACTCCACCCAGCGCGCCGTGAAGAGGGACGCGTGCTCGAAGATGACGGGGATGTCGTACTCGGTGCGGATGCGATCGGCGAGCACGTCGAACTGGAGGGCCCCGACGACGCCGACGATCCAGTTCGATCCGATCGACGGCTTGAAGACGCGGGCCGCGCCCTCTTCGGCGAGCTGCTCCAGCGCCCGCCCCAGGTGCTTCGCGCGCATGGGGTCGACCGGGCGCACCCGCTGCAGGAGCTCCGGGGCGAAGCTCGGGATGCCCGTGAAGTTGAGCTGCTCTCCCTCCGTGAGCGTGTCGCCGATGCGGAGCTTGCCGTGGTTCGGGACGCCGATGATGTCTCCGGCGAAGGCCTCCTCCGCCAGCTCGCGATCCTGCGCCAAGAACAGCACCGGGTTGTGGACGGTGAGCACGGACCCGCTGCGCACGTGGGTCATCTTGAGCCCGCGCTTGAAGTGTCCGGAGCACAGGCGCACGAAGGCGATGCGGTCCCGGTGCTTGGGATCCATGTTCGCCTGGACCTTGAAGACGAAGCCCGTGACCTTGCTCTCGGTGGCGCGCACCTCCCGCTCCCGCGCCTTCTGCGTGCGGGGCGAGGGGGCGAAGCGGGCGATGCCGTCGAGGACTTCCCCCACACCGAAGGTGTTGAGGGCGCTCCCGAAGAAGACGGGCGTCATGTGGCCGCCCCGGTACGCCTCGAGGTCGAACGCCGGGCAGAGCTCGCGCGCCATGGTGGCGCCTTCCCGCAGCTCCTGGACGCGCGCCTCCGGCAGCAGCTGATCCAGCTTGGGATCGTCGAGCCCGTGGCACTCCTCCGCCACGTCCGCCAAACGCTCCTTGCTGCGCTCCATGAGCAGCAGGCGATCCTTGAAGAGATCGTAGCAGCCGAGGAAATCCCGCCCCATGCCGATGGGCCAGCTCGCGGGGGTCACGTCGAGGGCGAGGGTCTGCTCGATCTCGTCCATCAGATCGAAGGGATCGCGCCCCTCGCGATCCAGCTTGTTCACGAAGGTGAGGATCGGCACGTCCCGGAGTCGGCAGACCTCGAAAAGCTTGCGGGTCTGCTCCTCGATGCCCTTGGCCGCGTCGAGCACCATGATCGCCGAGTCGACCGCGGTCAGCGTGCGGTAGGTGTCCTCGCTGAAATCCTCGTGGCCCGGCGTGTCCAGCAGGTTGAAGGTGCAGTCCCCGTAGTCGAAGGTCATCGCGGAGGCGGTCACGGAGATCCCGCGCTCGCGCTCCACCTTCATCCAGTCGGAGTGGGCGCGACGTTGCGCGCCGCGCGCCTTGACGGCGCCAGCGAGCTGGATGGCGCCGCCCATGAGCAGGAGCTTCTCCGTGAGCGTGGTCTTGCCCGCGTCCGGGTGGGAGATGATCGCGAAGGTGCGGCGGCGCAGGACGTTTCGTTCGAGCTCGGGGGAGGTCATGGGCGTCTCGGATCGGGCCGGGACTATGGACGACGGCGCCGAGGTTGGCCATGAGTCTCTCGAGGAACCGTGCCGAAGCGCTTGGCTCGGGCTGCGGCCCGCGCTAGGCGAACGCCGTGGTGAAGCGAGCCTGGTCGAAGTGGGGGATCCCGGCCTTGCTCCTGCTCGTGGCGTTCCTGGGGGGCCAGTGGTGGTGGCAGGCGCAGCGCGCGAGAGACGAGTTCACCGGGCCCGTGACGAAGGGGGGCGTGACCCTGGAGAAGCTCTCCCTCGATCGCATGCCCTCCGGGGAGCGGGGGCGCGTGCCACAGCTCGGCGGGGCTCCGGGTGACTGGCTCTTGAGCTCTGCGCAGGTGTCCGTCGCCGTCGGCGCCGGGGGCGCGAGCGCCGAGCGGGCGCTGCGGTTCGGCGCGGTGCTCGACGCGAGCGGGCGCGACGTGGCCGCGGATCGCATCGAGGAGCTGCGTCCGGTCCTCTACGTCGACGGGCGGCGCGTCGATCTGGAGACGCGCAGCGTCGTGCCCGATCTCGACGGTCCCGTGCCGGCGCTCGTCGTGACGCAGAGCTCTCCGTGGGGGGTGATGGACGTGGTGACCCGGATCAGCGTGGATCCTCAGCGCCCGTGGGTGCACCTGCGCTCCGTGGTGGAGAATCGCCGCAGCGCTCCCCTGCGCCTGGTTCGCTTGGGGGATCGCGTCCGCTGGCCTGGAGGTCCGCCCTTCGTGCCCGGGATGGGCTTCGTCTCGGAGGCGACGGTGGGGCGGGCCAGCTGGATCGGACGGACCACCCCGAAGCTCGCCTACGCCCTCGCGTATCTGGGCGGCGAGATGGAGATCGAGCTGCGCACCGATCGCGTCGGGCCCTCGGAGCAGGTCACCCTCGCCAGCCCCGCGACCCTCGCCACCGGGGAGAGCGCGGTGCTCGAGCGGACCCTCGTGCTCGCTCCGGGAGGACTGGCCCACGCGGGGCGCGACGTGCTCGAGCTCCAGAAGGAACCCTTCGGCATCATCGAGGGGCGCGTCGAGCCGGCGACCGTGGAGCGCGCCTCGATCGAGCTCCGGGAGGCGGGCGGCGGTGTCGTGATGGTCGCCGAACCCTTCGCCGACAACTCCTTCGAGCTGGCGGCGCCCCCGGGGCGCTACGACGTCACCCTCCACGCCCCCGGCGGCCGCCACGTCGAGTCCGTCGTGGTCGACCCCGACGAGCCCGCGTTGGTGCGCCTCCTCGCGCCGCGAGCGGGCACCCTGTGGGTCTCCGTGGTCGACACGGAGGGGGTGCCGATGCCGGCGCGAGTGAGCCTCTACGGGATCCATCCGACGCCCAAGCCCCATTTCGGCTCCGCCCCACGGGCCGAGGGGACGCACAACATCGCCTACACGGAGGACGGCGAGGTGACCCTCGAGCTCCCCCCGGGGCGCTACGCCGTGCGCGTGACCCGCGGCCCCGAGTACGCGATCCACCGCAGCGAGGTGGAGATCGCCGCCGACCGCGGGCAGGCCCTGCGCGTGAGCCTCGAGCGTCTCGTCCACACGAAGGGCTGGATCTCGGGGGACTTCCACCTCCACTCGGATCCCAGCCCGGACTCCAGCGTGACCCTCGACGATCGGGTGCGATCCCTGGCCGGGGAAGGGGTCGAGGTCGCCGTGGCCACGGATCACAACCACGTCACGGATTTCGGACCGGCGGTGAAGGCGCAGCGCCTGACGTCGGCGTTGCTCCCGGTGGTCGGCGTCGAGATCACCACCGTGGGCTGGGGCCACTTCAACGCGTTTCCCTATCCTCGCGACGCGCGCCCCCCTCAATATGCGGGCGTGGTCCCCTGGGAGATCTTCGCGGACGCCCGGGAGTTGGCGCCGCGCGCGGTGATCCAGGTGAATCATCCGCGGATGGCCGGGGGCATCGGGTACTTCGCGCGGCTGCGTGTCGGCGAAGAGGTGCCGCCGGAGGCCGAAGAGGGCTTCTCCTTCGACTTCGACACGCTCGAGGTCGTCAACGGCTTCGAGCTCGACCAGCCCAGCACCATCGAGCAGAACATCCAGGAGTGGTTCGCCCTGCTCGACTGGGGGTACATCTACACCGCCGTGGGCAACTCCGACTCCCACGGCCTCGCCTTCCAGTGGGCAGGCTACCCGCGGACGTACGTGAAGGTGGCCGAGGATCGCCCGGAGCTGGTGACCGAGGACGAGCTGGCCAGCGCCCTGCTCAAGGGGCGCGCTCAGATTTCCAACGGGATCTTCGCGGAGGTGCTCGTGGCGGGCGAGGCCGGGCCGGGGGACATGGTCTCGACGAGCACGGGGGAGGTGCTGCTGGAGGTGGCCGCCCGCGCGGCGCCGTGGGTCGACGTGTCGCGCGCGGAGGCCTGGGTGAACGGGCAGCTCGCCGCCAAGACGGCCTTGCAGCCCCTGTCCCGCCACCAGCTCGTCTACGGGTGGCGCCAGGCGCTCCAGCTCGAGGAAGACTCGTGGATCGTCGTGATCGTGCGCGGCGATCGCCCGCTCCGGGAGACGTTCCCCGAGGGGAAGGGGACGCCCTTCGCCATCGTGAACCCGGTCTTCGTGGACGTTGACGGAGACGGGAGGTTCCGAGCGCGTCTGGCCCCGGCGCCCCCGGAAGCCGATCCGGAGCTGGACGAGGACGAAGCCGCCGCCGGGGCGCCAGGAGAGCGGCCTTGAGCCGACCCGGGGTATACTCGGGCCGTCATGGCCGAGTGCAAATCTTGTGGTGAAGAAGTAGACGAGCTGATCTCCGTGACCGTCGGGGGGCGCCGGAAGCGGGTCTGTGAGGACTGCGCGGACGAGCTGCGCGAGCAGGAGGAGATCGCGGAGGAGAGCGAAGCCGTGGTGCAGGGGATGATGGGCTTCAAGGGTCGTCGCTGACCAAATCCGTTCCCGGCGCCGCCGAGCGGGCGGGCCCCCGTTTCTTCATGCCGGCTCGCGTCACCCTGCAGGCGCGGCGTGGAAGCGGACAGCTCACGGGTCTCCGACCCGACGAGCGTCACCGCGGGGCTCACTTCTGGGGGGCGTCGGGAAAGAATGCTTTTTCGGGCTGCCGCTCTGATGCTAAAGGCGGCGTACCGAACCGTTTCGAGGCAAGCGCATGACCGAAAAGACGACCCGCCGAGATTTCCGCCACACCAAAATCGTCTGCACGCTGGGCCCTGCGAGCTCCAGCGAGGAGACCCTGCGGGAGATGGCCACGGCGGGCATGAACATCGCGCGGCTGAACATGTCCCATGGGAACCACGAGTCCCACGGCGAGTACATCCGCACCATCAAGAAGCTGAACGAGGTCCTGAACCATCCGGTGGCGATCCTGCTGGACACCCAGGGACCCGAGATCCGGACCGGGGAGCGCGAGCAGCCGCTCCAGCTCGACGTGGGGCAGGTCATCACCCTGACCGTCAGCCCCGAGGACACCGAAGAGCAGAGCGTCCACGTCAACTACCAGGATCTCGTCAACGATCTGCGTGTCGGCGACCGGGTCACGGTCGACAACGGCATCATCAACCTCGAGGTGCTCGAGATCGAGCCCCCCAAGCTGCAGTGCCGAGTCATCGACGGAGGCAAGCTCGGCTCGCGCCGTCACGTGAACCTGCCGGGCATCCGGGTGAACCTGCCGTCCATCACCGAGAAGGATCGGAGAGACATCGAGTTCGGCCTGGCGCACGACATCGACTTCATCGCCCTGTCCTTCGTGCGCTCCCCCGAGGACATCCTCGAGTGTCGCAAGATCGTCGAGGCCGCCGGGAAGCAGACCCGGATCTACGCGAAGATCGAGAACCAGGAGGGCATCGATCACTTCCAGCAGATCCTGGAGGTCGCCGACGGCATCATGGTCGCCCGGGGCGATCTGGGCGTGGAGATCTCCATTCGTGATCTCCCGGTCGTGCAGCGGCAGATGGTGCGCGCCTGCGCCCTCGCCGGCAAGCCGGTGATCGTGGCGACCCACCTGCTGGAGTCGATGATCACCAACCCCATGCCGACCCGCGCCGAGGTCAGCGACGTCGCCAACGCCGTGTACGAGGGCGCCGACGCGATCATGCTCAGCGGCGAGACCAGCGCGGGCGCCCACCCGGTGCGCTGCGTGCAGGTGATGGACAGCATTGCCCGCCGTATCGAGAAGGAGCCCTCCATGGGGTTCCACCTCGAGCGCTCCGTGCACGACGCCCGGGAGCACCTGGCCCGCTCGGCGTGCAAGCTGGCCGACTCACTGGGCGCTCACGCCATCGTCGTGACCAGCCGCAGCGGGCGTCTGACCGAAGCGGTGGCGTCGTTCCGCCCGAAGACGGCCATCATCTACGGCCTGACGAACGATCAGAGCGTGCGGCGCAAGCTGTGGATGCTCCGCTCGGTGGTGCCGCTGGTCGTGGACTTCTCCGAGAGCCCCGAGACCGACGTCCAGCGGGCGATGGAGATGTTGCGGCAGCGCAACCGCCTCCTCCCGGGGGATCCCGTCGTCGTCGTGAGCGACATCCACACGGGCAGCGAGCGTATCGAGGCCGTTCAGGTTCGTACGTTCGCGTGAGCACGTCGGTGACGCCCGTGGTCGGAGGCCGCTGACGTCACCGAGGGAGCCGACGCGGGACCCGCAGTGGCGGGGCCCGCGTCGTGCTTTGTGGCGCAGGACGCACCGGCGAGGTGCGGGGTCAGGGCCCCGCGTCGGCGACCGCGCGGCGCAGGGGGTGCACCCCGGTGAGGACCAGGATCCCCGCGACCACGAACACCACGGGGAAGCCCACCCGATCCGCGACGGGGCCGAGGCACAGGACGCTCATGGCGAAGCCCGCGTTGTAGCAGCCGGCGAACCAGCCCATCACGGGGCCGCGTTGGCGTGAGCTGACCCGGCCGAGGGCAAACGCGGTCAGGGCTGGATAGATCAAGCCATGGGCAGCTCCGAGCCCGATCCCGAGCAGCACGAGCAAGGGAGGCGAGAGGCGCGCCGTGGTGAGCACCACCACCGAGTAGAGGAGGAGGGCCGCGACCGCGACTCGCCCCGCACCGACACGGTCCGCGAGGCGCGCCAAGACGGTCCTCATGAACACGGCGGACGCCACGTACCCGAAGAAGAAATCTCCGACGCGCTCCGCGCCGAGCTGGAGCGCGAAGGGCTGCGTGAACGTGAACATGACGCCGAGGCCGACCCCGACCAGCGCCGAGGCGTAGTAGGTCGCCAGCAGGCGCCGGTCGGCGACGCTGATCGGCGGATGGTCGACCTCCTGCACCGGCTCGGGGTCGTCCGGGATGGACAGCACCCCCAAGCTCGCGACGAGGGCGAGCACGCCCGCGGAGGAGAAGGCGACGCCCCAACCCAGCGCGTCCGCCAGGGGCTCCGTCACCGCTGGCGCCAGGGCGTTGGTGGCGAGCATCGACAGGCCGAGGTAGCCGATGGCTTGCCCGAGCCGGCTGCCGTCCACGCGGTCCGCGACGATCACGGCGGTGCTGTTGAAGACGGCGACGAAGGCGAGCCCCTGCAGGAGCCGCAAGCCGTACAGCAACGGACCGACTCGATCCACGGCCGCGAAGGCGAGCGCCGCGACGCCGGAGCCGACGAGCCCGCTGAACAGGACCCAGCGCTTCGAGAGCCGGGTCACTCCGGAGCCGAGCAGGGGACCGGCGACCGCCGCCACCACGAGGGCCGCCCCGGTGACCCAACCGATCTCCGTCGCAGAGGAGCGCAGCTCCGCGCGGAGGTACTTCGGGAGCAGGAGGAACGCCGAGTAGGAGAGCCCGAAGCACATCTGGAGGACGAGCACCCGGACGTAGTCGCGTGTCCAGAGGCGACCACCAGCCTGGCCCTGGGGGGCAGCGGGGGACGGGGGAGGATTGCCATGCATGGGAGCGCGCAGTGAGACCATGGCTCACGACCTCTGCATTGCGGCTCGTTCGAGCCGTTCGAAAGGCCCCGCGGCGGTGGTGAAGTCGGCGAACGTCCTTGCAACTCCAGCGCCTCCTTGGGGCGGGGTTGCCACGCGACGTTCTCGGCTCAGCGCGTGCGCAACCCGGTCCGCACGATTCGGAGGTTGCCCAGGGGGGCGACCTTCGTCACGTCGAGCCAGGACTCGTGCACGCTGGGGAGCAAAGACACTTCGGCTGCATGTGTACCGTACGGTGGGAGTCGCCGTCAAAGGGGAAACGCCCGAGGCAGGGCGCCCAAAAAGTTTCCCGGTTCGGGTGCCTTGTGACAGGCAGGGAGGTGTCATGCCTCTCAGCGACGTCCGAAGAACTCCGCGCCAGGAGCTCGAGAGGGCATCTCGGAGATTGACCCTCCGGGCCCTCGAGATTGCCGACTGGCCCTTGGAGCAACCTTCTCTGCGCGCACTGCGACGGGACTGGAGTCGCGGGGTGGCGGTCCTTCGCGGTCATCTTCGCCTCACCCGCTGGCGCCTACGACGTTCCATGAGTTTTCTATCCCAGGTCGATCGACGAGCGAGCTTTTTGATTGGTGCCGCCCTGGCCCTGGTGGCCTGCGAGTTGTTCTCGCAGGGCGAGCCGAGCGGTGAGGGCAGCGGCGGAAGCGCGGCGGTGTCCCCCGACGTGCCGGGGCTCTCCAAGGCGAAGCGCACGCCGTCGAAGCAGGGTCCTTGGGCGTACGTGCTACCGGTCGATCACGGCGTGCGCGCCGACGGGAGCGGCAAGGGGCACTTCCGTGCCCCGCGCTTCCACGGTGAGCACAATGGGATCGATCTCCTCGCGCCCATCGGTACGCCGGTGTTCGCCGCTTGCGAAGGGCGGGCCATGGCGGGGGCGAGCCGCTCCTTCGGGCGCTGGATCCACCTGGTGTGCCCGGTTCCTCCCGGCCTCGTGCGGAGCGGGAACCCTCACGCGTCGTTCTTTTACGCGCACCTCAACGAGTCCAAGCTGCCCCACGATCGCTGGGTGCCCGTGGGCAAAGGAGACACTCTGGGCACGGTCGGGAAGACCGGCAACGCGGCCGCGGCCAGCATCCAGCCGCACCTGCACCTGGAGCTAATCATCCAAGGGAGCCTGAGGGCCGCCCTCGACGAGCGGCACTTGGGCAACGATCAGTCGAGCGTGCCGGAGGCCGTCGCGTTCCTCCGCGCCCTCGACGAGCGTTGCCTGGAGCCCCACGGCTTTCAGCCGAAGTCGGGCGCGCTGCGGCGTGCTCGGCGCTTCGATCCCTTCGTGGCGCTCACCTGCTTGAGCCACGACAAACCCTCCTTCGTCCCTGCGCCGGAGCCGCTGGAGTTCGCGAGCAGCGCCTGGAGCAAGTTCTACCTGGCGCGGGGCTTCAACGTGGACCGCGGCCCGGACTCGTTGCTCCTGGCCGGCAACTGAGGTTTCGGCACGGATCACGCGCCGCGGCGAGCCGTCGCCCGGCGCACGAACCACTCGGGGCCGTGACGCAGCAGCGCGCTGCCCACGCGCATTTGCCAGGGGAGCACGTAGGTGTCCTTGCGTCGCTCGATCGCCTCGACCATCGCGCGGCACGCGCGGTCGCAGTCCATCAGGAAAGGCATCGAGAACTCGTTCTTGTCCGTGAGCGGCGTGCGGATGAAGCCGGGGCACAAGGTCATCGCGTGCACCCCGGTGCCGTGGAGCTCCATACGCAAGCCATCCATCAACGTGGCGACGCACGCCTTGGACGCGGAGTAGCTGACGCTGCCGGGCAGGGCACGGAAGCCCGCGACGGAGCCGACGGCCACCAGCGTCCCGGAGCCTTGGTTCCGCATCGGGGTCACGAACGGGGACACGGAGTTGGCGACGCCGATGACGTTGACGGCGAGCACCTCGGCGACTCGGCGCGGATCGATGGGGGCGTTCCGCCGCCCCTCACCGATGCCGGCGTTCGCGATGACCAGATCGATCCCTCCGACCTCATCGAGGAACGTGCCCGCGATCTCGACCATGCGGTCCGTGTCGCGCACGTCGGCGGGCATCACCAGGGCACGGCAGCCGCGCGCCTCGAGCTCTCGCGCCAGATCCTCGAGGAGCGGTGCGCGGCGCGCGACGAGCCCGAACGCGCGTCCCGGACGAGCGAGCGCCAGAGCGAGCCCTCGTCCGATCCCGCTGCTCGCGCCCGTGAGGAAGATACGGTCGAGGGGAGGTCGCCCCTGGCTGCTCACGGCGTTTCCGCCACGGCGGGGGCATCGACGGTGCCGCTGCCGTCGTCGGGGAGAGACTTGGGCGCGTCGGCGGCGCTGGGTGCGTCGGCGGGCGGCGCCTCGACGACGGGCGCCTTGGGCGGCGCGGGAGTCTCGGCGTCTGCGGTCTCCTGGGCGGCCTCGGGGATCGCCCCCGCGGCCTCCGTCGAGGGGCGGCGCTTCGTGTGGGTGCTGGCGGCGACCACGGTGGGGCGGGGGCGCTCGGGGGTGAGCCGGGGCGGCTCCCCCGGGCCCGCGTAGTCCACCCAGTAAGCGGGTGAGGGGCGCACGTCGAGGTGCACGAAGGTGGAGTTCGGGTAGTAGCCGACGCCGACGCTGCCGAGGCCGCGGCAGTAATCGCGGAGGGCCTCGTTGGGGATCCCGGGGATGCTGAAGTCGAGGGCGCGGCCCACCTTGTGCTTCGAGTCGTGCACGTAGGACGTCTCCCGATAGCCGGACACGATACGGATGGGGCGGCCTCCAAACTGATCACTCACCTGAGCGAGCAGGCGGATCAGCTGATCGTCGATGACGGGCCCCCCGGAGCGCACCCCGAGCACCCGAAAGATCCCCTTGCGGGCGTTCGGCAGGATCTTCTGACCGGGCCCGAACACGTACCCCTTCCAGCTCTGGGAGTGGCTCTGAATGGTGATGTAGCCGCGACGCCAGGGCGCCTTCGCGTACTTCTGCCACGAGGTGCCCCCGGTCGGACCATCGAGGCGCCCCTCGATGCGCAACCTGCGGGCGTGACTCCCATCGGGATCCGTCGTCGCCGGCACGATGAGCCGCTGTCCGATCTTCAGCACCGAGCGTCGATCGATCCCGGACGCGTGACAGACGGCGTCGATGCTCACGCCATAGCGCTGCGCGATGGCGCCGAGGGTCTGCCCCTTCACGACCACGTGCACGAGGGGATGCCCGTAACCCTTCTTCGCCGCGGGCGCCGGAGTGCTCTTCGTCGACTTCGTCCCCGAGGAGCTGCTCTGTTTGCTCGTGGGCTTGCTCGCAGGCGCTGGCTTGGGCGGGACCGCCTTGCCGCGCTCGGGGATCACCAGCTTCTGTCCGGGAAAGATCTTGTCCGTCCGACGGATCCCGTTGGCGATGCAGATGTCCTCGATCGTGACGTTGTAGCGTTTGGCGATCGACCCGAGGCGTTGGCCCGACTGGACCACGTGGCTCTTCGGGGCCGCCTGAGCGGGGACGGTGAGGAACGCCGAGGCAACCAGGAGGAGGGCGGCGCCGGTCCAGCGGGTCCAGGGGGAACGTCGGGTGACAGCGGGCATGGCGAGATGGGGGGTTGTACGCCAACAACGACGCAAATTTCATCTTCCTTGCGGAGTCGAATTTGGCCCGGGGTGGTCCTGACGTGCTAGGCGAGGCGACGGTGTCGCGTTCCTTTTCCTCAGGAGCTCCAGCGAGGCAGCGCAATTTTGTGACGCTGCTGGCAGCTGTGTCCATCGGTCTTTGCGCGGCGGTGTCGACGGCCACCTCCACCGAGGACGAGTCCCGCGGTGGGGGGACGGAGCAGGACGACGTCGGGCAGGGGGCGAGCTCCTTCACGCTCCCCAATGGTCTCCGGGTGATCCTGTTGCCCGACCGTGACGCTCCCGTGCTGAGCGTCTGCAGCGCTTTCGACGCGGGAGCGCGCCGTGACCCCGCGCACCGCCCGGGAGTGGCGCGGGTCGTGGCGGAGCTGCTGCGCAACGGAGGGCGTCCTCTCGAGGGACAAGACGTCGGCGCGCTGCTCGCCCGTCGCGGTGGCACGGCCGAGGTGGAGCTCACCCACGACGCTTTGACCTCCTGCGTCACCGTGCCGTCCTCCGAGCTCGAGTTCGCGCTCTGGTTCGAAGCCGGGCGCTTCGGGCGTCACGCCCTCACGGCGGAGGGCCGGGATCGAGTGGTGGCGGAGCTGAGCGCCGAGTTCGAACGCCAGGACGATCTCGCCTCCGAGCGGGCACCGCGGCGGCTCCGCGCCCTCGCCTTTCAAGGGCGTCCCAGCTACGCGCGGGACGTCTTGGCGTCCTCGGCGCAGCTCGCGGAGGTCGAGCTCTCCGACCTCGATCGCTTCCACCGCGCGCACTTCGGCGCGGCGCAGGCCGTCGTCACGGTCGTGGGCGATTTCGACGAGGCGTCCGCGCGGCGGCTCGTGGAGCAGCAGCTGGGCTCGGCGCCGCGGGGCGCCGCAGGGACGCCGCTCGAGTTCGAGCCTCCGGTCCAGACCACCGAGCGCTTCAGCATGGTCGAGGATCCGAGCGCCCGGGTGCCCGCAGTCTGGTACGGCTGGGTCCTGCCGGAAGCGGGCACCGAGGTCCGCACCGCCCTGGAGCTCGTCGCGGTGGCGCTCGGCAGCGAGTCGCGCCTCGGCTCGTCGATCGTCGGTCCGCGGCGCCCTGCCCAGTCGCTCGAGTACGGCCTGACCAACGAGGTGGGGGCGAGCCTGTTCTCCCTGTACGCGGTCGGCACGGGGGCGGCAGCGCTCGGAGCGATCGAGAAGGCCGTCGACGCCGAGCTGACGAAGGTAGGTCAGTACGGGCTCCGCCCCGAGGAGGTGCGCGCCGCGCGAAGCACCCTCGCTCAGCAGCGCGCCCTCGAGTTGGCGTCGAACCTCGGGCGCGCACGGGCCTTGAGCCGTGGGGTGCTCCTCGGCGGTACGCCGGAGGCAATCCTCTCCGAGCCGGAGCCGGCGGAGATCTCGAACGTGACCCTCGCGCGCGCCGCGCGGGAATATCTCCACTCCCGTCGTCGTACGGTGATCGAGATCTATCCGAAGGGCTGGCAAGATCCGTGGCAGACGCCGATGCCCGTCTATCACCTGGTGAGCGCAGGTGAGAACCTCGGTCGCATCGCTGCGATGCATCAGACCACGGTCGCGGTCATCGCGAAGATGAACGGCCTGGATCCCAAGAAGCCGATCTACCCAGGCCAAAACCTCAAGGTGCCGCGGAGCAAGGCGACCACCGTGAAGGCCGTCGTGCACACGGTGCGCTCGGGGGACACCCTCACCGCCATCGCCAAGAAGTTCAACGTGTCGGTCCAGAGCCTGGCGGACGCCAATGGCCTGGATCCCAAGCGCCCGATCCGCCCCGGCGACGAGCTGCGCGTCCCGCCCCGCGGCTCGAGCGGGAAGTCGGGAGGGGGGAGCAGCAGCTCTCAGCCCTCGGGGGGAGGCCAGGGGGCGAGCCAGCAGAAGACGCCGGGCCGAGTCCATGAGGTGAAGGCGGGAGAGACCCTGGGCGGGATCGCCCTCAAGTACGGGGTGAGCACGGCGAGCCTCTCCGCCGCGAACGGGCTGGGTAGGAGCACGACCATCCGTGTAGGTCAAAAGCTCCAGATCCCGAGTCCGGCCGGAGGTTCGACGGGCAAGGGCTCGTCGAAGAGCCCCCCGACGGTGCACCAGGTCCGCTCCGGGGAGACCCTGAGTGGAATCGCCAAGCGCTATAGGGTGACCGTCCAGAGCCTGACCCGGGCGAACGGCATCAGCGAAAAGAAGCCGATTCGGGTGGGGCAGCGCCTCGTGATCCCCCGCTGAGGCTCGCGGCGAGGGGTCCTGCTCCTGGACCGGAAGCCGACCGGCCCTTCAGCGTTGCGCCGCCGCGTGCGACCATCGGAGGGTGACGGATTCCGGGAGCAAGCCACCGCCCTCCGGGCAGCCGCGCCGGCTGCGCCCGAATCGCGTCTCCGACAGCGCTCCAGCGGCAGCCGCGTACGTCCCTCCGTTCACCCCTCCGCCCGTGCGAGAAGAACGCAGGGACACTGTCGCCGTCCTCATCCCGGACGACGACCACGCGCAAAAGACGCCCACGGAGCCGAGCCTGATCCGCAACCGGGACCCGAGTCGCTTGCTAGCGGACATTTCCAGCTTGCCTCCGGTCCACTATCGGCGGCCTCACCCCTTCAGCCTGTGGTTCGCGATCGTCTGCTTCGGCGCGGCGCTGGGCTTCCTCGTTTACGTCGTGCTTGCGGATCCCCCACCGCGACCTGCGCCGGCGCGGGGCTCGACACCGGACGGGGTCCCGCGAACCCCCTGAGCGTGCGGCGATCATGCCGCCATGACCCCGCACCGACAGGCTGACGAAATCAGCATGCTCCCTCGACGGAATGCCGAGAGCGGAACCCAGCGCGCGGGAAGCAGAGCTGGGAGCCGGCCGCGGAAGCCGAGCTCGGAAGCAGCGCGCGGAACTCGAAGGCGGGAAACGGGCCGCTGAAGAGGAGCGCGGGCCGTGGAGGCTTAGCCCTCCGTGAGCCCACGTAAGCTCGAGCGAACATGGACGCGCGGCGAAGGGCCGTGGTATCCGATGCCGGAATTTTTCTAGCAACGGCGGGGGGACGTCGACCGACGAGGGGGCACATGAAGGGGAGATCGTGTTCGGTGGCACCTGCACCTGCGGCGCGACGAGACGGCGCACCGTGGAGCGCCGCAGCGCGCGGCGCCTCGTCGGAGGAGGTTGCGTCAGGAGGGGGCGCGTCAGCGGGCGCCGCGTCGGGAAACTCGAGCGAACGCGCGCGAGGGCCGTCGTTCTGGTTTGCGTTGAGCCTGGCGACCGTGGGGTTCACGTTCGCGTCGCCCGCCGTGGCGGAGGCGTCTTCGCCGACCTCCGCGGCCACTCACCGGACGACGCGCTCGACCGCTTCTGCGACGAGCGCGGAGACGACCTCTCCGAAGACGACCTCCCCGAACACGGGGGCGGGCGCAGAGGTGGACCTCGAGCGGGCTCGTGAGCTGTTCGCCGCCGGGAAGACGAGCATGGAGCACGGCGACTGGCGAGAGGCGGCGCGGCGCTTTCGCGAAGCGGCGATCATCAAGGATACGCCAGGGCTTCGCTACCACATCGCGTACTGTGAGGAGAACGCAGAGCAGCTCCTCCGCGCCCGCGTCGAGTACGAAGCCGCGGGGAGGCTCCTCGAGGCGCTGCCCGCGCCGGACGTGGAGGGGCTCCTCGGGCCCGCCCTGGCGCGGGTCGCGCAGAAGATCCCGGAGGTGCGCCTCGAGCTGACGCCACCGGCGGAGGTGACGCTCGTGTCCGTCGACGGTCAGGAGCTCGCCGACTGGCGGAAGCCCGTGGAGCTCGATCCGGGGCGACATTGGGTGCAGGTCGAGGCGAGGGGCTACCGACCGGCGACCGTGGAGTTCACTTTGGAGCGCGGACAGAAGCAGGCTCTCTGGGTTCGGCTGCAGCCGGAGGGGTCTGCCTCGCCGCCGCACTCTGTCGGCTCGAACTCCGTCGGCTCGCGCTCCGCCGCCCCGAGCCCCGAGCCACCCAGGTGGCGGACCCCGGTGTTGGTCACGGGCGGCGCGGTCTCCCTCGCCGGGCTCGGCCTCGGAGTGTGGGCGCTCCTCGATCGCTCCGTGGCCATCGAGGAGGCGGCCTGGGCGCGCAGCGGTGTGCTTCGGCTCTCGGGCGCAGACGGGAGCTGCGAGGGGGCGAGCGGCGCGTTGGCCTTGGCCTGCGACGATCTCGCCGCCGCCGAGCGCCGGCGGGATCGTGCGAACCAGTTCGCGATCGGTGGGTTCGCCCTCGCGGGCGTCGGCGCGGCGCTCACCTTCACGTCCCTGCTGGTCGGGGCGGATGCGCCCCTGGAGTTCAGCGGCATCGGCGGCGTGGGGGTGACCGGGATGCGGGTGCGG
Source organism: Myxococcales bacterium (assembly GCA_012514535.1). Taxonomy (GTDB): domain Bacteria; phylum Myxococcota_A; class Polyangia; order Polyangiales; family Polyangiaceae; genus NIC37A-2. Next base: position 11,543 of record JAAZAA010000414.1, on the reverse strand, counting down.
GGGCGCTTCTGAGTGAAGGGGCCGTCAAGGAGTGGCGGGTGCGCTACTCGACGTGATCCGGCGTCTTGCAGCAGCGGAAGCCCGCCTCGTAGCCGTAGTCGCTCTCCTTGTGAAAGACGACCGTCGGGCGACACCGGTTGCGCACGGGGCCCCACCACCCGCCCTTGAGACCGCTCCGATTCGGTGCGCGCTCGCCGGGTCGGACCACCCACTCGTTCACGTTCCCGTTCAGGTCCACGACCCCCGCCCAGGAGACGCAGGTGAGGCGCTCCCCGATGCGGTGGCGCTGGTCGAGGCGCGCGAGCTCCTCCGCGCACCACGGGTCGTTGGGGCAGGCGTCGTAGGGCTTCATGCGGCGGCGCAGGTTCGGGCGTCGGTAGGGGCGATCGATGTTGCACAGCGTCGCGTCCCGCGTGGCGCCCGTGGCGTAGGGCAGCATGTCCGGCCCCTCGCAGGCGAAGTTGAACTCGTCCTCGTCGCAGAGGCGCTTGCCGATCTCCTCACAGCGCCGTCGCGCTTCCGTCCAGCTGGTGAGGACGCGGGGCAGCTCTCCCTCGCGGTTGGGGTACTCGAACCGATCCATGCAGAAGGACGCGGGGCGTCGCTCGCCGAGGCAACGTGACGGCTCCGCGTAGCGCAGGCAGCGCTCGCTCACGGTGGGATCGTGACGCCGGGAGAGGTACTCGGGGTGATGCTCGAGGCACCTCTGCTCCACCACGGGACAGTAGTCGCCGTGCACCCACACCATGTCGTCGGGGCAGGGGGCCGGAGCCGACGGGGGGCTGGGCGTCGGGGGGCTGGGCGTTGGGGGGCTGGGCGTCGGGGGCTCGAAGGCGAGCTCCCCTTCCGGCGCGTACACCATCCGCGCGCCGGGGACGTTGCGCACCATGCCGAGCTCGGCAGACGCGCGCGCGGCGTCGTCCTCGGAGCTCGAGGAGCGGCTTTCCGTGTCCTCGCAGGCGAGGAGCAGCAGAGCGCACAGGACCAGGGAGCCGGCCTCTGCTCTGGCCAAGGACCGAGTTCTTGCGGTAGCCACGACGCATGTACGTCCACCGCAGCAACCGCATGGAGGTGCTCGTCGACGAGCTCGCCACGGTCCTGCGGACACCGAAGCTCGACGTGCTCGCGCCCGAGACGATTCTCATCCAGAGCCAGGGCATGGAGCGCTGGCTCGGGCGGGAGCTGGCGAATCGTCTGGGCGGCTTCGCCAACGCGCGCTTTCCTTTCCCCAGGGCGTTCATCCACGAGGCGATGGACGCGGTGCTCGGTCCGAACCCGCACGCGGCCCTCTACGAGCGGGCGACGATGACCTGGGCCGTCGCGGCCCTGTTCTCGGAGCTCCGGGAGGATCGCGCCTTCGCCGCCGTGGCGGGGTACCTGCGCGACGACGAGGGGGCCGTCCGCCGACTGCAGCTGGCCGAGCGAGTGGCCTACCTGTTTGACCAGTACCTCATCTATCGACCCAAGCTGGTGCTGGGGTGGGAGGCAGGCCGGGGGACGGACTGGCAGGCGCTGCTCTGGCGCGCCCTGGTGGAGCGCTACGAGCGGCTCGAGCCCCTCGGGGAGGCGCGGGACCAGCGGAAGGCCCACTTCGCGGCGCGGGCGCTGGAGTTCGAACGGAACTTCACCCCGTTGTTCGTGGAGCGCGGGGCGTTGCCGGCGCGGGTGTGTGTCGTCGGGGGGGCATCGCTCCCGCCCCTGTTCTTGCGTTTGCTGGCGAAGCTCGCCGAGTGCGTCGAGGTGCATCTGTTCTGGCTGGCGCCGACCCGCGAGTACATGGGGCAGGCGGCGAGCGACGAGGACGCCCTCGCCTGGTCGGGGGGCGACGTGCATTCGCTCCTCGCCTCGCTGGGCGGCGTCGGGGCCGCCTTCCAGCAGATCCTGGAGGGGGAGGTGAGCTACGTCGACGGCGCGGGCGAGTTCGTCGAGCCGGCGCCGGACAGCGTCCTGCACGTGCTGCAGGGGGACTTGCTGGCCAACCGCGTCCGGGACGGCGGGGCCCGTCTGCCGCGGTCCGCCGGGGACGACTCCATCTCGCTGGTGAGCTGCCACAGCCCGATGCGAGAGGTCGAGGTGCTGCGCGATCGGCTCCTCGCGCTCTTCGAGGGAGACCCCTCGTTGCGCCCGGACGACGTGGTCGTGATGGCGCCCCGCATCGACGCGTACGTTCCTCTGATCGAGGCCGTGTTCTCCGGGGATCCGGGAGATCCGCTGGCCATCCCGTACCGCATCGCCGATCGCAGCGAGCGCAGCCTCAACCCGGCGGCGGAGGCTCTGCTGCGCCTCCTGGGCGTGCTGCGGGGGCGCCTCAAGGCCAGCGAGGTGCTCGACTTGCTCCAGGCGGAGCCCGTCCGTCGACGCTTCGGGATCGAGGCGACCGATCTCCCGGAGGTCTATCGCTGGGTTCACGACGCGGGGATCCGCTGGGCGGAGGACGCCGCGCATCGCGCCGAGTATGGTCTGCCCGCCGAGCCCGCGAACACGTGGCGCTTCGGGCTACGACGTTTGCTGCTCGGGCACGCCCTCGCCGACGATCAGCGGACCGTCTTCGCCGACGTGGTCCCCTACGACGCGCTCCCCAACGATCGGGTCGAGCTCCTCGGCAAGTTCACGCGCTTCTGCGAGACCCTGTTCCATTTCCGGAGGGTCTTGCGGGGACCGCTGAGTGTGGTCGGCTGGTGCGAGCGCTTGCGCGAGGTGATCGAGGCGTTCTTGGCGGAAGATCCCGGCGTCGCCTGGCAGCTCCGTCCGCTGCACACCGCCCTCCACGAGCTCGAGGCGAGCGCTGGGCTGGCGGGGTTCGAGGAGCCCGTCGCCCTCGAGGTGCTCGCGGCGCAGCTCTCCGAGCGCCTCGAGACCGACTCGGCGAGCACCGAGTTCGTCGCAGGCGGTGTGACGTTCTGCGCGATGCTCCCGATGCGGAGCATCCCCTTCCGTGTCGTGTGTCTCCTCGGCATGAACGACGGCGAGTTCCCCCGGATCGAGCAACAGCTCGGCTTCGACAAGATGCTCGAGCGGCCGCAGGTGGGAGATCGCTCCCAACGAGCGGAGGACCGCTACCTCTTCCTGGAGACGCTCCTGTCGGCGCGGGATCGTCTCGTGATCAGCTACGTGGGGCGCGGGATCCAGGACAACCAGCCTCGCCCTCCCTCCGTGGTGGTGGCGGAGCTCGCCGGGGCGATCGAGCAGCTGCTCGTTCCCCCCCAGCCCGGGGAGCCCGCCTACTTGGAGCCCGTACAGCATCCCCTGCAGCCCTTCAGCCCCCGCGCCTTCGACGGCGTCGATCCACGCTTGGCGAGCTTCGGGGCGGCTCACGCCCTCGGCGCGCGAGCCCTGGTCGAGGGACAGGGGCAGGTGACGCCGTTCTTCCCCTTGGGGGTCGCGCTGCCCGCGGAGCGGGAGCCGAGTGGATCCCTCGAGCTCCAGGAGCTCGTCGCCTTCTACCAGAACCCGGCGCGCTCCTTGTTGCGCAAGCTGGGGATCCACCTCGACGAGGACGTGAGGCTCGTCGAGGATCGCGAACCCATCGAGACCGACGCCTTGGCGCGCTACCTGGTGGGCGCCCGACTCATGACGGCCCCCGAGGAGCTCCTGGACGCCTACGAGCGGGTGGAGCTCGCGCGGGGCGCCTTGCCGCTAGGCTCTCCGGGGCGCGTGCTCTTCGAGGGGATCGCGGCAGTCGCGGCGCGCATGAGGCACACCGCCGCGCGCATCACGCGTCACGGCCCGGCGCCGCCCCGTGCGATCGTCGTGCCCTTCGAACCGAGCGTGGGCGCGGGGGTTGGGGTCGACGCGGAGGGACGGATCCGGGAGCTGGTCGGCGTGCTCGAAGGGCTCCATTGGGCGGAGGACGAGGGCAGCGCGTCGGGCGCGGGCCAGGTCCGCATGGTCCACGCCAGTTATGCCCGGCTGAGCCCCAAGCACGAGCTGGCGGCGTGGGTGCGTCACGTGGCGGGCTGCGCGGCGGGGGTTCCCCTCCTCGACACCTTGGTGCTCGGTCGCGGGGACGACGACGGGGTTCTGGTGCGACGGTTCGCCGCCCTCCCCGTCGAGCGGGCACGTGAGCTGCTGACGGACCTCGTCGAGCTGTATCTGGCGGGGCTCGGGGCGCCTTTGCCGTTCTTTCCCGCCCTGTCGCGGACCTGCGCGGAGCGGCTCCGCAAGGCCAAAGCCGGCGATGACGCGGAGCGGATCGTGAGCGCCCTCGAGCGGGACCTGCAGGATCCCAACCCCTGGAATGGCGCCGAGGGCGCCGACCTCCACGTGAGCTGGGTCTTCCGTGGGCGAAGGCCGCTCCGCGAGACAATCTCGAGTGGCCAGGAAGGCGTGTCCCTCGGCTTCACCGAACTCAGCCGCAGGGTGTACGACCCGCTCCTCGACGGGGCCGACGAACTCGCCCCCGACGCGGTGGAGGGGCAGGGGCCATGAAGCCGCTCGATCCCCTCGCGTTGCCCCTGCGCGGGACGCAGCTCATCGAGGCCAGCGCTGGGACGGGCAAGACGTACACGATCACCACGATCGTGCTGCGCCTGTTGCTGGAGGCGGAGCTCACGGTCGACCAGATCGTCGTCGTCACCTTCACGCGGGCGGCGACGTCGGAGCTGCGCGATCGCATCCGCTCGCGCATCGCGTCCGCTGCCGCGGTCTTCGAAGAGGTGCTCGCGGGCGCGGCGCCGGACATCGCCCGGGACGCGGTGCTCGAGTCCCTCGCGCGCTCCCAACGACCCGATCGCGCTCTGCGGCGACTCCGCCGGGCGCTGCGCGATCTGGACCGGGCGGCGATCTTCACCATCCACGGCTTTGCCCAGCGTATGCTGCAGCAGCACGCCTTCGAGAGCGGCGCGCGCTTCGACGTGGAGCTCGTCGGTGAACAGCGCCCGCTCGTGACGGAGGTCGCCCACGACTTCTGGGCGAAGGAGATCGCCACGCTGCCCGAGGAGTGCTGGCGCGCGCTCCGGGTCTGCAACGTGAACCTGCGAGCCGTCACTGCCCTCGCCCACGTGGCGGCGGCCTGGCCCGATCTCCCCCTGGACCCGGATCTCTCCGCAGCCGGCCCGGTCGAGCTCGAAAAGTCCCTCGAGGAGCTGGCGGCCGCCTGGGAGCGGGTCGTCGACGAGTATCGGCGCGACGGCGTCGCCGCCTTCGCCGCGCTGGCGCGGCCAGGCTTCCACAAGAGCTACTACTCCACAGAGAAGCTCGCCGGCTATCGACGCACGCTCGACGCGCTGGCGTCCATGCGCCCGCAGCCGTTCAAGGAGCCGCCCGCCGTCTTCAAGTACCTCGCGGCGGGCAGCATCAAGGTGAACAACGGCTACGTCGCCCCGGAGCACCCCTTGTTCGACGCCATCGCCGCCTTGAACGAGGTGTCCGACCGGTGCCGTCGCGAGGCGGTGCGCTTCGCCGACGCTCTCCGCTGTCGTCTGGTGCGGTTCGCCCGGGAGCGGGTGGCCCTGGAGCACGCCCAGGCCGGGTCGCAGTCCTTCGACGATCTCCTCCATGGCATGCGCGACGCGCTCCGGGAGCCGTCGCGGGGGACGTCCCTCGCCCGGCAGGTGCGCGAGCGGTATCCGGTCGCGCTCATCGACGAGTTCCAGGACACGGACCCGGTCCAGTACGAGATCTTTCGCAGGATCTATGGTGGTCAGCGCAAGGGAGAGCGCCGAGCGCTCTTCCTGATCGGCGATCCGAAGCAGGCCATCTATGCCTTTCGCGGGGCGGACATCGACGCGTACCTCGCTGCGGCGCGGGATGCCGCGGACGGCGTCTGGACGCTCACGACGAACTACCGTTCGGATCCTGGGTTCATCGCGGCCCTCAACTGCGTCTTTGGGCGCCTCGCGCAGCCCTTTCTGCACGAAGGCATCGGCTACACGGCCGTGCAGGCCGCGCCGGGGCGGCGGGATGCCCTGACGAGGCCCAAGGTTCCGTTGGCGCCCCTCGAGATCGCCTACCTCACCCGGGACGAAGCGGGGCGCACGGGCAATCGAGCCTGGGAGGGGACGGAGGAGTGGCAGCGCCTGGCCGCCGAGGAGATCGCTCGGCTCCTCGCGTCTGGAGCGACGCTCGCCGGGGCGGCGGGCCCCGAGCGCCTCGAGCCCCGGCACGTGGCGGTGCTCACCCGCACGAACCGACAAGCTCAGGAGATCCAGGAGCACCTGCGCGAGCTCGGGATCCCCAGCGTCTTGCAGGGGGATCGTACGGTGTTCGAGGCGCCGGAGGCGGGGGAGCTGGCGCTGTTGTTGCGCGCGATCGCCGATCCCTCGAGCGGGAGCGCAGTGCGCGCCGCCCTCGGGACGCGATTTCTCGGGCTCGACGCGACCGCCATCGCGCGCCTCGCCGAGGACGAGGAGCAGTGGGAACGCTGGAGCCTGCGCTTCCGGGAGTGGAACGGCACCTGGGCAGAGCGCGGGCTCATGCAATGTCTCGGGCGTGTGCTCCGGGAGCAAGACGTGGTGCCCCGGACCCTCCGGGAGCTCGACGGAGAGCGCCGCATGACGAACCTGCGGCACCTCGCCGAGCTGCTGCATCAGGCGGAGTCGGAGGAGCACCTCGGCATCCCCGGGCTCCTGCAGTGGTTCGACGAGGCTCGCATGGATCCCGCCCGCCACGGCATGGCGCCCGAAGCGCAGCAGCTCCGCCTCGAGAGTGACGCGGACGCCGTCGTGCTCACGACCATGCACAAGAGCAAGGGGCTCGAGTACCCGGTGGTGGTCCTCCCGTTCCTCGGGGCGAAGAGCGCCCCCTACGCGAGCGAGCAGGAGAACCTCCGCTACCACAACCCCGAGCGGGGGGGACGCCTCGAGCTCGACGTGCGCTCGCGGGAGCTCAAGTCCGCGCGCCTGGAGATCGCGACCCGGGAACATCAGGCCGAGGCCATGCGTCTCGCCTACGTCGCCCTCACGCGCGCGCGCCATCACTGTCTGGTGCTCTGGGGGGGCGTCTCGGCGAGCTTCTCGTCCCTCGCCTACTTGCTCCATCAGCCCGCGGCCGAGCTCGGAGGGCTCGCGGTGGACATCGCGGCGCGACTGAAGGAGCTGGACGACAGCGCCCGCTTCGCGGAGATCGAGGCGCTGGCGGCGCAGAGCGGAGGGACGATTCGCGTGCGCGCGGCGCGCCTCGGCCAAGCACCTCCGCATCGCCACGAAAAGCTCGAGCGCGCTTTGCGCCTGGAGGCGCGCCGGTTGACGCGGCGCGTGCCGGCGGGACTGCGCACGAGCAGCTTCTCGGCGATGGCGCGCTCCCAGGACTCCGTGCCCTTGAGCACCCAAGCCCGGGAGGGGCGCGACATCGACGAGGGCACGTCGTTCGACGTGATCCTCCTGACCGGCGACGTGAAGGTCGGCGACGCCATGGGGGGCTCCGTGGCAGTGACGCTGGCGGAGTTCCCTCGGGGACCGAAGCCCGGCGAGCTGCTCCATGCGATCCTCGAGAAGGTGGCCCGCCAGGAGAGCCGTGGCTCGAAGGGGCAGATCACGCCGCTCCCGCAGCTCGTGGAGGGGGAGCTGAGACGTCACGGCTTCGAGGGGACGCACCTCCCCGTCGTGCTCCAGGCCATCGAGGAGGTGCTCGCGACACCTTTCCTGGGGCCGCCGGATGCGACGTTCCGCGCCGTCTTGGCGGGGGCGTGCGTGCCCGAGATGGAGTTCACCGTGCCCGTGGCGTCGGCTCTCGTGTCCGCCGTGCGTGGCGGCGAGGGGGGGGAGGGCGGGCTCACTGCCCGGCGCATCGCGAAGGTCTTTGCCGAGGAGACGGCCGCCCCTTGGGGGCAGCATTATCCGACCCGCCTCGCCCGGCTCGCCTTCGGCGCGTGGTCGGGCTTCCTGCGGGGGTTCATCGACCTCGTCTTCGAGCGAGAGGGCCGATACTTCGTGGTCGACTACAAGTCCAATCACCTGGGCCCGACCCGCGATCACTACGCGAGCGCTTTCCTGAGCCCCGTGATGGAGGAGCACCACTATCACCTCCAGTACGTGCTCTACTCCGTGGCCCTGGACCGCTATCTGCGTCGTCGCATCGTCGACTACTCCTTCGAGCGTCACTTCGGCGGCGTGTACTATTTGTTCTTGCGGGGCATGCACCCGGCCACCGGCGCGGAGCGCGGAGTGTTCTTCCATCGTCCGAGCGCGCAGCTCATCGAGCGGGTCTCGACGTTGCTCGGAGAGCCGGAGGTGGCTCCATGTCACTGACGCACGTCGCCCCCCGCCTCCGAGCGTTGGAGGGGGCCTCCGTGTTGGCGCCCATCGACGTGCACTTCGCCCTCACGCTCGGTGAGATCGTGGAGGAGCGGGATGAGAGCGTCCTGCTCGCCGCGGCCCTGGTGAGCCTCCGCTCTCGCGAGGGGCACGTCTGTGTGCCCCTGGCCGACGTCGCGGGGCTCCCCATCGCGGTGGACGGGGACTTGGGCACGTGGCCCGAGCTCGAACCTTGGCGCGCCGCCCTCACGGCGAGCCCGCTGGTGAGCGGTGGCGTGGAGCGGCGTCCCCTGGTGCTCGACGGAGCGGGGCGCCTCTACCTGCAGCGCTACTACGAACACGAGCGCCGGCTCGCGACCCTCCTGCGGGGGCGGGCCGGGCTGGAGGAGATGCGGGTCGAACCCGGCTTCGTGAAGGAGGCGCTGGCCCGCCTCTTCGGCTCCACCCCGGACGCGCCCCTCGACGACCAGCAGGCCGCGGTCCTGGTGGCGTTGGTCCAGCGCCTGGTGATCATCTCGGGCGGCCCTGGCACGGGGAAGACGTCGACGGTGGCGCGGCTGCTCACCTTGCTGGTGGAGTCCGCCCTCGCGCGGGGGCAGGCACCGCCGCGCATCCTGCTCCTCGCGCCCACTGGCAAGGCCGCGGGGCGGCTCGTCGAGTCGATACGTCTGGCGAAGGGGCGGCTGGACGCGGCGCCGGAGGTGCTCGCGGCGGTCCCGGAGGAGGCCCGCACGATCCATCGCGCCCTCGGGGTGCGTCGCGGGGGCGGCGGATACTGGCACGATGCCTCACGGCCCCTGCTCGCAGACGTGGTGCTCGTCGACGAGGCCTCCATGGTCGATCTCGCCCTCATGCGGCACCTGGTGGAGGCGGTGCCACCGACGGCGCGCCTGATCCTCCTCGGCGATCGCCATCAGCTCGCCTCCGTGGAGGCGGGGAGCGTGTTGGGGGAGCTCTGCGCGGCCGCGGAGGTCGGCGCCGCCGGAGAGACGACTCGACCTCCGGTGACGGGTGTCGGTTACGGGGAGCAGCTCTGCGCGGCGGTGGCTGCCCTCAGCGGCAAGCAGCTGCGCGTCGCGTCGGGCCCGACGGCGCCGCTGCGGGATCACGTCGTCGAGCTCACCAAGAGCTATCGGTTCGACGCGGACAGCGCCATCGGTCAGCTCGCCGCGGCGGTGCGGGAAGGGGACGTGCGCCGGGTCGTGCGCTTGCTCGAGCGTGGGGGTGAAGCGGACGAGGTCAGCTGGGTGAAGGAGTCACCGGCCCAGGAGCTCTCCGAGTCCTTGGTGGCCCGTGTGGTGGAGGGATTTCGTCCGATGTTCGAGGCCTCGGACGCTGCAGCGGCCCTGGCCGCGCTGTCGCGCTTCCGGGTGCTGTGCGCGCACCGACGCGGTTGGGCAGGCGTGGAGCACCTGAACGAGCGGATCCGCGTCGCCTTGTCGCGGGCGCGCCTCGTGCCGAGCTGGGGCGAGTTCTTCCCGGGGCGGCCCGTGCTGGTGACCTGCAACGACTACGCCGTGGGATTGTTCAACGGCGACGTGGGGCTGACCTGGGGTGAACCGATGAAGGTGCACTTCGAGGGGGACTCCGGCGCGAGCGTCGCTGGACAGCCTGCGACACGTCCCATCTCGACGGCCCGTCTCCCCGCGCACGAGACGGCGTTCGCCATGAGCGTGCACAAGAGTCAGGGATCCGAGCACGACGAGGTGCTGATCGTGCTCCCCGAAGCCGGATCACCGCTGCTGACCCGCGAGCTGTTGTACACGGCGATCACGCGGGCGAAAAAGCAGGTTCGCCTCGTGGGCTCCCCGGAGGCGGTGGAGCAAGCCGTGCAGCGCCAGGTCGGGCGCGCCTCGGGTCTCGCGGACGCCCTGTCCGTGCCCGTCGGCGCCGACTCGCCTCCTCCGTGAGTTCGAGGCAACCGCAACCTCTTGCGGCCTCTCTGGGCCTCTCGGGTCACGGAGATGCTCTCGGAGACCTCACGCCGGGAGCGCCAGGTGACTCGACACGAGAAAGGCCGCTTCGCCTTGGGCGGCCAGGTACGCCTCCAGTCGGCGAAACTCACAGGTCACGGCGAAGGCGAGCTCGTCTGCGCGCTCCATGCCCTCGACGCGCACGAGATCTTCGAGCCGAGACGCGGCTTCCATCACTCGCGTCGCGCCCACGCTGGCGCTGGCTCCCTTCACCGAGTGGGCCAGTCGCCGGACCGCGTCTCCGTCCTGGGCGAGGAGGGCGCCGTGGAGTTGTTCCAGCTGACCTCCCGTCCCTTTGAGATAATCGTGGAGAATGCTCGCGATGAACTCGACGTCCCCTTCGGCGGCCTCCGCGAGGTAGCGCAAGTCGAGGAGGTCCTCCGAAGATGGCCGACCCACGGGTTCCATGCGGGAAGTCGCTGCGCTGTTCGACATGGCTGGTGCAGCAGAGGAACGGTCCGCCCGGGGGATTCTTTACGCGCGGCGTTCCCTCGCGGGGAGGCGAGCTCGGGCAGGGGCGAGCTCGGGCAGGGGCCGGCGAGCTCCGAGGTGAGGGCGGCTTCCGGAGGTTTGGGTTGAGGCGGAAAATGACGTCACGGGTGAACCTATGGATCCTGGCTGGGGGGCGCGGACCCCGAGGCGCCTTTCACCCTCTCCGGGGGCTCGGAGCCGAACGGGGTTGCCGCCTCTGGGGCAGCCCGTTACATCAGTAACGGAGAAGCGCCATCTGGGGCTTCTCGTGATCCTTTCTTTTCTTCCAGGGGCGCTGCGGAATCGTCGCGGCCCACGGAGGTCCGCGTACATGTTCGGTATCAAGTCCAAACTCTCGGTCGCTTGCGCAACGCTCGCCACGGCTGTGGTGAGTTCTCTCATCGCCTTTGGTGCCTGCTCCCCTTCCGACTCGAACGACAGCGGTAGCGGTGGTGGAAACGATCCCTGTGGGGGAGCGTGCCCCGTGGGCTCCAGCTGCCTCCAGCAGGCCAGCGGCGCGTACCAATGTCAGTGTCAACCGGGCCTGCAGGCCTGTGGGAACAGCTGCGTCGACCTTCAGTCCGACGCGGCGAACTGCGGCACCTGTGGCAATGTCTGTGGCGGTGATACTCCCTACTGTTCTCTGGGCGCGTGCAGCGCGACCTGTGCGGGCGGTACGACGGCCTGCGGCTTCAGCTGCGTCGACACCGCCTCCAACCCGTACCACTGCGGTGGATGCGGCGTCGCCTGTGACGGTGGCCTGGCATGCAGCGCCGGCACCTGCGGCTGCGCCGCGGGCGCGAACTGCGGCGGCGGAGGAGATGGCGACGGTGATGGTGATGGCGGCGGCGACGGCGAGTACGGCGGCTACATCACGTCCGGGACATGGAAGGGCTACGCGTGGACG
>JAAZAA010000413.1 GCA_012514535.1 Myxococcales bacterium | reverse complement strand
CGCGCCGCGCCAAGCCGCGGCGCGCTCCACAAGCCCCGCGCTCGCCGGACTCCAGGGGCGCCCCGCGCCGTCACGACGATGCACGTGATGGCGCGGGCAAACGCCGCCTCCGCCCCGCGCACCACGGCACACTCGACCTACCTTGGCTTACATGGTCCGCCCGGGCAGGTCGATCGTCGCAGCGCGACGGCGCTCGGGCGCACGAGCGTCCCTGGTGTCACAACTTGCGACAAGGATCCGCGGACGGTAGTCAGCGGTGCGGTCGAGGGAACGGCGCACGCCCGTTCCCTCACCTCGGACCGGCTCGAGGCGCATGGGTTCTGAGCAGGACAATTCTGAGCGGGACGACGAGTGGCGTCAGGAGGGCAGCCCCATCGCGCGCACGCAGGTATCCGCGGGGACGCCGAGTGACGACGACGCACCTCGCTCCAAGGCGACGTACACGCGCGGCGCCGCCTCCGACGCGCCACGCGAACCCACCCGGGAGACGCACCCCCAGGGCTCTCCGACCTCGACCAACGCCGTCCAGTCGCTCGTGCCCGGTGTGCTCCTCGACGAGCGCTTCGAGGTCATCGAGCGCGCGGGCTCCGGCGGCATGGCGGACGTGTATCGGGCCCTCGACCTGCACGACAGCCGCCACGTCGCGCTGAAGGTCCTCCGGGACAACGCCCCGAGCCTCGAGCGCTTCGAACGCGAAGCCACGTTGCTCTCCGAGGTGCGTCACCCGGCCATCGCGGCCTACGTCACCCACGGGCGACTGGAGCCGGGTGGGGCGCCCTACATCGCCATGGAGTGGCTCGACGGTTGCTCCCTCGAGTCGCTGCTCCGACGCGAGCGGCTCTCGGTGCGCGAGTCCGTGGAGCTGGTGCGCCGTGTGGCGACCGCGCTGGAGGTCGTGCACCAGCAGGGCGTCGTGCACCGGGACATCAACCCCAGCAATCTCTTCCTGGTGGACGGCCGCCCCGAGGAGGTGCGCATCCTGGACTTCGGCGTCGCCCACTTCGCGTCCGGGGCCCGGCAGCTCACCAACGTGGGCGATCGCTTGGGCACGCCCGGCTACATGGCACCCGAGCAAGCCCAGGGCGACCGGGACGTGGGCCCCACGGCGGACGTCTTCGCTCTCGGCTGCGTGCTCTTCGAGTGCCTCACGGGCAAGCGGGCCTTCACGGGCAATACGCTGCTCGAGGTCTTCGCCAAGATCCTCGCAGAGCAGGTGCCTGCGCCGAGCACACTCCACCGAGAGGTCCCCCCCGATCTCGACGAGCTCGTCGGTCGCATGCTGGCCAAGGCGCCCGAGGATCGCCCTCCCTGCGCGGGTGAGGTGGCGCGTCGCCTCGGGCTGCTGCCCCACCTCAGCGACGTCCCTCCCCAGAGCGAGCCGCGCTCGAGCGCCGCGGTCACCGCCTCCGAGCAGCGCATCGCCTGCGTGATCCTCACGCGCTCCGCATCCGACGAGGTGTTTCGTCGCGCGGAGCGGGCAGCGCAGCTCCACGGCGTGCGCCCGAACCGCCTGGCGGACGGGACGCTCGTCGCCGTCGTCAGCGGCCGCGGGAGCGCCACGGACCAGGTCGCGCAAGCGGCGCGCTGCGCGATCGCGCTCCAGGAAGCCATGCAAGCGCCCGCGGTCGCCCTCGCGACGGGGCTCGCCGTCGACACCGGGGACGGCCCCTCCGGGCGAGCCATCGAGGCGGCGAGCACGGCGCTGTTGCGGCTCGAAGCGAAGCTCGCCAAGGAAGAGGGCGGGCGGCGCGGCGGGGTCTGGATCGACGAGACCACGGCCACCCTCCTCGACTCGCGCTTCGACGTGCGTTCCACGGAGCTCGGGTTTTCGCTGCGGGGCACGCGGCAGACGCTCGAGCCGACGCGCACGGTGCTCGGACGGCAGACCCGCTGCGTGGGGCGCAAGCGGGAGCTCAGCCTGCTCGGCGCCACCTTCGAGGAGTGTCGGGACGAGGGCGTCGCGAACATCGTGCTCGTGACGGGCCCTCCAGGCATCGGCAAGTCGCGCCTCGCCCACGAGTTCGCGCGTCAGCTGCGCCGCAGCCACGCCTCCGTCGAGATCCTATGGGGTGGCGGCGATCCGATGAGCCTCGGGGCGCCGTTCTCCATCCTCATCGAGGCCATCCAGCGGACGAGCCACATCGCCGACGGCGAGCCGCTGCCGGCGCGTCGCCACAAGCTTCAGGAGCGGCTGCGGAAGGTCGTCGCGCCCTCCGACCTGAGCCGGGTGACGGAGTTCATCGGCGAGCTCATCGGCACCCCCTTCGACGACCTGAACCCGCAGCTGCGTGCCGCGCGTCAGGACGCGGTGCTGCGGGGAGATCAGATCCTCCGCGCGTTCGAAGACTGGCTCGCCGCCGAGTGCGCGCACCACCCCACGGTGCTCATCCTGGACGACTTCCACTGGGGCGACCTCCCCACGGTGAAGTTCATCGACGCCGCGCTACGCAACCTGGCGGAGCACCCGCTCCTGGTCATCGTCCTGGCCCGCCCGGAGGTGCACGAGCTGTTCCCCAAGCTGTGGAGCCAGCGCGGCGTCTCCGAGCTGCGCCTGAGCGGGCTCACGCGGCGCGCCTGCGCGGACCTGGTGCGTGACATCCTGGGCCCGCACGTGGAGCCCGCCGTCACCGACCGCGTCATCGAGCGGGCCCAGGGCAACCCCTTCTGGCTGGAAGAGCTCCTGCGTGCGGAGGCCAGCGGGAGCGGCGACCGCGTCCCCGATCGGATCCTGCTCCTGGCCCAGTCGCGGCTCGAGCAGCTCGACAGCGACGCCCGCCGCGTGCTCCGGGCGGCGAGCGTGTTCGGGCAGCGCTTCTGGGTGGGTGGGGTGCAGGAGCTGATCGGGCCAGACGGCCTGGTGCGCGGCCTCGACGCCGTGCTCCGACTCCTCCTCGAGGAAGAGATCCTCGGCGAACGGTCGACCTCTCGCTTCCCCGGGCAACGCGAGTTCGAGTTTCGGAGCGGGCTCGTCCGGGACGCGGCGTACGCGGCCCTCACCGACGCGGATCGGTGCCGGGGTCACCGGCTCGCCGCGGCGTGGCTCGAACAGTCTGGGGAGAGCGAGGCGCTGCCCCTGGCGACCCACTACGCGCGGGGCGGACAACCGGAGCGCGCCGTCCCGCACTATCGACGCGCGGCCCTCCAGGCTCTCAGCGGCAACGATCTCGGCGCCGCCATCGAGCGCGCCGGGCTCGGATTGGGCGCTGGCGCCACGAACGCAGAGGCCGCCGCCCTGCGCCTGATCCAAGCCGAGGCCAGCAAGTGGCAGGGCAACAACGCCGAGGCCAAGCGCTACGCGTTGGGCGCCCTGGAGCACATCCCCGAGCACGCCCCCGAGTGGTCCTTGGCCGCCGCGGAGGCCGCGGTCGCCGCGGGCAAGCTGGGCGAGCTCGCCGAGTGCGTCGCGCTCAGCGAGCGCCTGCTCGAGGTCGAGAGCGACGAGGACAACGAGCGAGAGCTCACCATCGCCCTGAGCCGCGTCGCCACCCAGCTCGTGCTGTCGGGGGCGGCGGAGCTCGCCGCCGAGATGCTCGCCCGCGCCGCTCGCGTCTCCGACGAGCTGCACCCGGATCCGGGCATGCTCGGCTGGTTGCTCGAAGCGCGGGCGGTGCTCGCCGGAGCGAGCGACGACCCCGTGGGGCGGATGGATCTCGCGGAGCAGGCTGCCAACCGCTTCGAAGAGGCGGGCGACCTGCGCAACGCTTGCCTGCAGCGGGTGAGTCTCGGCTTCGCCCAGGTGGAGTTCGGCGCCTTCGCGGAGGCGGAGCGTTGGCTGCGGGAGGCGCTCACGGTCGCCGAGCGCATGGCGCTGTGCAACACCGTGCCCATCGCTCAGGCGCAGCTCGGCCGCGCCGTGGCACAGCGCGGCAACCCGGAGGAGGCCCTGCGCCTCGAAGGACAGGCCGTCGGCGCCTTCGACCGGCAAGGGAACCTCCGCCTCGCGGGCATGGCCCGGGCGTACCTCGCGCAAGCGCACCTGGCGCTGGGACAGCTCGAGGCTGCCGAGAGCGCCGCCCGGCGCGCCGTGGAGATCCTGGAGAACGCCCTGCCGATGCAGCGCTCCGCCCTCGCGGTCCTGGCGCTCGTGCACGTGGCCCAAGGACGCCCCGCCGAGGCCCTCGAGGCCGCCACCCGCGCCAACGCGGGGCTCGGAGGCGAGCAACATCTCCCGGTGGGGGAGTGCCTGGTGCGTCGCTCCCTGGCCGAGGCGCTGCTCGCCCAGGGGCGCCAGGAGGAGGCCGTCGCGAGCGCGCGCGTCGCCCGCGCTCGCCTCGAGGTGCTCTCCGCCGGCATCGTCGACGCGGAGCGCCGCCGGCAGTACCTCGTCGACAGCCCGGACCGGCGTCGCATCCTCGAGCTAGCGGCTGGCTGACGCGCCAGGCGTCCGGCCCCCATGGCCCTGGCCCAGCGTGCGACGGAGCGCCCCCGGGGGCACGCCCACGAACCTGCGGAAGGTGCGCGTGAAGTGTGCATGATCGGCGAAACCGCTGCAGAAGGCGACCTCGGCCAAGGTGAGCCGTGCATCGCCGAGCAACCTCTCCGCCACGGCGACGCGCGCTCGCTGCACCGTCTCCGAGAACGTCACCTTCTCCGCTCGCAGGCCACGCTGCAGGCTGCGAGCGGGCACGCGCAGGTCCTGCGCCGCCTGGCTCAGGGTCCAGCGGACGAGCGGATCGCGACGCACGAGCCGATGCAAGCGCGCGCGCAGGGACCCCTCGCCTGCAAGCGCGCGCGCGGGGAGCGCGGGCACCTCGGAGCTTCCCCGCATCCAGCGGAACGTGGCGACGTGCGTCTCCGCCGGGAGCCCCCCGCTCCGGGTCATGGCGCCGGGCGCGGCGGCGAGGGCG
>JAAZAA010000412.1 GCA_012514535.1 Myxococcales bacterium | reverse complement strand
GCTCGGAACGCGGCACGACGCGACGGGCGACGCCGCTGTTCGGAAGGCGGCACGACGCGGCGCGGCCGGGGACGATCAGCCGTCGAACCGCGCCACCAGGCGGTCCATGAGCTCGTTCACCGTAGGATCGACCACGCAGCGCTCCGGGTGTCGCAGGTGATACGCGACGATCTCCCGCGCCCCGCGGTGGAACGGGATCGTGGGGCGAAAGTCCGGCACGAGGCGCTTCACCTTCGTGTTGTCGAAGATCACGCTGTGGGCCTTGTCCCCGAGCAGCCCCGCCCCCCACTCCGGGTGCTCCCGGGCGATGACGTCGGACGGGACGTGCACCAAACGCGGCTCGGGCACCCCCGCGGCGCGCCCGACCGCGCGGAAGATTTCGTTCCAGGGCAACGCCTCGTCGGAGGTGATGTGGAACGCCTCGCCGATGGCCGCAGGATGGCCCAGCAGACCGACGAAGCCGCGCGCGAAATCCTGGTGATGGGTCAGCACCCAGAGGGACGTCCCGTCTCCATGGACCACGACCGGACGGCCTCGGAGGATGCGATCGAGCACCGTGTACCCGCCCCCGTAGGGATCGAAGGGCAGCAAGGTCTCGTCATAGGTGTGGGACGGCCGCACGATGGTCACGGGAAAGCCCTCCTCCCGGTGCGCCCGGATCAGCCGCTCCTCACAGGCGATCTTGTCCCGCGAGTACTGCCAGAAAGGATTGGAGAGGGGCGTGGACT
The DNA here is from genome assembly GCA_012514535.1 of Myxococcales bacterium. GTDB lineage: Bacteria > Myxococcota_A > Polyangia > Polyangiales > Polyangiaceae > NIC37A-2. The sequence continues at coordinate 3,274 of JAAZAA010000412.1, read as the reverse complement.
CCGTGATCGGCACCCGCACCACCGGCTTGGCGTAGGCCGAGGCGGAGCTGATGAAGACGTACTGGGACGTGCGCCCGCGGAAGAGCTCGAGATCCCGCTCGATCTGGCTGGGGCGGAACGCGATCCAGTCGACGACTGCGTCGAACTCCAGAGATCCCAGCGCCTCCTGCACCGCGGCGGCGTCGTCGATGTCCGCAGAGAGCACCCGCGCCCCCTCCGGGATCGGTCGGATGGACCGACCCCGACACAACAAATGGAGGTCGATCCCCCGTTCCAGGGCCAGGCGCGAGCAGGCCGAACTGATGATGCCGGTACCGCCGATGAACAGAACCTTCACGGACGTGTTCATGGCGCCCTCCGGCCAGAACCTTCGAGAGAAGTCAGGCGAATCGGTCCGGCCCTCGCGCAGGCATCCACAGGCCGTTTCGAGCACCATTGAAAGCCACACGCGCCGCAATGAGACGCTTGACGCCGGGGCTCCGATGACTGCAACGTTGACATTCGTCAATGTCGTCGTCGAACAGGTCCCTGGCGCCGAGCACCTCCGCCTCCCTGGCGCCCTCCCGGAGGCAGAGCCTGCGGCCCCGGAGCAGCATCGCCCCTGCGCGGCGCTGTGCTCGGCACAAGCTCGTCCTCCGACCCGACGGGACTTGCGTGGTCTGCGACCGGGAGGGGGGGCCCTTCGCGTCGGACGTGTCGGGGCTCCGGGGTCGAAGCGTGAGCCCCGTGCGTTCCGGAGATTTTCGAGGATCCACCAAAGGCTGGCTCGCCCTGGGCGTGGTCATCGGCCTGGTCGGCGGCCTGGTCGGCGGCCTTCTCCTGTGGTTCCTGTTCACAGGCCCCTCCCAACGATCGGGTCGGAGCGGGCCAGGGAACCAGGCTCTGGAGCCGACATCGGCCATGACCCCCGCGGGAGAGCTCCCCGCCGTGAGCCCCTCGAGAGACGCCCGCGGCCGCCGAGTGGGCGAGCCCCAGGCCGCGTCGGAGCCCGAGGAGCCCGCGGACCGCTCCAACCCCCTGCTCGACGCGCAGCGCCGCGCCCTCGAGACCCCCGCGGCCGCTGCTCCTCTCCCCCAGCCCTCCCCCGCTGGCCCCGACGCCCGGTAGGCCGCTCCGCCACGCCACCGCCCGCCGCCGCGATTCGACAGGGCCGTCGGAGGGTGCGGGACGCTGCGGAGCGCGCGAAGAAGCACACACACGCTGGCGCCTCGTCCCTGCGTGCTAGCCTCTGCCCGAACGCAGCCGCGACAGGCTGCGTCCTGCTCAGGAACGGCCTGTCACGAAAGGCCCGTCACAAAAAGGTTGAGTCGATCCAATGCAAGACTGCGTCCGCGCCTCTCACATTTTGCTGATGTACCGAGGGTCTTCCCGCTCCACGGCGACGCGCTCGAAGGAAGAGGCGCTCGCCCTGATCGGGGAGATCGAGAAGGAGCTCCAGAGCGGCGGTGATTTCGCCGAGCTCGCCCGCAAGCACTCGGATTGTCCCTCGCGCACCCGCGGCGGCGACCTGGGGAGCTTCAATCGAGGACAGATGGTCAAGCCCTTCGAGCAGGCCGCCTTCGAGCTGCCGGTGGGCAGCGTGAGCGGGATCGTCGAGACGGACTTCGGCTACCACCTCATCCAACGCACGGGTTGATGCCTCGAGATGGTCGCCCTTCGGGGCTCGACAGCTGGGACGCCGTCATCTTCGACCTCGGCGGCGTCCTGCTGAACCTCGACTACTCGGCCACGACGGAGGCGTTCCAGCGCCTGGCGGGGCGCGAGCTCCCCGGCTTCTACTCCAAGGCTCGCCAGGCGGAGCTGTTCGATCGCTTCGAGCGCGGCGAGCTCGACGCAGCGCAGTTCCGCGACGCGCTGCGCAGGGCGCTCGAGACGGAGTGCCTCGACGCCGAGCTCGACGCGGCCTGGAACGCGCTGCTCGGGGAGGTCCCGGGACGGAACGTCGAGCTGCTGTTGCGGCTGCGGGAGACCCACCGCGTCTACCTGCTCAGCAACACGAACGAGCTCCACCTCGCCGACTTCGCCGCGCGCTTCGAGCGGGACCACGGCCCTGTCCACGGCCCCTGGAGCGCGTTGTTCCACAAGGACTACTACTCCCACCTGATTGGCCTGCGTAAGCCGGACCGCGCCGTGTTCGATCACGTGGTGCGCGCGGAGGGGCTCGACCCCCGCAGGACCCTCTTCATCGACGACAACTGGCACAACGTGCTGGGCGCCCGGGACGCCGGCCTCCACGGCGCCTGGCTCGACGTCCCCGCGCGGGGCACGTCCTCGAAGGGCGGTCCGCCCCCGAGCGAGTTGCATCCTCGGCTCGACGGCGCCCGGGACGTCCACGAGCTGTTCGCGCGGTTCAGCGGCAGCTGATCGAGGTCGGAGGAGGCAGCACCCGCGTCGCCGCGGCGCCCTGAGCCGCGGCACGCACGGCCTCCGCGCGGTTGCCCGGATCCGGGTGGGTCGAGAGGAGCTCCGGGAGCGCGGCCCCGCCTCGTGCGCGCAGCCGCTCGAAGAAGCTCGCCAGCCCGCTCGGATCGATGCCCGCTCGCACGAGCAGCGCCAGCCCTTCTCGATCCGCCTCGCTCTCCTGAGCGCGGTCGTAGTCGAGCTCCGTCAGGTATCCCACGGACTGGGCGAAGACGTGGACGTCCGAGCCTCCCGTAGCCAGCCACAGCAGGGCCCGCCCACCGAGCTGACGGAGCACCCGCCGGGTCCCGTGGCGGAGCAGGGCGTGCTGGATCTCGTGGGCCAGGACGCCTGCCACTTCCTCGCCCGTCTCGGCCGCCTCGAGCAAGCCACGGTTGACCGTCACGTAGCCGCCTGGCAGCGCGAACGCGTTCACCGCGGGATCGTCGGCGACCCTAAACTCGAACTCGAAGGGCAGCTCACCGGCGGCGTCGAGGAGCGGCTGGGCGAGCTCTTCGACGTAAGCGCGCGCCGCCGGGTTCGGGCACTCGCCGCCGCCGAGGGCCAGCTGCTGCGCCGCGCTCGCGCCGATCGCCTGATCGACGCGCGTGGACACCGCGGGGGTGAGCGCGCTCGCCACCGCCCCACCGCCCCACACCGCCCCCACGCCGAGAGCGACGATGACCGCCACCACCACCCCCACCTCGAGGAGGATGCGACGGGGGCTATTCCGAAAACCGACGGTCTCCTCCGCGGCGGCGGGCAGATGCGGCGGGGTGGGCGGCGCGCCGGACGGGGCTGACGCGACGGACGGGGCCGGCGCGAGCGGGGCAGCGCGTTCCTCCCGCCCCTCCGGGGGCCTCCCCTCTGGAAG
>JAAZAA010000411.1 GCA_012514535.1 Myxococcales bacterium | reverse complement strand
GCTTGCGGGGGTAGGCGCGGAGGAAGGTGCGGACGCCGCGGCGGACGTTCGCATCGATGAGCTCGGGGGAGACCTCTTGGCGGACCGCCAGCTGGAGCTCCTTGAAGAGATCGCCGAGGCACAGGGCCGTGAAGTCCACGGCGGCGTCGGCGGGATCGTCGATTTCCAGCAGGCCCTGGGCGCGGGCGCGCTCGAAGAAGTGCGTCATGCGCTCGCGGCCCGCGCGCAGGCCGCAGTCGTAGAGGGCCTGGCCCAGCTCCGGGAAGCGGCCCGCCTCGCCGACCGCCACCCGGTGACGCAGGACGTTGCTCGGGGAGCAGACGAGCCGGAGGAGCTCCGCGCCGATCTGGTGCAGGTCCGACTCGATGTCCCCGGTGGGCGCCTCGAGGAGACCGTGGAATGTTTCGCGGAGGGCCTCGGTTTCGGCGCTGTGGGCAGAGAAGAAGAGCGCTTCTTTGCTCCCGAAGTGGTTGTAGATCGTCGCCTTGGAGACCCCCGCCTTCGCGGCGATCGCGTCCACGCTGGCTCGCTCGTACCCCACCTCACGGAACAGGGCCTTGGCTCCCCGCAGGATCTGCTGCCGCTTGGCTGGAGAGAGCTCCGACGATTTGGGACCCGGCGCGGCCATCGATTTTCCTGAACGCAAGAAGGGTAGGAGCACGAAACTGAACCGTCCAGTCTTGACGCCCCGGGGGCCGTTCTTTAGGTTTCCGCGACCTTCGCGACGGACGTGAAGCGGGAGTTCCGGTGGGAACAGCGGGAGTTCCGGTGAAAGCAACAGACTCGACGAACGTACGCCCGGCGAGGGGCGCGCGGCGCCGCACCGCTCGGGGCGCCGCTCGAGGCAGGGGCCTCCTGGGATCCCATTTCCTGGGGGCGGGGCTCCTGGCTTCGCTGATCTTTGTGTGGGGATGTGAGCGAGAGAGCGCTTCCCCACCCACATCGGGCCCCGTGGAGGTGGGCGTGGTGACGGTGCAGCCCGAACGGGTCACTCTTCACCGCGAGCTCCCGGGGCGCACGTCTCCCTTTCGGGTCGCGGAGGTGCGCGCGCGGGTCGACGGCATCGTCCTCGAGCGACGCTTCGAGGAGGGCAGCGACGTGGCCGAGGGGGAGCTCCTCTACCGCATCGATCCCAAGCCCTACCAGGCCGCGCTGGCCAGCGCGAAGGCGAGCCTGGCGCGGGCCCAGGCGAGCGTGCAGTCGAGCAAGCTCCTCGCCGAGCGCTACGCGACGCTCCTGGAGGATCGCGCGGTGAGCCAGCAGGAGCACGACAACGCGGCGGCGGCGTATCAGGCGGCCCTCGCGGACGTGGCCGCGGGCAAGGCGGCGGTGCAGGCCGCGGAGATCGATCTCGGCTACACGCGCGTCACCTCGCCCATCGCCGGGCGGATCGGTCGCGCCGAGGTCACCGAGGGCGCCTACGCCCAGCGGGCGCAGGCCACGCTGCTCGCCACCGTGCAGCAGCTCGACCCGATGTACGTGGATCTGACGCAGGCCAGCGCCGAGCTCCTGCGCCTGCGGGCGCAGTGGGAGAGCGGGGCGCTCGTCCCCTCCGGTGAGGGCGCCAAGGTCCAGCTCGTCCTCGAGGACGGGACGCTTTATGGAGAAGAGGGCGTCTTGCAGTTCTCCGACGTCACGGTGAACCCCACGACGGGGTCCATCACCCTGCGAGCGCTCTTCCCCAACCCCGACAAGCGGCTGCTGCCCGGGATGTTCGTCCGCGCGCGGCTCGAGGAGGGCACGCGCCCCGAGGCGATCCTCGTCCCCCAGCAGGGCCTGCGGCGCGACGCCCAGGGGCGTGCCAGCGTGTGGGTGGTCGGCGCGGACCAGAAGGTGGAGGTGCGCCGCGTGGAGGCGCCCCGGAGCGTCGGAGACAAGTGGCTGATCACTGAGGGGCTCGCCCCCGGAGATCGCGTGATCGTCGAGGGCTTACAGAAGGTCCGTCCAGGGAGTGAGATCACCGTCGTTCCAGGAGCTCAAGCCGCCCGCTGATTCGGCAGGTCGCAACTCGAGGGATCCGTCGTGGCAAAGTTCTTCATCGATCGCCCCATCTTCGCGTGGGTGATCGCGATCCTGATCATGCTCGCCGGGGCGCTCGCCGTGCTGCAGCTCCCGGTGGCGCAGTATCCGGCCATCGCGCCCCCGTCGATCGGCATCCGGGCGACGTACCCGGGCGCGGACGCGCAGACCCTGGAGAACACGGTCACCCAGGTGATCGAGCAGCGGCTCAACGGCATCGACGGGCTCCGCTACTTCACCGCGGAGAGCAACAGCGCCGGCACGGTCAGCATCAACCTGACCTTCGACGAAGGGGTCGATCCGGACATCGCCCAGGTGCAGGTGCAGAACAAGCTCGCGGCGGCGGAGCCGCTGCTGCCCGAGGAGGTGAAGCGCCAGGGGCTGGTGGTGGCGAAGACCGCGCGGAACTTCCTGCAGATCTTCGACTTCATCTCCGAGGACGGGAGCATGACGCGGGTCGACATCGCCGACTACGTCGCCTCGAACGTCCTCGATCAGATCGCGCGGGTCCCCGGCGTCGGTGAGGCGCAGCTCTTCGGCGCGCCCTACGCGATGCGCATCTGGTTGGATCCGGACAAGCTCACGGCCTTCGGTCTCACGCCGGGGGACGTGGCCAACGCCGTCCGCGAGCAGAACACGCAGATCTCCGCGGGGCAGCTCGGCGGGCTGCCCGCCGTGGAGGGCACCGCCTTCAACGCGACCATCACCGCCCAGAGCCGCCTCACGACGGAGGAGGAGTTCCGCAACATCCTCCTGCGCGTCCAGCGGGACGGCGCGCAGGTGCGGCTCGGCGACGTGGCGCGGGTGCAGCTCACCGGCGAGAACTTCGACACGGACTCCTTCCACAACGGCATGCCGTCCGCCTCCATCGGCGTGCGGCTGGCGGCGGGCGCCAACGCGCTCGAGACGGCGGATGGGACGCGGGCGGCCCTCGACGAGATGTCCGAGTTCTTCCCGCCGGGGCTCACCTACCGGACCTCCCTCGACACCACGCCCTTCGTGCGGCTGTCGATCCGCAGCGTCGTCATGACCTTGTTCGAGGCCATCGGCCTCGTCTTCCTGGTCATGTTCCTCTTCTTGCAGAACTTCCGCGCGACGCTGATCCCGACGATCGCCGCCCCGGTGGTCCTGCTCGGGGTGTTCGGGATCCTCGCCATGGCGGGCTTCACCATCAACACCCTCACCCTGTTCGGGATGGTGCTGGCCATCGGCTTGCTCGTCGACGACGCCATCGTCGTGGTGGAGAACGTCGAGCGGGTGATGGAGGAGGAGGGCCTCCCGCCCAAGGAGGCGACGAAGCGCTCCATGGAGCAGATCACCTCCGCCCTCTTCGGCCTCACCACGGTGATCGCCGCCGTGTACGTGCCCATGGCGTTCTTCGGCGGCTCCGTGGGCGTCATCTACCGGCAGTTCTCCATCACCATCGTCTCCGCGATGGGGTTGTCCCTGCTGGTGGCCCTCACCCTGTCGCCGGCGCTCTGCGCCACCCTGCTGAAGCCCCACACTCCGGGCGGCAAGGAGCGCAGGTTCTTCCGTTGGTTCAACCAGGCCTACGATCGGGGGCAGGCGCACTACCAGGGGCTCCTGGCCGGGCTCCTGCGGCGGCGCGGGCGATCCATGGCCGCCTACCTGGCCCTCGTGGTGATGATGGGGGTCCTCTTCGTGCGGCTGCCCTCTGCCTTCCTCCCGGATGAAGATCAGGGGCAGCTCCTCGCCATGGTCAGCCTGCCTCCGGGCACGCCGATCGAGCGCACCAAGGAGGTGATGAGCCACATCACCAAGCACCTGCTCGAGGAGGAGGAGGGCGCGGTCCAGTCGGTGACGGCCATCTCCGGCTTCAACTTCGGCGGTCGCGCCCAGAACAACGGCATCGCCTTCATCCGCCTGAAGCCGTGGGAGGAGCGCAAGGGCCCGGAGCTGCGCGCGCAGGCGGTCGCGGCGCGGGCGTCCGACGCCTTCGCCGCCATCAAGGAGGCCTCCGCCTTCGTCGTCACCCCGCCCGCCGTGTCGGAGCTCGGCATCGCCTCGGGCTTCGAGCTGCAGCTGCGGGATCGCGCGGGCCACGGGCACGAGGCGCTGCTCGAGGTGCGGGATCAGCTCATCGAGGCGGCGGGGAAGCATCCAGCGGTGGCGCGCGTCCGCCCCACCGGGTTGGACGACACGACCCAGTACAAGATCGACGTCGACCAGGAGAAGGCGGCGGCCCTCGGCCTGTCCCTCGACGCGGTGAACCGGACCCTCGCCATCGCCTGGGGCGGCGCCTACGTGAACGACTTCGTCGATCGCGGCCGCGTGAAGAAGGTGTTCCTGCAGGGGGACGCGCCGTTCCGGCGGGCGCCCGAGGATCTGGAGCGCTGGTACGTCCGCAACGGGGCGGGCTCGATGGTGCCCTACTCCGCCTTCGCGACGGGCAGCTGGACCTACGGCTCGCCGCGGCTCGAGCGCTTCAACGGGCTCCCCTCCGTGCAGATCGAAGGGGCCGCGGCGCCGGGCTACAGCTCCGGAGACGCCATGGCGGCCATGGAGGAGCTCGCCCGCGATCTGCCCGCGGGCTTCGGCATCGAGTGGTCGGGCATGTCCTACGAGGAGCGGCTCGCGGGCTCCCAGGCGCCGGCGTTGTACGCCCTGTCGCTGCTCGTCATCTTCCTGTGCCTCGCCGCGCTCTACGAGAGCTGGTCGGTGCCCTTCTCCGTGATGCTGGTCGTCCCCCTCGGCGTCGTCGGCGCGCTGGCCTTCGCGTTCCTGTTCAAGCTGAACAACGACGTGTACTTCCAGGTCGGGCTGCTGACGACGATCGGGCTCTCGGCGAAGAACGCCATCCTCATCGTGGAGTTCGCGCGAGATCTCCATGCCAAGGGCATGGGGCTCGTCGAGGCGGCCCTGGAGGGCGCGCGCATGCGCTTGCGGCCGATCCTGATGACGTCGCTCGCCTTCATCCTGGGCGTGCTCCCTCTGGCGACGTCGAGCGGGGCGGGCGCCGGAGGGCAGAACGCCATCGGGCTCGCGGTGATCGGCGGCATGTTGTCGGGCACCTTCCTCGCGGTGCTGATGGTGCCCATCTTCTTCGTCGTGGTCCTCGGCCTGTTCCGGAAGCGGGAGCGCGCGACGGAGGCGGAGGCGGTCGCGGGAGGTGAGGTTCGTGCTTGAGCGCAGCAGGCGGCGGGGCGGGCGAGTGGTCGTTGCGGAGGACGCCAGCGTGGCCGTCGGACGTGCGCGGTCGAGCTCTGCGC
>JAAZAA010000410.1 GCA_012514535.1 Myxococcales bacterium | reverse complement strand
GGCCACGGGATCCCCGTCGCCTGCGCCCCGCAGGGCGAACTGGGTCGAGCCCGCCACACCCCAGACGAAGGCGCCCTCGGCGGCCCCGAACAGCACCTCCGTCATTTCCATCAACCCCAGGCACGCGAAGACCTGACCCGGGTTGAAGAAATCCACGGGAACCCGCGCGATACTCATCGCCCCCTCCCCGCGTCCAGGCGGTCGTTCTCCCGAGATGCCTGCTGGTCAGCCGCCCTCAGCAAGGCCTCCCACCAGGCGAGACCCCAAGGACCCAGACGTCCTTGCACACGGAGGAAGCGCAGCGCCACTTGGCGTGCGCGCTCTTCGAGAAGCGATGGGGGGGCATCCTCACAGCCCTTCGTGGAGATCGACGGGCGCGCGAACCCATGGTGACTCGCGATGAGATGAAGGACCAGATCTCGATCTTCCTCTGAGAGCGCGAGCAGCTCGGGATCTCGCTCCGCGTGCGGGAGGGATCCAAACTCGTGGCGATAGCCATCCAGAAGCCTCACGTTCACCGGACCGCGCGTCTTCGCGTACGGCTCCCCGCCTTCGCCACGCGGCGCGTTGAAGGCCGACTGCCACCGCGCAGCTCGCTTGCCTTCATCATGCAGACGCGCCGCGACTTTCAAGATGCGGGCACCCTCCTGCGGCAGACCGACGCGCTCCGCCAACGCCGCAGCGCGCTCGACGGTCCACTGCTGATGCTCGGCCAGCTTCTGTGGGCGACCCGCAGAACGATCTTCCTCGGTCGCAGCGTCGCTCTGGCGCTTCTCGACCACCCACCACCGGAGAATCTCACCGTCCGCGCTCCGCTCGCGGGGGATCCGCAACCGCTCGCGCCAAGCGGGGTCTTCGATCGCCGCGGGCTCGCTGGTCTGCCGCACCCGGTATGGCACATCGAACCAGGTCGCCGTTTCCGGCGCGTCCGCGTCGACGCGCCCGTCGCTCTGGTCGTCACCGTCGAGGGTGGGAGGGGCGTCGTCCACCGACGGGTCGAGGAGACCGAACGAAAGCCCTCCAAAGCGCGCGTCCACGACGAGCTCTGCCCCCGGAAGCGCCCTGTCCAGCTCCCTCTTTGGCCACTCCGCCAGCTCCTCGAGGGTCTTCCACAGGATCTTCTCCCCCCCATCCTGGAGCAGCGCTGCAACCACGCTTCGCGCTTTCAACGAACCCTCACGACCCTTCTTGACCGCCCCGAGAAGCCGCTTCGCTCGTTTGCCGAGCCATTCCACCACTCGATGGGTCTCGGTCTCCAGCAACTCGCTGGCATGCAAGGGCGCTGCCTCGAAGAACGCCTTCGCGTGGGCAGGCGAGGGAGGTTCGTCGTTGACCAAAGGCAACAGCCTCCGCCAGATGACGGTTGTCTGCGGGCGAGCTTCGACCCAGCCTCGTAACCAAGGAGCGACGGCGGGGCGGCCCGGGTGATGGGCAAGCGACGTCATCGACCAAGCGTCCAGCGTCGGACGATCGAGCGGCGGATACAGGGGCTCCGGCGTGGACGCTCGGCTGATCGTCCCCGCGAGGCTCGCCTCGCTCCGGGCGACTCGTTGAAGGTCGCGGAGCGCTCCCGGACTCGCGTCTCGACCCCCGGAGTCGCCTTCGGGGAGCCGCCTCAACAGCTCACGAACGGCTGCGCGCCTCGCCTCGTCAGGGGCCGCATCCTTCCCACTCGGGGGTACGTCGAGGACCAGGACCTGTGCGTCCCCCGAGCCCCGTCGGTTCACACGTCCCAGACGCTGAACCATTCGCTCCCACGCCACCAGATCACTCACCATGTGGTCCGCGTCGAGGTCGACCCCGACCTCGCCAGCGGACGTGGCGACGAGGAACGCTGGACGGCGTCGCTCCCTCTCCGTGCCAGCCAGGAAGCCCAGCTCTTCGAGCCGCCGCGCAGCCTGGGTTCGTTCGAACACGCGACGTCCACCGACGAGCAACTCGACGTCTGCGCGCGGCTCGTCGCCCTTCTTCAGCTTGTCGAGCCCGGACAACCGGATCAGGTGCTCGACGACCTTCTCCGCGTCCTCGCGCTTGGCAAGAAACACCACGCACCTCAGCGGCTTCGTTCCTTCGGAGGTGAGCCCCCAGGCGCGCTCAGCGGCGACGCTGGCGATATCTGCCTTACCGCCGAGCTCCTCGAGCACGAGCCGCTTTCGTGCTCCCAATCGTTGCTTCACGATCGGATGCGCGAGGTCCTCCGCCTCCAAATCGAAGGGTTCTCCTCCCCGAGAGCGGCCAGTCGCCGAGAGCGAGAGCAAGCGTGGCGGCGGCGGGCGTCCGTCTTCCTGTGACCCTCGGAGTGTTCGGTCGTCGAGCACCACTCGCTCGAGCAAGCGCTCGAACGGCGGAACCAGGTGCGCCTCATCCAGGACGAAGAGGGTATCCTGACCCAGAAGGCCAGCCATGTAGGGGCGAATCCTTCGCGACGCACGGTAGCCCTCGAAGAGGAGCCGCGAGCCGACCAAGTCGATGGTCCCAACGACGATCGCGGGCGTGGACGGATCCTCCAACCACTCTCGGTTGTCCACGAACTGACCACGGAGGGTGGAGACGGGGAGGGCTCCGCCAGAAGGCAACAGAGCCTCCTGGATGCTCGGGGTCTCAGCCACCCAGGACCGGAGGTTCGCGGCGACGTCCGTCGCCTGGTCCACCACCGCGCGACGATCGACGACGTACACGAGGCGCGTCGGTACTCGTGCCCCGAGCGCGCGCGCGACCAACCAGATGGCCATCGTCGCCGTCTTGCCGAGCCCCGTCGGGACATCGAGCGATCGCGGGATGTCGCCGTCACGCATCCGCTGAAGCAAGCGCGTCTGCCACGGGAACGGGGTCTCGCCCTCCTTCAAGCCGAGGGCCGCCGCGAGCAGGCCTGGGGCCGCTTCGTCGCCCAAGATCTCCGCGAGACGCATCGCTGCGCTCTGTCCCGTCAAGACCCCTCGACCTCCTGTAAAGGCTTGGTTTCCTTCCGTCCCATTTTCGCCCGACGAGATTCCGCTCCAACGTTCGCCAATGCCCCCGAGGTCGGCTCGGAGTCATCGCTCGGAGTCGCTCTACCACCTACCGTTGTCATCCTGCGTCAAACGTTCGCCCCAGGAATGTCTCTTCGAACCAACTCTGCCGCTCGCTCACGAGTCATGGGCCCCCGAAGCAACCATCCGAACGATTGCCTATCCTCGGCAAATCGGCGGAGGGAGTCAACGAGGGGATGGATGCTTTCCCTTGATTCGGCCAGCGGGCCGCCGTGGAGGGGGACCGACATTGACGGATGTCAATTCTCTCGGGGATTGCGCTCGAAAGTTGCAGCGACGGTGCTCACGAGGAGCTGACGTTCGCCCTGGAGTCCGGCCCACGACGGGTCGTGCGCAGAAGTTGCGCAGCAGCGCGCTCCATGGTTACCGAGCAAGGTCGCGCGCTCCCCGAAGCGCGCATGAATTGCGCGCACGGCGAACTAACGCTTCGCTGGCGACCCGAGGTCGGCTCCTCGCGCGCATCATTTGCGTCCTGGCGGCGCGAGGCCGCCCGACTGGCGCGCCCGTGCCCGCCGCTGATGACGGACGTCATCAGTTCTCACTCACGAGGGCGCACGGCTCATCGCCCGTGAACCGCGTGAGGCGCTCTCATCGTTCACTCCGTTCTGCGTCGCCGGGCGCTCGAACAGCGCCGCAATCCGCGGCCCACGGGAACGACCGCAGGCCTCGCCGACACGCGGCCCCCCCTCACGTCGACTCGCCCCCAGGTCGCACCGTCCCCACAGCGCCAGGGACGTCGGCGTCGGGCCACGGTCTCCGTCATTCGGTCCCACGTCGCCCAGGCAACGCCCGTCGACGTGGACCGGTCGCGGCGCTCACTCACACGTATTCACGCCGCCCTTCGACGCCGCCATCGCCGTCATTTCGCCGACGCCGTCCGGGCAGCGTCCGACGCTGCTGACGTGAGCGCTCCAGCCGTGGCTGTCCACGAGGGTGCCCTCGGGGTTGTAGAGGTTGATCCGATCGGCGGAGCCGAAGCCGAAGGTGAAGCTGCCGCTGGCGTTCTGCTCGAGCACGAGCAGCTCACCCGGTGCGACGATCGTGCCGTGGGGGAACGCGTAGACGTGCGACGGATCGTCGTCCGTGAAGGTCCAGCCCGAGAGATCGAGGGGCGCGGCGGTGACGTTGATGAACTCCACCCAATCGGGGTTCGGGTTCGAGCTGATCTCGTTGATCACCAGCCCCGTGAGGTCCCCCGCGGCGCACTCGTTCGGCGCGCCCTTCGTGGGCGTCATCGGGAAGAACTCGCCCGTCCCCTCGGGACAACGACCCGCGCTGCCGACATGGGACGTCCAGGCGTGAGCGTCCACCAGCGCGCCCTGGGCGTTGAAGAGGTTCACCGCGTCGGCGCCCCCGAGGCCGAAGTCGAAGTCCGCGCCCTCCGCGATCACGAGCCGTCCCCCGGGAGGCACCACCGTCCCTTCGGGGAAGACGTACACGTGCGCGGGGTCGTCGTCCGTCAACGTCCAGCCCGCGAGGTTCAGCTCGCTGCCGGTGACGTTCAGGAGCTCGACGTAGTCCGGGTTCTCCGCGCTGCCCTGAGAGAACACCTCGTTCACCACGAGCCCCGAGGAGGCCGGGGTGCTCGGGGTCGCGCCCGGTGCCCCACCCGAGACGAGGGGCCCGATGCGATAGAACACCTGCGCCTCCTCTCCCCCGTCGTTGTCATTGATGACGTAGGTGCCCCGAGGCGTGACCGCCACGGTCTCCACCTTCTCGAAGTCGAAGCGGAAGCTCGTGTGCAGCAGGTCGGCGGCGAGCACCTTCGTGACCGGCTTCGCGCTGTCGTTCACCGCACCGGTCGACAGGCGAAACGCATACAGCCGCTTGATGCCCGCCGTGCCCGTTCGGCGCTGATCCCGCTCCACCACCACGAACTCGTCCCCGCCGAGATGCGCGATGTCCGACAAGAACACGTTCGCTGCCGGCCCCGCGTGGTTCGGCTCCAGCGTGTAGAAGTAGAAGTTCCACGTCCCCCCATCGACGTCGTACTCGCCGATGCGGGTGGTGTTGCCCGCGTCCACGCCCCCGCTCAGGGGTCGCTGGAACGCGACGTACGCCTTCAACCCGCCGGGAGCGTCCGGGAGCGTGTCCACGACCGCCACGCCCTCGAAGCCGTTCCCGGTGAGGGCGGTCCAGTCGATCCCGTTGGGGTCCCCTTGGGCCGCACACGGGAGGTCGACGATGCCCGTCTCGTTCACGGAGGCGTCCAGGCGCCCCTCCGGAGTGACGAACAGCAGGCGGTTGCGCTGGGTCGGCACCCCGTCGCAGGCGCCCGAGGTGCTACCGCCGTTCCTGGCCGCTCCCTCGGTCGCGATGACGTATCCGCCCTCCGGGTTGAGGGACAGTCCCTCGGGGTCGTACCCGGTCAACGGCTCTCCCGTCGCCGTGCTCAGGAGCAGCTCGTCGACGAGGTTCATCCGGTGGCTCGCCTCGTCGAGGGCGAAGGTCCAGATGCGCTGCCGCTCGAAGACGTTGTCGGGCGTCGTGACGAGCTGCCCCTCGACCCCGTTCCAGGCGCCGCCGCTGATGCCTCCGAAGGGCACGGACTCGCTGTAGCCCCGGAAGACGTTCGGGCCCAAGGACCCCACGGCGCCCGGGTCGCTCACTGCCTGGTAGATCCAGACGCCGCCCCCGAGACCGCCGTCCCCCTCGCCCGCGACGACGAGCAAGTTTCTCTGGGGCAGGGCCACCAGCCCCTCGGGACGAAACGGCGCCGGGAGCATCTGGATCACCCGCGGCGCCGTCGGCTCCTCCACGTCGAGCACCGTGAGCGACGAGTTGCGCTCCCCCAAGACGAAGGCGAAGTCCCGCTGTCCGAAGCGTGCGGCGCCACACCCCTCGGGCTCGACGCCCCGCGCCGCGGAGCGGCTGTCCGGATACTGCCCGTAGCGTGAGGCGAGGAGCTCGAAGCTCGCGCCCGGATCGTGGACGACCGTGCCGTCCAGATCGAAGAGGGTGAAGTTGCGCGACCCCGGGTACACGCCGTCGACGACGCTCGTGTCACCCTCGTTGGCGGTGAGGAAGTGTCGCCCTCCGGGCAACAGACACACGGCGTCGGGCTCCCGCCGCCCCGCGAAGGGCTCGCTCAGGGAGATTTCTCCGTCTTCGGCGAGGTCCGCGTCGTGCGTGGCGACCCCCGCGTCGATGTAGCGGGTCACCGTGAGGGTCACGAGATCGATCACCGCGATCGCGTTGTTCTCCTGCAGGGACACGATGGCGGTGGTGCCGTCGGCGCTGACGTCGATGAACTCCGGCTGCGCGTCGGCCCGGTGCTCCCCGACGTCCGGCGTCATGGGGATCGTGGTCAGGGTCGAGGCCGCGGGGTTCTCGTAGTCGATGCTGACGACCTGCAGGGAGCCGGGACGCGGGGACGCGGTCGCGCCTTCGTCTTCGATGGCGACGAGCACCTTCGACCCATCGGGGGTGACGCGCACCGCGTCCGGACCGACGCCGATGTCGATCTTGCCCGCGATGGTGCGGGTCGCGACGTCGATGAAGACCAGCGCCCCCGGGTAATCCGCCAGAGGATCCTCCGTGTCGATCACCGCGACGATCGCGTACTTGCCGTTGGGGGTGATGGCCACGGAGGTCGGATCGCCCTTCCCCGGGTGGGTCACCTCGCCGCTCACGTCGACGCTACCGAGCAGCCGTGGGCGCGTCGGCACCGTGATGTCCACGAACTCCACGCCGCCGGTGACCGCGTTCGTGTAGGCGAGGGTCATCCCGTCCGGCGTGGCCGTCACGATCTCCGCGGCGGGGCCGGTGGGCGCGTGGAAGCGACTCAACAGCTGGAACCCGGCGGCGGGCTCCGTCGCAGGAGTACACAGGAGCGCCTCGTCCGTGCGCTCGTCTCCCTCCAAGCGGCCGTTGCGGTTGGCGTCGATGCCGGTGATCGCCTTGTACCCTCCCGCCGGGCACTCCGCGCCCGGCGCCAGCAGCTCGAGCTGCAGCAAGCTCCCCGGGCCTCCGCCATCCCCGGGAGCGCCCAACGCCCCCTTTGGGCCCCGTCGACCTCGGCCTCCGTCGTCTCCGGCGCGCCCATGGCATACGTAGGAGCTCACCTCGACCTCATCGTCGTCCAGCCGGCCATCCCCGCTGGTGTCCCTGCCAGCGCGCACCACCTGCCCTCCCTCAGCGCAGTTCGCCCCCGGAGCCTCGCTCTCGATGCGGACCAACGAGCCTGGCCCGAAAGTCTCGCTCCGACCCGCGTCGCTCCCGTCGACGCTCCCGTTGCCGCATCCTGCCGCGACCGACAGCGCGGCCGCCAACACGTACGTCTCTCTCTCGAACTTCTTCATGGGGTCTCCTTGGATCGGAGCCCCTCGTACCAGCTTCTTTCAGCTCGTTTCGCAACGAGTCCATCACTCGCGCGGCAGCGACGTGACATCTCTCCGACGAGCCCGCGAAGCACGCTCAACGGGCGCCCCGCGGCGCCCCACGACGACGTGCGTGCTCCCGCGCTTCACGGCGCCGTCGCGCGAACGCGTGCACTTCACGGCGCCGTCGTGCGAACGCGTGCACTTCACGGCGCCGGAGACCCCCCACAAAAAAAGCCGTCGTGGGCAGCGTCGATGGGGTCGAGCTTGCTGGCCCACGACGTCAAGGTCGTTGGCGGCCCCCCAGGGGGCACAGGTTCGTCGTCAGCCGACGGTCGCGCGCGACCGTGGCTCGGCGCGTCTCACGGCGTGTACGCGTAGACGCGCACCCAGTCGTAGTACGCGGCCGTGGGCAGGCTCGCGGGGTCGAGCGTCCCGGCCCAGGCCGTGAGGTCCGGCGTGTTCTGCACGGGCCACACGTTCATCATCAGCCGGCTGTCGAGGGTGAGGAACTCCTCGATCTGATCGGTCTGCGTGTGGACGAGCTCGTCGTCGATGTAGAAGCGCACCTCGGTGGGGAGCCACTCGATGGCGTAGTCGTGGAACTCCGCCGAGGGATCGAAGCCCGTGGTGACGTGCTTCTCGTGGGTGGTCCGCTGATTGGCCGCGTTCCAGTGGATGACGTTGTACTGGATCTGCGTGTTGTCCTTGCCGAGGAACTCGATGTCGATCTCGTTCCAGTTCTCCGGCTTGTCTGGATCCGCGTAGTGGTCGTAGAACGTGAACAGGGACGACACGACGCCGCTGCCCGGCGCGAAGCGGATGCGCGCCTCGAAGCGCCCGTAGCCGAAGAAATCGAGCGTGCGGAGCTCACCGCCGACGTAGTCCCGGCC
The DNA here is from genome assembly GCA_012514535.1 of Myxococcales bacterium. GTDB lineage: Bacteria > Myxococcota_A > Polyangia > Polyangiales > Polyangiaceae > NIC37A-2. The sequence continues at coordinate 1,484 of JAAZAA010000410.1, read as the reverse complement.
GTCGGAGGTCGGGCTGTCCGCTGCCTGGAGCCCCAGGCGCAGGTAGCCGTCCTCGATGGTGACCATCGAGGCGTCGAACTGGGCCGCGTTCTCGTCGAAGGTGTGCGAGGCCGTCTGCCAGCGGGTCAGATCGAGGGTGTCGAAGTGATCCTCGAACAGCAGCGTGAAGTTCTCCCGATCGGGCGTCTCCGGCGTGTCGTTCGGCGGGAGGGGCGGCATCACCACCGGGCCGCCACCCGTCCCCGGGCCGGGATCCGTGTCTCCTCCGCCGCCCGTGCCGGGGTCGTTCGTGCCGCCGGTGCTCGTCGAACCACCGGTGGCGGCGCTGCCTCCCCCGTCGGGTCCTCCCGTGTTCGAGTCGCTCGTGTCGCCATCGCTACAAGCGCCCGAGAAAAATGCACAGCAAAGGACCAGCGCAGCGGAGGTGGACCGCTCGAAAGGAAGACGTCGGAGCATGGCGCCAAGTTACCCACCTGCGGCTCGGGGGCGCTTCTCGATTTCTGCTACAGTGTACTGATGGGCACCGCGCCGCGTCGCCTCGCCGTGTCGTCGCAGCGACGCGAGGCGCCCTGGCACGCTCTCGGCCCCCCGGCTACAACGATCCTCGCGTTGAATTCCCTGCGCATCGGCCCCCCACCGCCCGTCGCCGTCTGGTTCAGCTCGGCGAGCTCCACGCGCATGCCGGTGCACGAGCACTCGGTCTGGGAGCTCAACCAGCTGCACTGCGGCACGATCGAGTACGACGTCGGCGGCGTGCGCGGCGCCGTCTCCGCGGGAGAGTGCATCTTCATCCCGCCCCACACCCCGCACCTGCTCACCCACGCGAGCCCGGACGCGGCCCTGTGGGTGCTCGAGCTGAGCGGCTCCCTCGAGGCCCATCGCCCGGGCGCGCGGGCCCTGGGCGCCGCCTTCGTCACCCGTCCCCCCTGGGATCGTTTCCGCGCCCTCGGGCGCGCCGCCCGCAAGCTCTGGCTCCGGCCCCGCGGCGCCGCCCTCACCCAGGCCACCGACGAGGTCCTGGCGGTGCTCGCCGAGGCGCCTGGACCGGGCGAAGTCCGCGTCCCCGCTCCCGTGCACGAGGCGGTCCTACGCGCCCGGCGCCTCTGCGAGACCGTGAACGACGATCGGGAGCTCGCCATCGACGAGCTCGCCCGACGCGCCGGGATCAGCCCGAGCCGCCTGGCGCACCTGTTCCAGGATCACGTCGGCATCACCCCGCTCCAGTACAGGAACTACTGCAGGGTCCAGGAGTTCATCCGGCGCTGGGACGGCACCGACCGGAACCTGCTCCAGGTCGCCCTCGACGCGGGCTTCGGGAGCTACCCGAAGTTCCACCGGGTGTTCTCCCAGGTGTGCGGGGCGCCCCCCCGCGAGCACATGAACTGGCTCACGGAGCGGCACATCGATCCCCGCGCGCGTCTCGGCGCCGATGCCTGAGCGGCTGCCCCCGCCCGCTCCGCGCGTTCGCGACTCTGCTCGGCTCG
>JAAZAA010000409.1 GCA_012514535.1 Myxococcales bacterium | reverse complement strand
GTTCGACACGTCGTAGAGGCCGATCTCGCCCGGCGGGTGACCGCTGTCGGGGGCGAAGATGGTCATGAAGTAGCCGCGCACCATCACAGCCACGTTGGTGCCGTTCGGCCCCTGCGGGTTCTGGATGAAGGCGAAGGGCTTGAAGTACTCGTCGTCCCCGCAGTCCAGGTTCCCGAGGCCCGGCCCCGGCGCGGCGTGCGCGAGCGCCGGGAAGAGGGTCGCTGCCGCGATCAGCCCCGCGGCGCGCCACGCCGTGCGCCGCCAGCGCGTCCCCTTCGCCGAGGAGCGCTTTGCACGCGGCGCGGCAGCGTGCCCGGTGTCAACGTTGCAAGGCGGGGCGGCCGAGGAGGAGGCCCAGGGAGCTCGAGAGGATTGCATCCCTCTCTGAATGCCACTCTCCCCCCCCGGTGAGACAGAGGAGCATTGGCACCCCGCTCCACTGGAAGATTCCGCACAAACCACCACGGGCCGCCCCCGGCGGCCTTCGTGGTTCGCTGGGAGGGCGGCTCGCCGGGCCCGGCGGCGCGAGGAGCCCCGCGCGGGGCCCCTCCTGCCTCTCAGTCGCTCACTGGTCCGCTTCGAGGCGGTACACGACGCCCGGCGGCACTTGACCGGGGTTCGTGTTGGTGCCGCCGCGGCTCACGAAGTACAGCTCGCCGTCTCCGCCCGTCTGGATGGCGACGAGCGCCTGATCGGTCTGGGCCGGGTTGAGCTGGTCTTCGACGCTCACGTGGTCACTCACGTCGCCCGTCGCGGGATCGTAGACGAACTTCGAGGTGCCGATGTAGAGGTCCGAGTAGAAGTACGTGCCGCGGAGCGCGGGGATCGCGCTGCCCCGATAGACCGCGCCGCCCGTGACGGAGCGGAACTCCTGAGGTGCGGGGCGATCGTAGGAGACCGTCGGCAGCGTGATGCCGCTCTGGTCACAGCCGGAGGCGGGCTGATAGCAGTCCGGTCCCTCCATCGTGGCCCAGCCGTAGTTGCGGTGCCCCTCGCCGGCGGGCTCCACGTTGATCTCCTCCCACGTCGATTGACCGACGTCGCCGATGTACATGTCCCCGGTGCAGGCGTCGAAGTTGAACCGATAGGGGTTCCGGAGCCCGTAGCTCCACAGCTCCGGGGCCGCGCTCGGGACGCTCTCCTTCAGGTTCCCCGCGGGCACCGTGTAGGGATCGGCCCCCGACTGCACGGGATCGATCCGCGAGATCCCCGCGCGCACGTTCGTGACGTCCTGCCCGTTGGGCTCGCTGCCGCCGTCGCCGAGGGCGATGTACAGCATGCCGTCGGGGCCGAAGGTGATCGTCCCGCCGTTGTGGAACCCGGTCGTCGTCGGCGCGCCGAGCACGATGCGCTCCGAGCCCCCGTCGGCGACGTCCGGATCCGCGCTGACCTTGAACTCGGCGATGATGGCCGACCCGTTCGGGTGCCCCGTGACGCCCGATGAGTTGTAGTGCACGTAGAACAGGCCGTTTTCGTCGTAGTCGGGGTGGAACGCCAACCCGAGCAGCCCCTGCTCCCAGGTCGTGCCCCCCGTGTTGCCGCCGAAGCTCACCCGATCGGAGATGTCCAAGAAGGGGCTCGCGTTCGTCGTGCCGTTCTTGACGACGCGGATGACGCCCGGCTGCTCCACGACGAAGAGCCGCTCCGTGTCGTTGGGCGCGTGCGTCACGAGCACGGGCGAGTCGAACCCCGTCGCGTACTCGACGAGCTTCAGAGACGGCAACGTCCCCGTCGGGGCGCCGCAGTCGTAGTGATCCGTCCCCGGGACCACGCCACCCATGGTGCCGTCGCCGCCGCCGCCGCCCGAGCCACCGGTGCCGGGGTTGCCATCGCCGCCGCTGCCCGGGTCGCCGTCCCCGCCCGTCGCGGGGTTGCCGTCGCCGCCGCTGCCGGGCTGACCGTCTCCACCGGTGCTCGTGGTGCCCCCGCTGCTGTCGCCGCCGCCGCCGCTCGACCCCTCGTCGCTGCTGCAGGCGACGAGGGCCGCCGCAAAGAGCGACGCGCAGGTCGCGAAGGGCAAGAAGCGATTCGTAAGTTGTCTATGAGTACCGTAAGACGCCATGCCCCCTCCATACACCGCGAGCGAACGGAGGAAGTAGGCAATTTTGCCTGCGAGAGTTTTTTGACCCGATATCTCGCCAGCGGACTCAGCTCCCCCAGAGATGGTCTACTCGAGCTTCCTTCGCCCGGCCCGTGGGCACGTCCCGGCGGTGATTTTCCTCGGAATCTGTTCAGCGACGGCGTGTTCCTCCGAGGACGCCTCACCGCCCCCGCCGACGACCGCCTCCGGCGGCATCACCGGCACCGGCGGTGACGGAGCGGGCGGCAGCACGGGAGGCACCGTCGAGGCCGCGGGCGGTCAAGGGGGCAGCGCGATGGATCCCGTCGAGCGCACGTCCCTCCCGGATCTGTTGTCGGAGGCGGGCCTGTACGAGGCGGACATGGAGACCCTCGCCCCCGGCGTGCGGCCCTTCCGCCCGCAGTTCCAGCTGTGGACCGACGACGCCGCGAAGCGTCGTTGGATCTGGCTCCCGGAGGGCGAGCAGATCGACACCACCGACATGGAGTACTGGCAGTACCCGATCGGCACGCGCCTCTACAAGGAGTTCGTCCGCGACGGCGTCCGCGTGGAGACGCGCGTCATCGAGAAGCGCCCGAACGGCGGCTGGTGGATGCTCGCCTACCAGTGGCGCGAAGATCAGACGGACGCCGACGCCGTCCCCGAGGGCGTGAACGACGCCTCCGGCACGCCCCACGACATCCCCAGCGAGGAGCAGTGCCAGACCTGCCACCTGCGCATGCCGGACAAGGCCCTCGGCTTCTCGGCGATCCAGCTCGCCCACACGACGGAGCCCGACGATCCCACCGAGTGGACCCTCACCCGCCTCGCCGCGGAGGGGCGCCTCACCACCACGCCCCCGACCATCCAGCTCCCCGGCGACGAGACGGACCGCCAGGTGCTCGGCTACCTGCACGGCAACTGCGGTCACTGCCACCATCCCCGCTCGAGCGTGAACTCGCGGGTCGATCTCCGCCTGTGGCTGCGCACCGACGCGCTGGACTCCGTCGAGGGCACCCCCACCTACGAGACGACGGTCGGCGTGGGCCTGGATCTGCCCGAGGACGGCCCGCCGGGGCCCACGGTGCGCATCGTCCCCGGCGACCCCGCCGCCAGCGCGCTGTTCGTGCGCATGGACTCCCGGGGCCCCGAGTACCAGATGCCTCCCCTCGGCACCGAGGACGTCGACCCCACCGCCCGGGCGCTGCTCGAGACCTGGATCCAGTCGCTCACCCCGTGATCGGCCCTGCCCCGCGGCCCTTCCCCACGGCCCTTCCCCACGGCCCTGCCTCGCCGACGTGCCTCGGCGCCGCGGACTCGGATGCGGGCTCCTCGCCGCGCCCTTCTCGGCGAACTCGGGGGGATCTCGGCGCTGCGCCCGCTCGGCGTCCGCTCCCGCGGGCCAGCGCCGCCCGGCGCGACCACGCCCCCTGGCGCTCAGCTGCCTTCCAGCACCACGTCCTCGATCTTCGCGCCGTCGCTGAGCTGACACTCCCCCATCCCGCCTCCGGCGGGCCCGCGATCGGGCTCTGCCAGATCGAAACGGCAGCGCATCCGCTCCCCCTGCTCCGAGCGGAGCACGGCGATGACCTTGCCGGAGTACGTCGTGACGAACGCGTCGCCCCCGGGCCCCCAGCCATCCCACTCGTCCCAGCCGTCGTACCAGTCATCGGCGAAGTAGGGCTCGACGTCGCTCTCCTCGATGTCCGAGGTCACCTGCATGTACGTCCCCTGAAACGGCCCGCGCCCGGGCACGGTGGCGGAGATGTCTCCTCGGGTCACGCTGGCTCCCTGCGAGTGCCAGGAGAAGCGCACGGGCGCTTCGCCCCGGGCCCCTCCCACGGTGCCGCCGGACTCGAGCTCCCCCGACCCCGAACCTTGCGTCGCACACCCCATGACCCCGGAGACGAGCCCCAGGACGACGTAGACGATCCTTCGTTGCATGACTTCCTCCTCGACCCGACGACCCTCCGGCCCTTGAGCGCCCTTCGCAGCCGTCCTCGCTCCTCGAACGGCGCGACGCCGCGAAGGTCCGCGGGCCCGCTCGATTCGTCTCACCCGCGCTCTGTGCTCCCGGATCCGGCCTGGCCGGCCGACGCATCCTGTGCCTTGAGCAGCTGCGCCATCCCCTCGAAGAGGGCCGCCAGCGTGCCGGCGGCTTCCGGAGGCGCCTCGATGGAGAGCCCTCCCGTCGAGGTCCGCTGCACGCGCAGACTCCGCAAGAGACCTGCGATGTTGCCTTCCGTCGATCGAACGGCCGAAGGCGGCACGTCCTGGCCCGTCGCCGTCGCGGCGGGCTCGCTCTCCGAACCGCCCCGACCGGCTTCTCCTCCGTCGATTTCGTCGCTCACCTCGGGCTCAGCGCCCCCGTCGAGCCTCGCCTCCACGTCGTCCAGCGCCTCGGGCGAGATGCTCGCCGAAGGTGCCTGGGGCAGGCGCTCCACCGAGACGAGCTCCTCCACCCTCTGCAAGAACGACGCGTGCGCGTCGAAGCTCACTTCGGCGCTGTCTCCGTCGAACAGCCCCTCGAACAAGGCGCGCTTGCTGCTCACGATCCCAGCGATGCGCGCCTCGATGCTCTGCTCGCTCACCAGGTTGAACACGTCGATCGGATCACGCTGCCCAAGACGGTAGATCCGCCCGATGCGCTGCTCGAGGACCGCCGGATTCCAGGGCAGCTCGAGGTTGATGCACGCGTTCGCGGCCTTCTGCAGGTTGAGACCGACGCCGCCAGCGTCGCTCAAGAACATCACGCGCGCCGCGGGATCGTCGTGGAACTCCACCACGGAGCGGGAGCGCTGGGCGCTCGACTCCGCGCCGGTGAAGAACACCGCCCGCAGACCCGCGTCCCCGAGCACCGCGCGGAGGGACCACTCCGCGAGCCGGAGCATGCGCCGCCACTGGCTGAACACGACCACCTTGCGCTCCTGGCGCACGCACAGCTCCGCGATGAGCGCCTGCAGCTCCCGTAGCTTCGGGGAGAACAGCCCCTCCAGCAGGGCATTGTCCGGGAGCGCGACCCGGTAGCTCGGCCACAGCTCGTCGAAATCGAGCTGTCCCAGCCCGTTCGCGATGATCCGCTGCCGCGTCAGGAGCGACATGAGCCGCAAGAACTCCTGCTGCGTCAGGGGCCGCCGCTTCCCGGCGGACACGAGGCGGAGAATCGGCTGGTCGAGGTCGTCGTGGGCCGCCTGCTGCTGCGGCGTCATCTCGACGGGCAGGCGCGTGTCGCTGCGGGGTGGGAGCTGCGTGATCACCTCCCTGCGCACGCGACGGACCAAGCACGGCTCCAGGCGCGCGCGCAGCACGTCCAGGTTGCGCGCGCCGCTCTTCCCGCTCCCGCCGTCGCCTTCCCACGCCGTGTACCAGGGCACCAGGCGCCACTTGGGGGCCAGCGCCACGTCGTCGACCCAGTCCAAGAGCGACGCCAGCTCCTCGAGGCGGTTCTCGAAGGGGGTCCCCGTGAGCACGAGCCGATACTCAGGCGTCAGCGCCTTCACGTAGATGGCGGTCTTCGTGGCGTAGTTCTTGATCCGCTGGGCCTCGTCGAGCACCACCATCTCCGGGGCGAGCGCCTGGACGTGCTCGAAATCCCGCAGCAGCTGCTCGTAGCCGAGGATCAGGAAGCCCTCCTCGTGGCGACGGTAGAGCGCCCGCCGATCCGCCGCGGGGCCCTCGACCACGGCCGCGGGGACGTTGGTCGTCGCCTGCCACTCTCGCAGCCACTGACCCTTGAGGCTCGCCGGCACGACGAGCACGCCCCGCTGCACGCGACCCGCCCGGAACAGCGCGTGGCACGCCGCGATCGCTTGGGTCGTCTTCCCGAGGCCCATGTCGTCCGCCAAGAGTAAGCGCCCCCTCCGCAGGAAGCGCTCGACCCCCGCCCGCTGATAGTCGTACAGCGCGCGCCGCAGGCTCCGGAGCTTCACGAGCGCCTTCGGGGCACCCTTCTCTCCGCGCACGAGGCGCTCACAGCGCTCCAGCTCCTCCTCGAGCACCCCGCGCGCGGCAGGGGCGCACGCCTCTGGATCCTTCGTGACCGCCGCCCAGAGCCGCTTCAAGAGGCGCCGCCGCTGGCCGAGATCCTGCGAGGCCACGTCGAGCGGTTTGCCCCTCACACGCAGGCCCGCCAGGCGATCGAGGGAGCCCCGCAGCGGCAGCTCGGGAGACCAATCCAGCCGTGGCTCCGGGAGCGGCCGCTGCTCGGCGCTGGCGCGCTTGCCGGCGGGGGCGGAGTAGATCCCGTCCAGCACCACGATCAGGTGCTTGCAGATCCCGAGGGAGCTCCGCAGGTAATCCGGGCAGTCACAGCTCACACGCAGCGGGGACAGGCCATAGACGTGCGTGACATAGGGCCGTCGTTCCCCCCTCCGCGGCCGGCGCTTGGCGCTCGCCCCCTCATCTCCCTTGCCCTTCCCTCGCTTCTTGAACGAGTGCCCGTCCACTCGCGCCGTCGTGTAGGCCCCCAGCAGCGCGCCGCGGGCGGGGCGCTGGGCGACCGCGAGGCCGTCCCGGGCGGCGAACTCCGCCCGACGGAGGAGCGCGTCGAGCGCCGCCTCCATGACCGGAAAGTCCGCGTCGCCGCCGACCGCCAGCAGCCGCTCCACGATCGACTCCGCCGGGATCGCCCCGAACCGACCGCGGGCGGCGGCCGTAAGGTGCTCCCGCAGTCGAGACCGTTCGTCGGGAGACGCTCCGTCTACGGGGTGGGGGCTGGGAGGACTTCGTCGATCGTCGCTGCTCGTCATGGGTGACCTCGTCATCGAACGGCGCGCCTCTGCGCGTCGTCTCCGGGGACGAAGGTACCTGAAGCTCCGCGAGGATCCGAAGCCTGTGTCAGCTCCCCCTCCCTGGGGTTCGGTCACATAGCTCGGCCCCCGCGAGCGCGGCGGGCGCTGGACGCCCGCGGCCTGACCCCTAGACTTTCGTGCGCCCGCACTCCGCGCGACGCTCGTCGTGCCTCGCTCCCGCTCCCCTCGGAGGTCCGCGGGGGGCAGCCGTCACCGTGAGCAAGTGAACCATGACCAAACATCGAATCTACACGATGAGCTTCGCGAGCGTCTATCCGCACTACGTCGCCAAGGCGGAGAGGAAGGGCCGCACGAAGCCCGAGGTCGACGAGATCATCCGCTGGCTCACGGGCTACAGCCAGAAGCAGCTGGAGCAGCACCTGAAGAAGGAGACGGACTTCGAGACGTTCCTCGCGGGCGCTCCGCGTCCCCATCCCTCCCGTCTGCTCATCAAGGGTGTCGTCTGCGGCGTCCGGGTGGAGAACGTCGAAGAGCCCACGATGCGCGAGATCCGCTATCTGGACAAGCTCGTCGACGAGCTCGCGAAGGGCAAGGCGATGGAAAAGATCCTGCGAGCCCCGCCCCCCGCGAGCTGATGCACCGCTGACGCGCCCGCCGCGCCGACAGTGCCCGCTCGCTGTGCAGGGTCGCTCGCGGTGCAATGTCGGATGATTCGCCTTGACCGCGCTCCGGTGATCGGGAATCGCCGACTCCGTGGTAGCCTCTTCTGTTGGGAGGAGACTGACCCGTGGCTCATTCGGAGAAAGAAGCACCACAAGAATCCTCGACGAGCCCGGCTCGCATGGCGGGGCGCCTGCGGAGGGTGCTGGAGCTCTCCGGGCTGGCGATGTTCACGATGGGGTCGGGCCCCTGCTGCGCGACCGAGACGGACCACGCTTGCCACACCATCGACGAGCTCGTCGAGCTGCGCGATCGAGTCCTCCAAGATCGCGACGCGAACGGCGCTGGGGGCGCCGGCGGCGCGAACGGTGCGGGTGGACTGAGCGTCGGGCGGAGCCGCGGCGACGGCGGGGGGTCCAGTCACCTCGCCGGGCAGGCGAACGCCGCTGGCCGAGGGGGGGCGGACGCCTACGCCTGCGTCGACGCGGCCGACCAGTGCGCGGAAGGCGATCCCGATACCCGAGAGGACGTCTCCTCTGGCGGCAGTGGCGCCGACGGGCGCAGGTATGTCGACTGGAAGGAGGAGCGAGTGCACGCCTGGGATCCTTCCACGGGGTGTCCGTCCCCGGATCAGTACGGAGCCATGCTCGCCCTGGATCACCAACGACGCTGGGACGCGATCGAGCTGACGGAAGACGGAGACCGCTGCTGCTACCGCCGCGATTTCTTCTGCAGGGGAGGACGCCCGTTCCTCGTGGGCGCCACCGCGCGCGTGGCCAGCCTGGCCAGCGTCGACCCGACGGAGACCGCACAGGACGTCGAAGGGCTCCTCGCCGAGGCCTGGGCGGACGACGGCCTCTTCGAGCACGCCTCCGTTGCCGCGTTCGCGCGGCTCACGCTCCAGCTGATGGCCTTGGGAGCGCCCTCGTCTCTCATCGAAGCCTCCCAGCGCGCGTCCCTGGACGAGCTCGAGCACGCCGCCTTCTGCTTCTCCCGCGCGGCGCACCACGCCGCCAGCCACCACGCCGCCAGCCACCACGCCGACGGCCCCGGCGAGCCCCCGCGGCCCGGGCCCCTCGACGTGCGGGGTGCGCTCGACGACGTGAGCTGGGAGAGCCTCCTTCGCGCCAACGTGCTCGAAGGCTGCATCGGGGAGACCCTCGCCGCCGTGCGGGTCGGAGAGCAGGCGCGCCTCGCCACGGATCCCGCGCTCCAGGCGGCCCTCCGCAAGGTCGCCGAAGACGAGGCCCGCCACGCGGACCTGGCTTGGCAAATCCTCGCCTGGTCCCTGGACGTGGCGCCGGAGCGCGCGCGCGACGTCCTCCAGCGGACCCTGGACGGGGCCATCCGCGACCGACCGCCAGAAGCAGCGACGAGCGCTCCCTCATGGGCGCGGACCTCGTCCGCAGCGGCGCGCTGGGCCGCCGCAGGCAGACTGACCGCAGCCCAGGGCGAAGCCCTCGACGACATCACCTGGGAGCGAGTGCTCGCCCCCTTGTTCCGAGACGTGCTCCAACGCCCTTCTCCGCGCCCCACCGATCCGGCAGAGCGCCGCTCGGTTCGCCATCGGCAGGAGCGCCGCCCCTCAGGCCCCAACCACTTGCCGGGGGCTTGAGGGCCCACCCGAGCCCAAGTCTTGCTCGCGGATCGCTGCTCTCGTCTTCTTCTGGTCGCGGACGTCACGCGGCACCGCGCGGCTCGAGGCTCCTGCGACAAGGCGACGCCGCGCGCGCGACGGCGCCGCGGGCTCGAGCGCTCTCGCGGCTCCGTCGCGGCACGGCTCCATCGCGGCACGGCTCACCAGCGGCGCGGCTCCGTCACGCCTCACCTCACCAGCGCCTCACCTCACCAGCGTTCACTCACCAGTCTCCCGCAGGAGCTCGATCTCTTCCTCCTGCGGCTCCGATTCCTCCGAGGAGATCGCATCGTGACAGAGGCGCGCCTCCTCCCCGCATCCGAAGAAAATCTCGTCACAGACGTCGTTGGGGAGCCCCGACGAATAGCAGAGCTCCGCCCGCGAGTAGCACTCGCTCACCCCCCGCGGGCAGGTCGCGACCCAGCTCCGCAGGCACGCGTCGTAAGCCGAGCTGCACTCCTGAACGAGGTGATCACAGTCGTAGGAGTCGAGCACGGCGCAGAGCGCGTCCACCGCGGCGAAGCACTCGGACTGACGCCGCTCGCAGCCGTCTCGGTCGTACACCACCGCGCCGCCAGTCCCTCCGGTGCCCACTTCCCTGCCCCCCGTGCCGCCCGCGGGAGAGTCCTCTCCCGGAGCGCCGCCCTGGATGTGCTGCCCCCCGCCCGCCCAGGAGCCCCCCACGGCCAGTCCCCCCGATCCCCAGGTTCCTCCCCCGGAGAAGTAGCCCCACGCTCCGCCTCCCCCGGCCGACCGTCCGCCCGCGGTCGACCCGCTTCCGCTGCCTTCGACGGCCGACCCGCTACAGCTCACGGCAAAGAGCGCCAAGAGCGCACCGCACCCCGACCAGGGCCAGGGCCGCACCCCTCGAGAATGGGTATCGAAACGTGACTTCTTCATGACGAACCTCCGGGCGCACGTCCCCTGACACGCGGTCCCAACTCACCAGGGCCCCGACCCACCGAGTTCGGCTCACCACCAAAGTCCGAAATCGACCCGCCGCGGCTCCCCGAGGCTCCAGTCCACACGCCCCTCCCGCCCCGGCCCCGAGTCGTTCCCCCCGGCCTCTTCCCGCGCTCTCCCGGCAGAGAGGACGCGAGCGAGCCATGGCGCCACAGGTCGACGTCTCGCCGGCGTGGGATTCGCAGAAGTCCCCCATGGAAGTCCCCCGCAGGAGCTCTGGAGGGTTTCTCCTGGCCCACTCCTGGCCCTCTTCGACGTCCCCGCCTCAGCGCGGCTCTGACGGGCTGCTCGGCTCCGAGGCGGGCCCCTGCGACGCTTCGGCGCGCGCTCGCTTCTCCCGCTCGAGCTGCTCGGCCACCTCTTGC
>JAAZAA010000408.1 GCA_012514535.1 Myxococcales bacterium | reverse complement strand
CATCCAGAACCTCGTGAAGGGCTCTTCGAGGGTGCAAGCCTCGTCGAACCCGGCGTCACGCCAGGAGCCGCTGGCGACGTTGTACAGCTGCGCCCAACGAACGACCTCATCGAAATCGAAGCCGCAGCCGATGCCGCCGCCGAGCATCTCGTAGTAGGCATCGTCCGCCGCGGAGAACGGATCGCCAGTGTACGGCGGCTCGCCGAGCCCTACGTGGGCGAGCCAGCGCGTGAACGCGCCGACGCTACACACGCCGCTCGGCGCTTGCGCAGAGGCCCATGCGGGGGTCAGCGAGACCCCGACCAACAAAAAACCCATCAACATCTTCTTGAACATCGCGCTCCTCCTCTCCCTCACAGTTCCTCGGGCGGGTCCACGTGGTCCGGATACTTCGCCCTGTAGGCATCCAGCTGGGCGTCGAAGCTGCCGCCGTCCTCGTGCACGTCACGGTTCTCGAAGCGATCCACGAAGAACTCCTCCCCCGGCCGGAGCGTGAGCTCCGCCTTCACGGCCTCGGGCTGCTCGAAGACATAGGCCCGCACCACCTCCATCCGGAGACCCCGGTCCGGGTGCGCCGAGGCGTGCTCCCGGAGCTTCGCCCGCGCCGTCACCGTCGGCATCACGCCCAGCCCGTGCACCGCCTTCCTCTGGTAAGAGAGCTGGAGACTCCGCGCGTCCGAGCCGTGCTTCGGCAGCATCCCGACCCGGTCCGGCAACGGCTCCTCGAGGAGCTCGATGAAAAATTGCTCGCCCGCTGGAGCCCGGAGCTCGCCCAGGATGCTCAGCACCATGGACGCCCGGAGTGGGTCCTCGACCCGTAGGCGTTGAAACTCGGCGATGAGCTCCGCCGCGATGACGTCGTCCCCCTGGACGGACGCCACCTCCTCCACGATGTCGGGCAAGTCGCCCTTCACCGCCTTGTAGTACCAGTCCAGGAACACGCGGACGCGATCGGAGGTCGGCGAGCCCGACAGCGGTGGTACCGGTCCGGTGGAGGTCGGGTACGTGCCCGCCTCCGGCTCTCCGATGGCGTCCTCCGTCGCCTCATCGAGCGCTTCCCAGGGGAAGGGGACCTGGATCACCCGGGCGTCTCCGTGGATCTCCACCTCGTAGCCGAAGAAGCTCCCCCGGTGCGCTCGGCCTCCCGCGGGCCTCAGCTCCACCTTGGCCTCGGGCGCGACCAGCGTGCCGTGAAACGCCGCCTCCACCCAGGCCGGGGCTCTCCCGACGTAAGACACCAGCACCGGCGGCATGTCCGCCTGCGCGGCGACCCAACGTCCCCGATGCGTGAACGACTCGAACACGTCCAAGAGCACGGGCTCCGGGCCCGAGAAGCGCACCTCGCCGTCCGACTCCAGCGTGAACGCGTCGAAGCCGTACCTGCCGGACCTCAGGTGGACCTTGGCCCGGGGGGCGATCCGCAGAGCGCCGTACACTCCTGGCTCCAACGTCACCTCTTCCCCTGGCTCGAGATGAATCGCCGGGCGCGCCTCGTTCGGTGCGAACACGGGCCAGCTCAGGTCGTCGAGCTCCTCGAGCAGCTGGTGTCCCTCGGAGACGGGGCCGCTGATGGTGACGCCGTTCTGGGCGGTGATGGTCCCGGTGGTCTGCAGGGGTCCACTGACGGTCGCACGTTCCCTGAGGAACACGCTCGCCACGCTCTGCAGCCCGCCCAACACGGCGTCTGCGCCGATGATCGTCTCGACCTCGCCGAGCCCGACGATCGGCGCGGGCTGGCCGCCCATGGCCTCGATCCGAACTCGATCGTTGATCTTCAACGCGTGGGAAGCGAACACCGCGACCTGATCGCGTCCTGTCCCCTCTGGGATCGGGATCGTGATGGAGCGACCCACCCGCGAGCAGGGCACGCCGGGCGTCGTCGGCACCTGGCAGGGGCGCTCCTGGGTCACCGCCTCCGTGGCCCGAGCCACCGGCTCCGGCTCTTGGGGGCTGTCCGTGTTGCAGGCAACCACCAGGGCTACCAGGCCGAGACTCGTGGGTCCGATGATCGGCCCGAACCGAACGAACGTCCTCATTTCATTGTTCCTTTTCTCTGCGAGGGGAAGAGGCGAGCCCTCACGGCCGCGCCGGACAGCGCGAAGAAGACAAAGCGCTGCCCATCGGCGATCGCTGGTCGCCGGGCGTGCGCCCTCCATGCTCGGAGCTCGCCTGACTCTTACGAATCGGTCAACGAGGCCCCGGCGTTGCAAAAATCGACATCGGCGCGCGTCGCTGCCCTGCCCCTGCCGTGCCTCTCGCTAACGAAGGCCGTCCGCGTCCACGCTCCGCAGCGGCCAACAACTCTTCGCCCGTCCAAAGCGCTGCTTTACGGCTCAGCGCCCGCGCTTCCTGCGGAGCCCGCGGAGCTGCTGCCAGCAGCGCCTCCGCCTCCGCCATCGCCATCGATGGGAAGGAGCGAGCCGTCACCTCCGGTGGAAGACCTGCCCCCTGGCCCCGCGCAAATACACGAGCTCGTGGACCAGCT
>JAAZAA010000407.1 GCA_012514535.1 Myxococcales bacterium | reverse complement strand
GGGAGGCATGGGGGGAGCGACGGGCGCGGGCGGCGCAGGCCCGCTCTGAGGGCGTCGAAAGGGCTCCGGCTCCGCGAGCAGGCGTAACGTCTCTGAGCTCTCGCGGAGGATCGGCGCGGGGAGACCATGATTCTCGCCCGCGCGGGGTCGTTAGCGGTCGAGGGGCGGCGAAGGGATCGGGGGCGCCTGCGGGACGCGGGGTGAATCGAGGGACGGGCGGGGGGTAGCTGTGACCTGCCACGAAGAGTGGGGGCGATGCCCGTGCGCTTCTCGGCCGGCGGCCGTCGTGGGAGGTGGGCTCGTCTCCTGGAGACCGGAGTGGCGCTGGGGTGGCCGCTGGGGTGACGCTGGGGCGGCGCTGTCCGGCGCGGTCGTTGCTGACGTGAGGGGAGGAGCTGGTCGGGGGCTTTTGCCGTCGTTCGGCGGGAGCGCGGGGTTCGGTTCGCGGAGTGACGGAGGGTGACGGTCGTCATCGTCGGTGCAGGTGAGTCGCGGAGAGGGTGTTCGCTCTGTGGTGGGTCGGGCTGGGGGCGACCGCGGGCGTGAGCGGCTGGCGACGCCGCTCTGCGGGCGGCGCGCGCGGGTTGGCTCGGGGCAGCCGTTCGGGGGGTGAGGGGCTCCGGGCGGGGGTTGATTGGTGGGGGGCACGACTTAGGTTGGTGGGTACGTTCAGGAGGGATTTTTCGTCATGCAGATCGACCGCCTCACCACCAAGAGCCAGGAAGCCTTGCAGGCCGCCCTCGGGCTCGCCGTTCGTCAGGGCAACCCGGAGGTCCTGCCGGAGCACCTGCTCGTAGCCATTCTGGACCAGGAGGAGGGGGTCGGCCGTCCCCTCGTGGAGCTCGCCGGGGCGAACGCGGATCGGCTGCGTACGAGCCTCGAGCGGGAGCTGCAGAAGCTGCCCCAGGTGCAGGGCGGCGCCGCGGAGCCGCGCTTCGGGCGGCGCACTCTTCCCTTCTATCAGGCTGCCGAAGACGTCGCGAAGAAGCTCAAGGACGAGTTCGTGTCCGTGGAGCACTTCGTGTTGGCGGCCGCGAAGGACAAGGAGAAGCTCGCGCGGCTCTTCGGTGACCACGGTCTCACCTATGACAAACTCCTCGATGCTCTGCGGAAGGTGCGCGGCAGCCAGCGCGTGACGGACAAGGATCCCGAAGGGAAGTTCCAGGCGCTCGACAAGTACACGCGGGATCTCACGGCGCTGGCGCGGCGCGGCAAGATCGATCCCGTCATCGGGCGCGACGAGGAGATCCGCCGGGTCATGCAGGTGCTCACCCGGCGCACCAAGAACAACCCCGTGCTCATCGGTGAGCCCGGCGTCGGCAAGACGGCCATCGCCGAAGGCATCGCTCACCGCATCGCCCAGGGGGACGTGCCCGAGTCTTTGAAGGACAAGCGGCTGCTCGCCCTCGATTTGGCGGCCTTGGTGGCGGGCGCGAAGTACCGCGGTGAGTTCGAGGAGCGGCTCAAGGCCGTGCTCAAGGAGGTGGAGGCGGCGGCGGGCGGCATCGTGCTGTTCATCGACGAGCTGCACACCCTCGTGGGCGCCGGCGCCGCCGAGGGCGCCATGGACGCCGCGAACATGCTCAAGCCCGCCCTGGCGCGCGGGGAGATGCGGGCCATCGGCGCCACCACCCTCGACGAGTACCGCAAGCATATCGAGAAGGACGCGGC
>JAAZAA010000406.1 GCA_012514535.1 Myxococcales bacterium | reverse complement strand
CCCCCCCGACCCACTTCACCCCCCGACCCACTTCACGAAGTTCTCGAGTAGAAACGAGCGGACATGGCAGACACCGAGATGGCGAAAGAACAGGTGGACGACTTCCTGCGGCAAGTGGGGGCCCTGCGGGAGGCGATCGGCGCCGTCATCGTCGGGCATCGGCCGATCGTCGACGGGGTGCTGACCTGCATGTTGGCCGGCTCCCACGCGCTGCTCGAAGGCGTCCCCGGGCTCGGGAAGACGCTGCTCGTGCGCACCTTGGCCCAGGCGGTAGGGCTCGGCTTCTCGCGCATCCAGTTCACCCCCGACCTGATGCCCGCCGACATCATCGGTACCACGGTCGTGGAGGAGGGCGGCGGTGCGCAGCGCTTCGAGTTCCGGAAGGGGCCGATCTTCTCGAACATCGTGCTGGCGGACGAGGTGAACCGCGCCACCCCGAAGACACAGAGCGCGCTCCTGGAGGCGATGCAGGAGCACCGAGTCACCGTCGGCGGGACCACCTACACGCTGGGGCAGCCGTACTTCGTGCTCGCGACCCAGAACCCCCTGGAGATGGAGGGCACCTACCCTCTGCCCGAGGCGCAGCTGGACCGCTTCTTCTTCAAGCTCCACGTGCCCTTCCCCTCGCGGGAAGAACTCCACACGATCATCGATCGTACCACGACCGAGCACCGCGTGACCGTGGAACCCGTCGTGAGCGGTGAGGACGTGGTGCGTCTGCAGCGCGTCGTCCGGGCCGTGCCCGCGCCGCGCCACGTCCAGGACTACGCGGTGCGGCTCCTCATGGCGACGCACCCGGAGCTCGAAGGGGCGACGCAGCGGGTGCGGCGTTTCGTGGCGACCGGCGCCTCTCCGCGCGGCGGACAGGCCTTGCTCCTCGCGGCGAAGATCCGCGCCCTGTTCGAGGGGCGCTACGCGCCGAGCCTCGACGACGTGCGCCAGGTGGCGGCACCTGCCTTGCGACACCGCGTGCTCCTGAACTTCGAGGGTGAAGCGGAGTCCATCACCACCGACGCGGTCATCGAGGAGATCCTGGCGGAGCTCCCCGAGACGGCGGACTGAGCGCGAGGGGCGGCGATCCGGTGGGATTCTTCGACGGTCTGTTCAAGGCCCGCTCCGGGCGCGTGACCACGTCCGCCGCGGGCGAGAGGGCGCGCGGAGGCGCGCGCCGAGGCGTCGGGCGGGCGGGCGGCAGTCCGAGGGGCAGGGCACCAGGCGCGCGGGCGTCTGGTGGTGCCGTGGAGGAGGATCTCTGGGGTGAGGAGTTCCTGCGCCGGCTCGAATCCCTGGCGATCGTGAGCCGGAGGGTCGTGCCGGGGCGGCAGCGAGCGGAGCGGCGCAGCAAGAAGCGCGGCAGCGGCGTCGAGTTCGCCGATCACCGGAACTACGTCGAGGGGGACGACATCCGCTACCTCGACGTGGGGGTCTATCAGCGGCTCGGTAAGCTCCTCGTGCGCCTCTACGAGGAAGAAGAGGACCTCAGCATCTACTTCATCGTCGACTGCTCCGCCTCGATGGCCTTCGCGCCTCCGGGCGCCAGCGAGAGGCGGCGACGCAAGTTCGACCAGGCGCGGCGCCTCTGTGCGGCCCTCGCCTACGTGGGGCTCGCGGGCCTCGATCGGGTGACGATCGTCGGCGTGAACGATCACCTCGTGTCGCGCATGCCGACGACCCGCGGTAAGGGGCGGATCTTCCGCGTGTTGCGCTTCTTGGAGGAGCTCGAGCCCCAAGGGTCCACGGACCTCGAGGCGGCGATGAAGACGTTCGTGGCTCAGCACAAGCGACGGGGCGTCGCCGTCCTCCTGAGCGACCTCTACGACCCGGCGGGCTTCGAGGGGGGCATCAACGTGCTGCGCTTCAACAAGTTCGAGCCCTACGTGATCCACCTGGTGGATCCGGCGGACGCTCGTCCGCCCCTGCGGGGGGACGTGCGCATCGTCGACTGCGAGTCGGGGGAAGATCGGGAGGTGACCGTCACCCCGGCCCTGCTCCAGAAGCTCGAGGAGAGCTACGAGGACTACCGACTGAGAATCGAGCGCTTCTGCGCGAGCCGCCAGGTGTCCTATTTCGCGGCAGGCGTCGACGATCCCTTCGACGAGCTGGTGCTGCGGGTGTTTCGCAGCGGAGGGTTCCTCCGTTGACCTTCGCGGGCTTGCCCCTGACGACGTTGCTCGGCATCGGCGCGGTGGTCGGTGCCCTGACCGTGGCGCTGTACGTGCTGAAGCTGCGGCGCAGACCGGTGCCCGTCCCGTTCACGCGGCTGTGGCAGCAGGTGCTCAGCGACGAGCAGTCGAGCTCGTTGTTCTCACGGCTGCGGCAGCTCCTGTCGTTGCTCCTGCAGCTCGTGATCGTGACGGCGCTCGTGCTGGCGCTCGGAGATCCTCGGGCGGAGGGGCACCGGGAGGCAGGGCGCACCTTTGTGGTGCTGCTCGACGCCAGCGCGTCGATGGCCGCGACGGACACGCCGCCGTCGCGGTTGGAGCGGGGGCGCGAGGAGGTGCTGCGCATCATCGAGGGCATGGCGGCGGCGGATCGCATGCTCCTGGTCCGCATGGGGGCGACGCCCACGCCGTTGACCACCCTGACGGACGACGCGGCGGCCCTGAAATCCGCCGTGGAGGGGGTGCGCACGAGCGACACGGGCGCGGACTTCGAGGCGGCGCTGCGGCTGGCCCTGGACGCCTTGCGGGGGCAACCGGAGCCGGAGATCGTGCTGGTCAGTGACGGCGCCCTGGTCACGGCTCCCCGGGGGACGCTCCTCGACGGGGAGGACGAGGAGGGGCGGGAAGCTGCCTCGGGGACCACCGCGCCCCAGGGAGCACCGGGAGGCACCGACGCCGACCCGGCCGGCGCAATGGCGGTGACGGCGGACTCGATCCCGCGCGGAGCCGAAGGGGCCGGGGAGACCCCCGAGCAGGGAGAACCTCCAGCGCTGCGCTCGCCGTTGCTCGACCAGGCGCGCGAGCAGGGGGTGCGGGTGAGCTACGTGCCCGTCGGCGTGGGGGGGAGGAACGTCGCGCTCACCCAGTTCGCGGTGCGACGGTACCCCCTCGACAAGTCCCGGCACGAGGCGCTCGTGGAGCTCACGAACACCGATCCGGAGCCGGTGGAGGTGGAGCTGGCGCTGTACGGCGACGGGGTCATCGTCGACGTGCAGCGCCTCTCGCTCCGGGCCGGCGAGGTGCTGCGGCGGCTCTACCCGGACCTGGGGGGCGCCAGCGCGGAGCTCATGGCGGAGGTGCGCCTGGCGGATGGCCGCGGCGACGACCTTCCTGCGGACGACCGCGCCTACGCGATGCTGCCGGAACGTCGGCGGGCGCGGGTGCTCCTGGTCACGGAGGGCAACACCTACCTGGAGGCTGCGGTGCTGCTCGACGAGTACTTGCAGGTCACGGAGGTGGCGCCTGCCGACTACCCACCGCCAGGCGACTTCGACGTGACGATCTTCGACGGGGTCGCCCCGCCGCGGGACGCGCGCACGGGCGCTGCCTTGTATCTGGGGCTCCCCGGGCCGACCAACGACGAAGCCTCCGGCAACCAGGCGCCCCTCGAGCAGGGCCCCGAGCTGGAGATGTTCGGCTTCGATCACTGGGACGAGAAGTCCCCCTTCCTCCGTTGGATGGCGATGCCCGACATCCAGGTGCTCACGGGGCGCGCGCTGATCCCCCGCCCAGGCGATCGCGTGCTCGGGTGGAGCGAGGCCCTGCGCGGCAAGCGGACGCCCATCCTCGTGGGGGGGCGCCGCCCGGAGGGAGAGTTCGTCGTCCTCGGCTTCGATCCGCGGCGCAGCGATCTCGTGCTGCGGGTGGCGTGGCCGCTGTTCGTGCTGAACGTCATCGACGCGTTCACGGACGAGTCGGCGGAGGCCCTGTCCGCCTACCGCACGGGACAGGTGTGGCGCGTCCCGCTGGGGAGCAGGGGCGCTGCGGAGGAGGCGGAGGCCGTCCCCGCGCGCGTCCGCGTCCGTCAGCCGGATGGTTCGGAAATCGAGGCGCCCGTCGTGGACGGCCACGCGGTGCTCTTCGGGGAGCAGGCGGGCTTCCACCGGATCGAGGGGACGCAGCCGCCCGTTCGCTTCGCCGCCAACCTGGCGCGGGTCGAGGAGAGCCACATCGAGCCCCGGAAAACGCTGATGTTCTCGGGAGCGACGCCGGACGCCGAAGGCGCCGAGGTCCTGACGGCGGGACCCGTCGAGGGGCTGCACGCGGGCACTCAACAGCGCTGGTGGATCCTGCTGCTGCTGGGCGCGGTGGGGTTGTCGTTGATCGAGTGGATCACCTACCACCGGAGGTGGACGGTTTGAGCCGCCGCAAGCTGCTCTGGGGAGCCCTGCTGGTCGGGTTCGGCGCGGCGCTGGCGCTGGCGTACTGGCGGTTCGTGTGGACGGCGCCTCCCGACGCGTTCGTGTGGGAGAGCGCCGAAGGGGAGGTGCGCCTCCTCGAGCCGCGCTGGCTCGCCGTGCTGCTGGTCGCGCCGCTGCTGCTGTTCGTGCTGGGGCGTTCTCTTGCGGATCTGCCCTGGCAGCAGCGCGTGCTGTCTTGGATGCTGCGGCTCGCGTTCCTCGGCGCGCTGGCGCTCGGGTTGGGGCAGCTCGTGGAGACCGAGCGGGTCGACAAGGTCTGCGCCGTCGCCTTGCTCGACGTGAGTGACTCCGTCTCCGACTCATCCCTCGAGGAGGGGCGCGCGCGGATCGTCGAGCTCTGGGAGAACCGGCGTCCGGGCGACGAGCTGCGCCTGGTGACCTTCGCGGAGCGCCCTCGGGAGGTGCCGCTGGTCGACCCCCAGGCGAGTGAGCCGCCGCTCACCTTGCCGGAGGTCGGGGCTCTCCGGCACGCCGACGGGGGCGCGGGGACCCACCTGCGCGCGGCCCTGCAACACGCCTACGGCGCCTTCGCCCCCGGGTGTCTGCGGCGCCTCGTGGTGATCTCCGACGGCGTCGAGACGGAGGGGCAGGTGTTGGCGGAGGTGGGGCGAGCGCGCGAGCTCGGCATCCGCGTCGACGCGTTCGCGCTGCGTGAACCTCCACCGGCGGACGTGGCCGTGACGGCCCTCGAGGTGCCTGGCAAGGTCAACGTGGGGGAACCCTTCGAGGTGACCGTGCGCCTCCACTCGACGCGCCCCGGGCAGGCACGGCTGCGCCTCTATCAAGGGGAAGCCCTGAACGGCCTCGACGCCGTGCAGACCCTGGAGCTGCCTCCGGGGGAGCACACGGCGCGGTTCCGGAGCGTGGTGCGCGTCGGCGGCGAGGTGACCTACTCCCTCGAGGTGGAGCCCCTCGGCCCGGACGCCTTCGCGGACAACAATCGGGCGGCGGTGACGATCGACGTGCCGGGTCGTCCGCAGGTGCTCTACGTGGAGGGGCGCGCAGGGACCGCCACCTACCTGGCGCGGGCGTTGACGGCGCAGCAATTCGACGTGGACGTGCGGGGCCCCGAGGCATTTCCGGGGAGCCTCGCGGAGCTCGAGCGCTTCGCCTTCGTGGTGGTCTCGGACGTGGCCCGAGAGCGCCTCGGGCGGGACGCGGAGCGCTTGATCGAGCGCTACGTGCGCGATCTGGGGGGCGGGTTCTTGTTCGCGGGCGGGCCATCGGGGTTCGGTCTCGGCGGTTGGCAGGGCTCGCAGCTCGAGCGGGTGCTCCCGGTGCGCATGGACTCGGAGAAGCGTCGGGAGATCCCGGGGGTGGCCCTCGTGCTCGTCATCGATCGCTCCGGCTCGATGACGGGGTTGCCGATGGAGATGGCGAAGGAGGCCTGCAGCGCGACGGTGGCCACGCTCCAGGGGGACGATCTCATCGAGGTGATCGCGTTCGACTCGACGCCGATCCGCTACGTGAAGATGCAACCTGCGCGCTATCGCAGCCGCATCCAGAACGACATCATGCGGATCCAGCCCGGCGGCGGCACGGAGATCTTCCCGAGCCTCGACATGGCCTACCAGGACATCTCCGTCGTCGAAGCGCGGAAGAAGCACGTGGTCCTCCTCACGGATGGCCAGGCTCGCAGCGACGGCCTGTTCGATCTGGCCACCACGATGTTCGCCGAGTCCATCACCCTCACCACCGTGGGCCTCGGCGGGGGCGTCCAGGATGAGCTGCTGCGCATGATGGCCGACGGTGGTGGCGGCCGTTACCACCAGGTGGCGGATCCCAACAGCTTGCCCCGCGTCTTCACGCGCGAGGCGGAGCTGATCTCGAAGCAGGCAACGGTGGAGGACTGGTTCCCCGCCCAGCGCGTCGGCAACCCGCCCTTCCTGCGGGGCATCTCCATCCAGACGGCGCCCCTGCTCCGCGGCTACGTCTCGACCCAGATGAAGCCGGCGCCCGCCGAGCTCATCCTGGCGAGCGACCGGGGCGAGCCGCTGCTCGCCCGCTGGCGAGTGGGGCTCGGTTGGAGCTTGGCCTGGACCAGCGACGTCAAGAACGACTGGGCCGTCGAGTGGTTGCGCTGGCCGGCGTTCGGGCAGTTCTGGGCGCAGCTGGTGCGGGAGCACATGCGCCACGAGCGTCGCCGAGAGCTGCCGATGGATGTGCGTGTGGAGGACGGGGACATCGTCGCCGTGGTGCACGGTCTGACGGAGGACGAGCGGTTCGACAACGACTACGAGTCGCGCCTGCTCGTCCGTCGTGGGCGGGGTCGCGGTGAGGCGGAGCGACAGCAGGAGGTGCGCGAGGTGCCGTTCCGGCTCACGGCGCCGGGGCGCTACGAGGCTCGCTTGCAGGCCCCGGGCTTCGGGTCCTTCGTCGTCGAAGGCAAGCACGCGCGGCGCGACGCGGCGGGCACCGTGCGGCCGATCGCCGTGAGCTACGGTCACGCGGCGCTCCCGTACCCTCGGGAGTACGCGGCCTTCGAGCCCGCCCCCGAGCTGCTGGAGCGAGTCGCCGACGCGGGCGGCGGGGCGGTCGACGTGCCCCCCGCGGCGGTGTTCGACCCCGGCGACGAGCGCATCGAGCGGCACGCGCCCCGCCAGAACCGCTTCATCCTGGCGGCCCTCGTGATCTTCCTGCTCGATCTGCTGGTGCGCCGGGTGCGGCTGTTCGATCGCCGCTTCCAACGGCCGGTCGCCGTCAGGTGACGTGCGCCGGCACGATCAGGCGCTGCACGAGCTCCTGGGCGGAGCCGAAGAGCCACCGGGGCGCGTGGGCATGGAAGCCATGGGGGCGGGTGTAGCCCCATCCCACGGCGCCGAAGTCGATGCGTTCGGCGCGGGCGGCCTCGAGATCCCTGATCTCGTCGCCGACGTAGATGGCTTGCTCGGGCGCGAGCTGGCAGGCGCGCAGCACCGCGCGTAGCTTCGGGCGCTTCCCGAGGAGGGAGGCGCCGCAACCGTAATAGGAGAACAACCCGCACAGCTCCGCCCCGAGCACCTGGCGGACGTTCTGGTGTGAGTTGGAGGTGACGATGGCGAGGGTGATGTCCGCGTCGGCGAGGGTGCGCAGGGCCTGCTCGATGCCGGGGAACAGGCGGATCGAACTCAGCTCCTGGGCCATGTGGCGGCGCATGAACCGCGCGATGAACGGCATCTTCCAGGGCGGGATGTCGAGGTGACGGGCGATGCGCCGCGCGTCCAGGCCCCGCAGCAGCTCGACCTCGTCGAGCTCGGCGAGCCTGAACCGGTAACGGCGGGCGGCGAGGGTGACGGCGCGACAGAACCACTCGAACGAGTCGGCGAGCGTGCCGTCGAAGTCGAAGATGGCTAGTCTGTACCTCACGGTGACCTCCGGCTCCACGTCCTGCGTCGCACGTCCACTGTAGCGAACGAGGCGCGGATTGCATCGGCACCCCATCGCCGCCTTGCCCGCGCTCCCCCAGGGAGACGGGCGCAGAGGAGGGGGCACGAGCGCTGCTGGGAACCGGGGAGACTTCCCTCGGCGCCCCAGCGCGTCAGGACGTCGGCGGGATCGTGGGGGTGCGAGGCCCGGCGCTGGTGGCGGTGTTTCGTCCCGCGCGCAGACGGCGCCGCGCCAAGGTCAGGTGCACCGGGTCGCGCAGCAACAACACCGGGACGAGGAGCGCATAGGGGAGGATGAGGAGCCAACCCTTGGTCGTCACCGGCATGACCAGTCGTTGGATGGCTTGCTGATGGAGCCCGCTCCCCGTCCAGAGCAGGTAGGCGGCGATGCAAGCGACGGGGAGGAGCAGCGCGAACAGCCGATGACGCCAGGGGGTGGCCTCGAGCTGGTTGGCGTTGGCGTGGGCCTGGGCGAGGTGAGCCTTCTGCACCGCCCGCTCCACGAGTCGGGCCACCGCGGGTGAGTTCGCCAGGTAGCCGTGGGCGGTACGCTTGAGGAGCGAGTACCCCATGAAGCCGATGCTGGTCGGGCCGACGATGTAGAGCACCTGCTCGACGAGGGAGGGGCTCGCGTCCTCCGAGAGGATGGTCAGGGCGGTCAAGCTGCCGATCATCGCCCCGCCGTAGAGCCACTGCACCCGCGCCACCCGGAAGACCGCGAGAGAGCGCAGGAAGTACTGCGCGCGGTTGCGCACCGAGGCTTCGTCCGTCGGTTGGAAAGGGAGCCGCAGCGCCGCCAGGATCTCCGCGAAGGGGAAGGCGAGCAGCAGCGCGCCCGCGGCGACGCCGAACAAGAACGTGCCCTGGAAGACGAGGGTCTTGCCGATGTCGAAGAGGTTGAGGGGCTGCGTGA
Source organism: Myxococcales bacterium (assembly GCA_012514535.1). Taxonomy (GTDB): domain Bacteria; phylum Myxococcota_A; class Polyangia; order Polyangiales; family Polyangiaceae; genus NIC37A-2. The sequence goes on along the minus strand of JAAZAA010000406.1, from coordinate 4,639 downwards.
GGACCAGCTCTCTCAGAAAGGAGAAGAGGTCGTGCCCCGGATGCACGAGGGCCCAGTCGAGCACGTCCGTGGCCCCGATGGTGAGGAGCAGCACCAGGATCAGGAACACGGGCCACACGGCCTCCCAGCGCGGCCGATCGACGAGCAGCTCGTAGCGATCGATGCGGCGGGCGAAGCGCACCTCGGTGAACAGCAGCAGGAGATAGACGAACAGGAAAATCAGGATGACGATGAGCGACTGCGCCCACTCTGCCCGGAGCTGACGGGTGAGCTGCGGCACGAGGTCCGAGCTGAGGCTCTGGCGGGGCACCTCGGTGGCGGCCAGGAACACGAGCTCGACGAGGAAGACGAGCTGCGACAATGGCGCGACCGCCGCCGCCAACGTGCGGTGCGCGAAGTACCCGGAGATGAAGGTCTCGTCGGGACCTGCCGGGCGGAACCGACCCCGCTCGGCGCGCGCGGAGGCGAACGCCCGTGGGGCCGCCCACAGAGGATAGCCGAGGGCCACGATCAGCAGAAACCAGCCCACCGCGTTGAGGACGGTCGGTGGCGCGAGGACGAACAAGGCGGCGATGGACTGTCCCGTGAGGTACCAGACCAAGAAGGCGAATAACCCCAGCCCGCCGATGGTCCACAGCGCGCCGCTCCAGAGGCTCGGTCGCCGATAGTCTCGTCCGATGCCCTCGACGTAGTTCTGCAGGTGGGTGCGGACCTGGGGGATCGTCAGGCGCTGCTCGGGATCCTTGTCGAGGAGCTGGAGGGCGACGGCCTCGAGCGCCAAGGGGGTGGACGGGTTCAGCTCCGAGGGGCGACGAGGGGTCTCGTTGCGCACGCGCTCGAGCAGGGCGAGGGGATCCTCGTCGTCGAAGGGCACCTGGCCGCACAGGATCTCATAGAGGATCACGCCCAGGGCGTAGAGATCCGCGCGTTGGTCCACGGGGGCGCCCCGCGCTTGCTCGGGGGACATGTAGACGGGCGTGCCGATGACGGTGCCGAGCTGCGTCGCCCAGTGATCCGCTCCCTTGCGCAGGGAGGTGACGTGCGGCGAGTGGGATCCGGGGTGTGGCGCCTCGTCGAGAACCGCGGAGTCCGGGGGCGGCTCCGTCTCATCGGCGTCGGTGAAAGAGCCCGTGTCAGCGAAGGAGCCCGTGGCGCCCGTGGAGACGGCGTCGGTCGGATCCGGGGAGGCCAGGAGCTTGGCGACGCCCCAGTCCACGACGAGCACCTCGCCGTAGTCTCCGACCATGATGTTGGCGGGCTTGAGGTCCCGGTGGATGACGCCCCGGGCGTGGGCGTACTCGAGGGCCTGACACACCTGCAGGAAGACATCGAGGAGGCGCCGCAGACCGAACTCGGAGACGGTCGTCGGATCGGCCCGCGCCCGGTCCGCGAGGATCGACTCCAGGGACTTGCCGCGCACCAGCTTCATCGAGAAGAAGACACGCCCGTCGGGGGCGATCCCGTAGTCGTGGATCGGCACGATGTTCGGGTGCTCCAGCTGCGCCGTGATCTGGGCCTCCTCGACGAAGCGAGCGAGGTGGTCCTTGGGCATCTGCTGACGGGGGAGCGGCGTGACCTTGAGGGCGAGCTCTCGGCGGAGCTTGGTGTCCGTACCGCGGAGGACGTAGCTCATGCCGCCTTGACCGAGCTGATCGCTGACGCGGATCCGTCCGCTCCAGAGCTGCTCCGGATCGAGGAGGGGGAGCGGCGCCGACGGGGCCTCGGGCGCCTGCTGGGCAGGCTCCTCGGTGACCGCCGGCGGCGGAACTCTTCGTTGAGGGCGATCGGTCATGCCTCGGACTCGGGTCGGCCTGGAGCGCGGAGCAGCGATGCACTCATGCCGGACTCACGCAGGCCGGTCTGCGGCTCACGATCGGTACTCTAGCCGCGGTTTGGCTGCAACGAACCCGGGGTGCGCGCACCCGCGGGCGGACCGACGTTTCTCCGGCACCGACGGCGCGAGCCCCGCTTCGTGAACCCCGCTTCGTGAGCGCCGAGGAGGTGGGCCCAGATGGAGTGGCCGCTGGGAGTGGCTGCCTAGTGGCTGCCTCGAGGCGGTCAACGTGAGCGCTTTGGGGGCCGCTGCGCGCGACGCAGGGCCTCGACGTAGGCGCGCTGGACCTCGCGGAACTCCGCCGGGTCACCGCCGCGATCCGGGTGGGTCTCGAGGGCGCGACGGCGATGCGCCTGCTTGATCTCGAGCTCGGTCGCTCGTCCGGGGAGACCGAGGATGCTCCATACGGAGCGAGCGCTGGCGGGGCGCGGCGCCTCGGGCCGCGCCGCTGCCCCTGCGGCGCTTCTGGGCGTGGTGCTGGGAAACGGTGGCTGTTCGCGGATGACCCGCAGCCAGGCTTGGGCCCAGCTCGAGTCGAGCAGGAGCAGGGGCGTTCCGGCGGCACGTTCGGCGGCGGCGACCGCCTCCTCGAAGCTGCGCGCGCCACCCGCGGATGCGTCCGGAGGTCGAAACGGGCGGCGTCGGGGCGCGGCGGTCCACCAGGCCGCCCAGAAGAAGCGCCGCCGACGTGTGCGGGTGATCGAGCAGCCCGGAGCGAACAGCTCCTTGGGGCTGTCTGCTCCGGGGGCTGGATCAGCGACGTTCATGGCGCTCCCCTGGGGCGCACCGAGGACTCCGCGTCGAGGCGGCGCCTCGGTGTCGACCAGAGGCTCAGGGTCTCAGCGATTGCCCCAGCTGCGGATGATGGGAGCGTACAGGGCCTTGGCGTCTTCGCGTTCGGCCCGCTGTCGAGCGTCGAAGTAGATCGAGGCCCACAGGAGCGAGACGAAGGGGACGAGGAGGGTGAGCACGGTGACGCTGATGAGCTGCGCCGCGGCGGCCCCGATGAAGGGCACGAAGCCCAGGATGACGGTGGCGATGGTGGTGACGATCATCACGGGGATGACGGTGACCAGCACGAGCAGCGCGAGCCCGAGGTGACGGCCGGGGTCCTTCAGGACGAGCTCGAGGGAGCGCATGTTGGCGCCGAAGAACGTCTTCTTTTCGAGGAGGTAGGCGGGGCCCGCGAACATGCCGACGAGGAGACCGGGGATGAGGAGGAACATGGATCCGACCGCGATGACGAAGCTCATCACGGCGATGTTGAGCCATTCGCTCACCGGGCTCTTCAAAGCCGCGCCCCAGGCTTGCTTCCAGGTGAGGCGCTCGCCGCTGGCGGCCGCCAGGGACCAGCGCCACATCGCTCCCGCGGCGATGGGCGCCATGGCGAGCTCCACGAGCGCGACCAGGACCCCCAAGATCCAGCCCACGATGGGGATCCACCCTGTCGCCACGCCGACCACAGCGCCGGGGAGCATCACGAGGCCCATGGTCAGGGCGCCATCGACCGCCTGGGTCTTGTAGGTCTCCACGGCGTTCGACAGGAACGCCTTGAACTGGTCGAAGAGCCCGTCGCCGGAGCCCGCCAGCGGAGGGGCGGCGTAGGCCGGCGCAGGAGCCGCCAAGGGGTGCGGGCTCGGGGCGGGGGACGGTTGCCCGACGGGCGCCCCTGCGGCTGGCGCCCCCCCGAAGGCGTCGGAGGCGGCCTGCCCGCTCCAGGCTGCTGCGGGCGCGGGCTGTGGCGCGGGCGCCGGGGCTCCCTGGGGTGCAGCGGCCACTGGGCCGGGAGCGGGGGGCGCGGGAGCTTCCGGGGCGAGCTGACCCAGCGCCGCTGGAGCCGTCGCGAGGGCCGTGTCCGCGAACGCCGCCGCGGGGGGAGCCTGCATCACCTGCGTGCCACCGGGGCCGAAGCCCAGGCCGGAGTCGATCGCTTGCACGGCGATGGTGGTGTCGCCGATCCGCAAGGCCGTGCCCGGGGTCAGCACGATCGTCCCCACCACGCGCTCACCGCTGACGCGGTAGGTGCCGTTCGTCGAGTTGAGATCCGTGAAGCGCAGCACGCCTCCCTCGAAGGTGAGCTCTCCGTGCCGACCGGACGTCTTGGGGTCGCGGGTGACGACGTCCCCGCTTTCGCGACCGATGAGGACCTTGGCTTGGTCGAAGGTGAACAGGTCGGACGACTGATCGTGCCGGAGGATCGAGAGGCTGTACGACGGCATGCTTGCTCCTTTGTGCCGCATGCGAACAGTATCCGAGCCGCCCCGCAACCCAGTACGGGATCCCAAGCGCCCGCCGCAGCGGCCCCCCGGGCCGAGCCTCGCGCGCCCGTCCGGTGCTCGCCGACCCTGCCCCACGGGGACCCACGGGTTACGGGTAGGTGTCGCACCTGCACGGCCCGACCTTGGTGGCGTCGGGCCTCCCGGGCGTCAGTGGCCCTCGGTTGCTAAGTCGACCGGGGCACGCGTCGGAATGCGGACGCTTCTCGGCGCGCGGGAGGCGGCCGGATCCGGGGAGCTGCCGATCGCAGGAGAGTGGCGCGGACGCAGCCTGAGGCGGGGAACCTTCGAAGCCGTAGCGCCGGGTTCCGCGCCTACGCTCGTCGAGCGCTCCTCGTGGGCCGCGGGTGCCTTCAAGAAGTCCGAAAGACGTCCTCGATGGTGTGTGCGTCGAGGATTCGCTCGGCCCAGGTCTCGAGCTGTTGCTCTGCGGCACCATCGATCCGTGCTTCGCAGGTTGGGGGGAGCTTGCCGAACCGGTGGGTGAGCTGCTTGCGGAGGATCGTCCGCAGACCTTCGGCCTTGCCTT
>JAAZAA010000405.1 GCA_012514535.1 Myxococcales bacterium | reverse complement strand
GCCCGATTCCGCGCGCCCGATTCCGCGCGACCCTGAGTCCACGCAACGCGCGCTCACCAGCGAGCGGTGAGCAGGAGCGACGTCACCCACTGGAAGTCGGGGCCCGGTCCCGGCTTCGCCTCTTCGGCGCGTCGCTGCTGACCACGGCCGAAATCCGGGTTCGTCGTGAAGGCATCCCAGACGGGGAAGCCCGTCACGAAGGTGACGTCGCCGCCGAGGCTCAGCCAGGGCGACAGGGAATAGGCGGCGCCCACGCCGAGGCCGATGGTGGGGCCGTACAGGGAGCCCGTCGTGCGTTCCGGGGGAGGGCCCGACTCCGCGCGCAGGGAGAGGCTGCGGAGCCCGACGCGCCCCAACAGATCCACCTGCAGCTCCGCGTCTGGTTCGAGCAGGGCGAAGCGCGCCTTGGCGCCGCCCTCCAGCTGGCGCACCGAGAAATGTTGGGGAGCGGCGTTCCAGGCGCCGCGCTCGAGGGACACGAGCAGGTACGGGCCCAGGGCGAGGCGCTCCGTGATGGACCAGGACACGTCGCCGGTCAGCCCGATCAGCGCGGCCGCGTAGGAGCTCGCGATCACCGACGGTCCCAAGGAGATGGAGAACCGAGAAGCGGACGTCGCTCCGCCCTCGTCGTCGGCGGAGCCACCGCGCGGGGAAGGACCCGGCATGAGGCGCCCCCGCAAGAGCTCCGCCGTGCGCAGCGCGAACGTGTCGCGAGATCCCTCGACGTCGAGCTCGAGCTCCGCGGGCTCCTCGCCCGCGTCGTCGCGCACCCAGGCGCGCACGCCCTCCTCCTCCTCGGGCACGAACACGACCGCCGCCAGATCGGAGCGCTGCAGCGCGCGCTCCGCGGCGCGCTCGTCGCCCGCCTGGGTCGAGACGCCGAAGCCCATGAGCTCCAGCTCCTCGCCGAGCTGCCGGCTCGTGGAGCGCGCGCCGCGTTCGCCGATGATCAGGACGTGGCGCGGCTCCTCGCCCCCGTACGCCCAGGGCGCGGCGAGGACGATCAGCGCAAGGACGAGCGCGCGAAGGGAGCGTAGGCGCCGTTCGGATGACGCTCGAGGTACTGCTCCGCCGCGCGTCGCCCGCTCGGAGTCCCTGCCTGGAGCTCCACCAGCCTGCCCAGCGCTTGCTCCGCGAAGGGGCCCCGGGGAGCCTCCGTCAGGTACGTCTCGAACCACGTGATCGCCTCGGACCTCGCGCGCAGCTGGTCTGCCGCGACCTTACCCAGCACGAACGCAGTCTGTCCACGCTGGCCATGCTTGCTTCGGAGCACCTGCAACGCGCTACGAGCCAGCTCCGGGCGTCCCCCGAGGCGCGCGGCGTTCGCGAGGGTCCAGAGCTCACGGGCGGAGGCCTGCTCGATGGCGCGCGCGGGCCCGACGCGATCCACCGCGCGCAGGGCCTCGCTGCGCTGCCCGCTCTCCAGGAGATCTTGCCAGCGCGCCGGCGCCGGACGCCGCGCGTCGGCGCCGGCGGACGCCGTGTCGTCGCCCGGCTCGTCCGCGAGATCCGCGGGCGCGGTGTCCGCGCCGTCGTGCGCTTCGTCCTGGAGAGGGTCCTCGAGATCGTCGTGCGTGCCGTCCGCGAGGTGAGCCGGGTCCGTCTCGGTGTCGGCTCGCCGCGTGGCTCCCTCGGCGCCGGCGGTCTGCCGGGGCTCCACCTCGATCTTGACGTAGTCGCCCTTGCGGATGGCGCGCGTGCCCTCCACCTGCGGGCCCTCGAGGAGCACCTCGCCCTGGTGCAGGGCGAGCTCGAACACTCCCGTGTCCGGATCCCAGGCGAGGTCGAACTCCGTCCCCGTGACCCGCACCTGGAACGGCCCCGCGGTGAACCGCCACTCGGCCTTGCCGGTGTGCTCCACGTTGGCGAGAGCGCGGCCGCGCGCCAGCACGACGGAGGCGCCGCGCGGGGACGTCTCCCGCAGCTGGAGCCGTGTCTCCGGATGGAGCGAGAGGGTCGTCCCGTCCGAGAAGCGCAGCTGCTTCGTCTCCGCCGCGGTGCTGATCCAGTCGCCGGAGAGGGCGAGCGAACGCGACTCCACGTGGGCGGTGAGGGGCTTCGGCTCCGCGAGCCACCACGCGGCGCCGAGGACGCCGGCTCCGCCCACCGCGCAGAGCCCGACCACGGCGGCGGGCACGACCCAGCGTGCGGCGCGCGGCGCGGTCCGACGTGCGCGCTTCTCCGCGAGGCTCTCCCGCAAGCGTTGGCGTGCGCCGTGCACCGCCCGCGGCGCGTCCGCGCGCGCGTCGGACACCTGCGCCATGGCGGCGCCCAGCTCGTCGAGCTTCGTGCGGTTCATCGTGGCCACCACGTGCCCTCCCCGATCCAACCCGCGAGGACTGGATCTCTGCTGGCGAGCGTCGAGAAGCGGGCCTCCGCCTTGGCGAGGCGGCGCTTCGCGGTCGACAAGGAGACGTCGCACGCGTCGGCGATGCGCGTGAGCTCCATTCCCTCCACGTAGCGAAGTGTGAACACGAGTTGCTCACTGGCGGGGATGCGCTGGAGGAGATCGTAGAACGCCGAGTACGCCTCGCGCAGCTCCGGAGACACGTCGTCGACGAACACCTCCGGGAGCCGCTCGGGTTCGTAGAAGCGCAGCCAGCTGCGCGCGCGGCGTCGGCGCATCGCACGGTAGGCTGTGTGCACGGCGATCTTCTGCAACCAGGCGAGGAGCGCGACGGAGTCGCGCAGTTTGTCGGCGGAGACGATCGCTTGCAGGAAGACGTCGTGCAGCAGGTCTTCGATGTCCGTGTGCCGCTCGCGCCCCAACGTCCGCCGCAGCATGCGCTCGATGGCGCCGGCGTAGCGATCGTAGAGGGCGTCGGCTGCCCACTGCTCCTCCGCGACGAGGCCGCGCACGATCGCCTCGTCGCTGACGGAGAGAGGGACGACGTTCGATTCCGGCTCCGTACCGGTCGACCGCGCAGTAGCCACCCGGAGGGACATGACGGGATCAAGGTGCGCCAACGCGGCGCTCGCGTCCACTGCAGAAATGCCCTCTGCGCGCTGCGGCGAGCCGCCCGAGGGGGGCATGTCGATTTCTGAACCGTGGCGGTGAGCTGCGGGCACCTCTCCCCGCACATGGCCAAAAACCGTTTCGACGAACCGGGTGCGAGGCGCGGGGGCGCGAGCTGGCGACGGGCGAGGTTCTCCTTGGCCTTGGCGGTCCTGGGCACGTGTTTCGCCGCCGCCTGCGGGAGCGACGATCAGGGCGACGGCGCCGCGGGCTCCGAGGACGGCACCGGCGGGGTGGGGAGCTCGGGCAACCTCGACATCTCGTCGGGCGACGAGGTGCGTCGTTACGGCGGCCTGGACGACGAGGGCAACTGCCGCGGCCTCGACGTGGGGGACGGCTGCGCAGGCGAAATCTACGAGGGGGAGGCCGTCCCCATCGATCTGTATCTGATGTTCGATCAGTCCGGGTCTATGTCGACGATCGTCGACGAGAGCACCGGCACGACGCGCCTGCAGATCGTGCAGCAAGCGGTGCGCGCCTTCCTGGAAGACGAGGAGAGCGTGGGCATCGGCGCGGGCATCGGGTACTTCGGGCAGCAGCCCCTGGGCGCGACGAGCTGCTCGCCCGCGGACTACGCCGAGCCGAGCGTCGAGCTGGGAGCTCTGCCAGGCCAGAAAGATGCGCTGATCGCGTCGCTCGACGCTCGGGAGCCTACGGGCGAGACACCGACGGGGGCGGCCATCCGCGGCGCCTGCAGCTACGTGAAGACCTATCGCGACGCTCACCCGGGGCGGGCGCCGGTCATCCTGTTGGTCACGGACGGGGAGCCCAAGGCGCCCCTGAGCCAGGAGACCTGCGAGCCCACCCTGGACGACGCCGTGGCCGCCGCCGAGGAGTGTCTGAGCGATCACGGCATCCGCACCTACGTGCTGGGGGTCGGGCCCTCGCTCACCAACCTACGGGTCATCGCCGAGGCGGGGGGGACGGAGAACGCGTTCCTGGCGGATCTCGACAACGCCGAGCAGGTGCTCGCGAACTTCCGGGCGGTGCGCAACGCGGCCCGGCTGCCCTGTGAGCTCACGCTCCAGGAGGCGAGCACCAGGGACGTGAACTTCGAGGCGTCGACGGTCGCCTACCTGGATCAGGAGTGCACCTACGTCTCGATCCCGGAGGTCACGGCGGAGGCCGGGTGCGACGCCAAGGACGGCGGTTGGTACTTCGATGACCCGCAGCAGCCCACCAGGATCCACCTCTGTGAGGCGACCTGCGGCAACGTGAAGTCCACGGGTCAACAGCTCTTCTACTCCATCGGCTGCCCGCTCGGAGTCGTACGGTGAGCGACGACGATCAGCGGGCGACGAGCGGAGTGGTGGGCGAGAGCGCCGAAACACGAGGACGAGGAAGGACGCAAATCATGGCGAGATGGATGGCACGGTCGATGTTGGCGAGCCTCGCGGCCCTGTGCGGGCTCTACGCGTGCGGAGGATCGAGCGAGGGCAGCGCCGGCGGGCAAGCGGGCAATGGCAGCCAGGTCGGAGGCACCGGGAGCAGCGGCAGCGGATCCGACGGGGCCAACGGCAACAACGGCTCGTCCGGTTCCATCACTAACGCGCCGGTCATCCCGGGAGGCGGTGTGACCGCGGGACCGCTCCAGCCCGGGTGCGGACCCGAGACGGCGCAGGAGTGCGCCCCTCCGGGGGGAGGCTGCAACAGCGACGCGTTCCTCGAGGGCAAGGTCGAGGTCAAGGACGCAGGGTCGACCTGCTTCTTCGGTGAGGACAGCGACGTGCCGTCCGCCACGGTGGAGCACATCACCGAGGTCAGCGCCGGGGAGGAGTACGTGCACCTGCGCGTGATCTTCGATCCGGATTTCGTGGACACCACCTACGGGGAGTGCTCCGCGGAGACCGGCTGGAACTCGAAGCGCGGTCACACGCTGAAGGACCTGTACAAGAGCGATCACGTCGAGCTCAAGCTGTACGACTGCGACGACGAGCTCGCGATGCACTTCAAGCTCGACTTCATCGAAGACGGGATGCCCACGGACTGCGGCTACGCGTCCGCTGGGGTGACCGGCGGCGACGGGAAGATGTTCGTTGGCGATCCGGATCACGTCCTGGCCACCACCTCCTCCCTCGACCGCAACATGAACGGCTGCGGCTACTGCGACGAGGAGTCGTCGCCGTGCCCGGGCGGTGAGGGGTACGAGGTGAGCCCCGACGCGCCCGAGTGGGATTTCCGGATGGTGTACGAGCTCTGGGTGTCCGCCGAGGCCTTCGGCTCCGCGGGCTTCTGTCGGCCGGGCATCGAGTACGTGCACGCGTCGCCGGCGAAGGGCAAGTCCGACACGGTCCTCGTGGAGCCCGACGAGTGTCCTCCGCCGGATGGGCCCCCGCCGGAGGAGGACTGCCCCCCGAACTACGAGCTCTTCCTCGCGAGCGAGGGCGAGTACCTCTGCGCCGGGCCTCCGACGAACGGCGAGTGTCCGGACGGCTACGAGCTGGATCTGGAGAGCGAAGGAGCGCGCTGCATCGAGCAGCGCTGATCCGGGGGGCGCGATCCGCGGCGTCCGCAAGGGGCGCCGCGGATCTTCCGCGGGTCGCTTCCGGGCGTCCTGGTCGTCAGATGCCGGCGATGCTTCCGTGAGAGATTCGTGAGGGGGGCGTGGGGGGGTGAGGCCTCAGGGCTCCGGGGGGAGCTCCTGGGGCTCCTTGATGCTCCAGGGGAGGGGCCCGTCCGGGTCCCGGTTGTGCTCGAGCCACCGGATCATGGCGCGGGCCCAGCGGCGCCGCTCGTTGAACGTCGGGTGGATCCCGTCGGGGAGGGGCTCGAGGTTGGGCACGAGCGCGTCCGTGTCGATGTAGTGGC
>JAAZAA010000404.1 GCA_012514535.1 Myxococcales bacterium | reverse complement strand
GGACTCACCGCGTCCGCGCTCGCCCTCCCCCTCGTTGGGTTTATCCTGACGTCCCTCGGCCGACGTGCAACGCGGGTCGGCGGAGACCTCGGCGCCGTGGGAGCGCTTCGAACGGCCGTGACCCGAAGCCGGGCTGGTCCGAGCGCGGAGGGGCGGCGCGCGAAGCGGTTCGCCTGTGGACGGCAGAGGCGTCCGTTGTCACGCTCCCCGCCGGGCTCTCTCGTCGTCTCCTGGGTCGTCTCCTGGGCGCGCCAGGGAGGGCGGGGTCCCGATGGGCGAACCATGCTGAAGATCGACGAAGTCACCCAGCCGAACGGGGCGCTGTGCCCCGTGTTCCTCGCGGTCGCACCCCGCAGACCGGAGACCGGGGGCGGACTCGAAATCGTGGAGGGCGACCAGGCGCTGCCCGTACCCCCCGGCGCGCTCGACGCCGTGATGCGACGCTATGGGGGACCCCTCGATCCCGCCGAGCGCGTGACGCGGGTCGCCCGGATCGAGCTGGAAGAAGGACGCGCGCTGTGGCACGTGCGTCACCTGTCCGGGTACGACGTGGTCGCTCGGGACTACCTGCTCTACGAGACACCCGACGAAGAGCCGCGCTGCGCCTTGGCCGTGACGGTCGCCGGAGCGCTCCGTCACCTGGCGAGGGCCGCCCTGCGAAGCTCACCCGCTGACGCCTCCACGGGCCACTGACGTCCCTCTGACGTCCCCGAAGGCCGCTGACGAAAACGGCGTGTCGAGCGCGACCTCGGTCCGGATGACCCGGAGTCGCGCAGCGCGGAGGAGGGGAGCCGGGGCGGCCCTGCTGGTTCAGGGCGCTCCCTGGACCACCTGCTCCGCGAGGCCGCGGAACCTGCCCTTCGGATACGCCGCCAGGTAGCGCTTCGCTCGAGACACCGCGCGCGGATCCTTGCGCGCCGCGGCCACCTCGATGGAGAGCGCCAGCGCGTCCTCCGCGAGGGCGCCCCGCGGGTTGTCCCGGAGGTAGGCGTCGAGCAGCCGCTGGGCGCGCGCCGCGTCCCCCTCGCTGCGCCAGGCGCGGATGGCCGCGAGCACCGGCGCGGGATCCTCTCCGGACGGCTTCCCCTCCGCGGGGCGCTTGGTGCGCGGCAGCTCCTGGTTCGCCGCGTGCGGCGGTGCCGTCTGGGTTGCTTCGGCGGAGTCCGTCGTGGGGGGGAGCGGCTCGATCTCCGAGGGCGCGGGGGGAGGTCCGCCAGCGTCGAGGCGTGCCTCGTCCGTCGCCGGGGGTCCGGGGGGCGCTGGTGGGTTCGACGTGCGCGTCTCGCGCGGAGCGGAGTCGGTCGTCTCCTCGGGAGCGGCGCCGAACCAGCCTCCCAACGGCCCCGCACCGCCCCAGACCTTGCCACCCAGGGCGGCGGCGGCGGTGCCTCCTCCGAGCAGCGCGACGATGGCGAGACCGCGCAGGGGCCAGGGAGCGCGGCGCGCCGGCCGCGTGCGTGTGGTCATCAGGCTCGCCCAGATCCGCCGCTTGCGGAATGGATCGCTCGTCGCCGGTTCGATCTGGCGCAGCAGCTCGGACAGCTTCTGCTCCGAACTGGACAGGGGGGCATCCTCGACGAGACGTTTCATGGCCGACGCACCTCTCCGGCGGAATCGAGTCCCTCCAGCGACCGCGCGAGCTTCTTGCGCGCGGCGTGGATACGCGCCCAGACCGTGTTGAGGGGCACCTCTTGGAGCTCGGCGATCTCCCGCCCCGAGTACCCCTCGATCTCGAACAGCACGAAGGCGGTGCGCTGATCCGGGTTCAGCCGGTCCAGGAGCTGCTCCAAGAGGGCGCTCGCTCGTTTCCGTTCGAGGGTGTCCCCCGGGGTGCCCGCGCCGTGCTCCAGGTGCTCGGGGAGGGCGCCGCGACGTTGGACGAGGAACTTGAACCAACGCAGGCGGCGGAAGTCCCGGACCCGTCGCCGCGCGATGCGGTAGAGCCAGCCAGCGGGGTTTCGCCCATCGAAATCCGGGAGGCGCCGATAGGCGACGAGGAAGACGTCCTGCACCAGATCGTCGCGATCGGCGGCGGGTCCCCCCAAGGCGCGCACCCAGCGGGCGACGTCTTCGAACCAGCGCTCGTAGAGGTCCTCGAACCGCGGCGGCCCCTCCTTCGGATCCAACGGCGCTCCTTCCCAGGGCTCGGCGGGGGCGTCCCCGTCGTCGGCCGCGCTCGGCGCCGAGGTCACGCGGGAAGGGCGGACGCAGGAGCCCGACGGAGGAGCCGCCGGGGCCACGGTGATCCTTGCTGCGGTCGCGCGAGAGCCCATCTCCTCACGATCAGGGGCGCCGTCGCGAAAACCTTGTGCCATCGAACCTCAATCGACACTTCGCGGAGAGGACGTGCACTTTGCGAGACACGGCGGGAGCGGGTTCGCTAACCTGCCGCTCCCGTGGCTCGGGTTTCTCCACGCAGCAGAGTCCTTCCATCGTACACCGCGTTGCTCGCGGTGGCTCTCCTGGGTGCGCCGAGCAGCTTCGCTGCGTCGCGCGCGGAACCTTCGCCTTTGGGTGGAATTCGTGTCGCCGGTGTGGGGAAATGCCCCGAACGGGGCGCGGTGGGAGCGGCCCTGCGGGAGCTCGTCCCGCCCGGACAGGAGGCAGCTCTTCGGGACGGCGTCGATGTCCGGCTCCGGGACGACGGGGATCGCTATCGGGTGCGCGTCGTCGCGCCCGGCAAGCGCGCGGAGAAGGCGTACACGGATGCGGCGCGCGACTGTCACAAGCGGGCCCGGGTGGCGGCGGTGTTCGTGTTCCTCACGATCTTCCCACCCGAGCTCTGGGGAGAGGCGCTCGAGGGGGCCGCGCTGGGCGATGGGGGACCGGGGGACGGCGCTGCTGGTGATCGAGGCGCTGCCGATCCCGAGGGACGCGCGTGGGCGGACGGCGGCGGGTTGGAAGATCGGGCGGGAGAGAGCTCGGGCGAGCCCCCGGCGCCGTCCTCCGACGCTGACGACGCGGGGGCGTCCCCGAACGGACCGGATGGGGAGCGACGGACGCGTGGGCTGCGCTTCGAGCTGGGCGGGAACGCGGAGGTGGCGCCTGCCCTCGGCCGCGGACCTGCCGTGACCAGCGGGAGCGTGGAGCTTCGTGGCGTTCTGGGGCGCGGCCCCCTCGTCCCTCTGATCGGCGTGGGCTACGCGCCGGAGATCGAGATCGCCGTTCCCGGTGCGCGAGCGCGCTCCTGGCGCGTGCCCGCGAGCGTCGGGGTGCGCTGGAGGGTCCCCCTCGAGCACCTGTGGGTCGGGTTCGACGGGGCCGCGCACGCGCAGCTCCAAGGCGTCTCGGGGACCAGCCCCTTCGAGCAGGAGCGAGAGGTCGTGCTGCGCTGGGGCGCGCGGGTCGGGCTCAGCGTCGGCGGGACGAGCGCGCCCTGGTCGCCCTTCGCGAGCGCGCACGCCACGTTCCTCGGCGATCGCAGGGAGCTCGTGGTGTTGCCCCGCGGTGTCGTCGGGGAGCTGCCGCGCGTGTGGCTCGGCATGACCTTGGGCGTGGCCCTGGAGCTGTGAAGCCGTGATGAAGAGGGCTCGTGGAATGGCGTCGGGTGTGGCGTCGCGGTGGAGACGGGGACGTCCGAATGGTGTCGGCGGGCTCGCGCGCACAGCGGCGTGCGCGGCGTTCATGTGCGCGGCGTGCTCCGACCCGGTCCAGCTCGGCTCGGACATCCTCTGGCAGGCGCGCCACGAGGACGGCGATCTGCGGGAGTGGGAGCGGGATCGTCGCGGAGGGGTCGTCGACGGCGTCGCCGACGTGGGGGAGGAGCACGCCCGAGCGGGCCGCTTCGCCGCGCGCCTCGTGAACCCCGGAGATCGCATCGACGCCGGACCCTGCCTGTGGCGGCGCTTCGAGGGACGCGCGCGGGCGTTCTACAGCGCCTGGTACCTGGTGCCCAAGGCGCCGACCACGCGCTCCGGGTGGACGCTCCAGCGCTTCCAGACCCTGGTCCCGACCGCGGGAGCCGGCGACGGAGCCGGCGAGGGAGGCAACGCGGGGGTCGCACTGGACGCGGACGGAGGCGCCGGCGGCGAGGGCCCGCTCACCGACGGCCCCGAGGGGGAGTGGCGCTCGGTGATCAGTCTTGGCATGCGTTCGTTGCCCGACGGCGCGCTCGCCCTGTACGTCTTCGATCACAGCCGCGAGCACCTGCGGCTGCCCATCGCCGTCCCGCCGCCCATCTTGCCGGAGGGGCGCTGGTTCCACCTCGAGGTGCTCTACGAGGCCGCGCCGGAGCCGGAGGGCGGGCTCGCCGTGTGGCTCGATGGGCGCCCGGTGTACACGGCGGTGGGGCGGAACCTCGGGGACGGCTCGAACGTCACCTTCGCCGTGTGCAACGCGGGGGAGAGCGGCGAGGAGGAGCCCACCGAGGTGTTCGTCGACGACGTCGTGGTGAGCCGCATCCGCGCGACGCCCGCAGGACGGCTCGCCCCTTGAATCCCGCGCGGTTTTCGGCGTGTCAGCCGCGCGTCGATCGCGCGCGTCGCACAGCGCGTCAGTCCGTGGCGAGGTCCGAGGGAAGGTCCGAGGGGACGCGCTCGGGCGCCCACTCGGGGAAACCATCTCCGAGGGTCGCGTGGTTACGCCGCCCCGAGCGGTCGTAGGCCCGTAGCTCGTCCGTCTCGTCGAAGGACAGCTCCAGCACCAGGGCCTCGGAGCTCGGATCCCCGCCCGCGACGTCGTCGGCGATCTGTTCCGGCGTGCGGGCTTCGCTCCACACGCGCACCCGGTCCATCTCGCCCTGGAAGAACCAGCGCTCCCCGTCGAGGCTGCCCAACCAGCCACCGGTGGACGTGCGGTTGTTGGGCTCGAGCGTCCCGGTGCCGCGCTCCACGCCGTCGACGTAGAGGTGATGCTCGGCGCCGTCGTAGACATAAGCGACGTGGTGCCACACCTCGACGGCGAGGGGATCGGAGGCGCTCACGTAGGGACGCCGCGCGTACACACGCCACGCGGTGGGGACCCCGTCCTGGAGCCCGAGCTGCACGCCGCTCTGGTAGTCCTTGCGCAGCGCCACGAGGGTCTCGTCGCCCGCCGCGCGTCGGGGCTTCACCCAGAGGGTGATGGTGTGGGCAGCCAGCCCGAAGGGGAACCCCGCCGTCCCGACGGTGGCGTAATGGGCCGCCCCGTCGAAGGCCAGCGCGCCGTCACCCTGGGGGGGCGGCGGTGAGTCGTCGAGGAGGGGCAGCGCCTCTTCGGTGGGGCCCGTGGAGCCGCAGCCGGCGACGCTCAGCAGCACGACGACCCAGGCGCGGAGCCCGGAGCCGGGGCCGCGAGGCCGGTCCTGGGTGCGACGTCGAGGCACACCTGCACTGTCCGACAGGAAGGCGGGCTCGGCAATGGCTGCTACATTCCTGGGAGGAAACGGGAAGGCATGGGGATCATCGAGTCGGGCGCGGCGCACACCACGGGTTGGGGCATCATCGTCCATGGCGGTGCGGGGCGCGTTCCCCCGGAGGGCCACGCCGCCGCGGGCGCCGCCAGCCTCGCGGCGGCGCGGGCGGCGGCGGAGGTGCTCGTTGGGGGAGGCGCCGCCCTCGACGCGGTCCAGCGCGCCGTGGAGCTCCTCGAGGACGATCCGATCTTCAACGCCGGGCGTGGTTCGAGCCTCACGAGTGAGGGCCGCGTGGAGCTCGACGCGGCCATCATGGACGGAGAGACCCTCCGCGCGGGGGCCGTGTGCGCGCTGCCTCCCTTCCAGAACCCGGTGGCGATCGCCCGCGCGGTGCTCGACGAGGGCAGGCACGTGCTCTACGCGGGAGAGGGGGCGGCGCGGTTCGCCGAGGCCGCCGGCTTCGTCCGTCTCCCGGAGGACGCGCTCGTCACCGACGGAGCGCGCGCACGCCTCGCCGCGGCGCTGGTCAGCGAGCCACCCGCCTGGGGCGGCACGGTCGGCGCGGTGGCCCTCGACGGCGCGGGTCGTATCGCCGCCGCCACCAGCACCGGAGGTACGACCGCGAAGCGCCCGGGGCGCGTCGGCGACTCACCGCTCCTCGGAGCCGGAACCTACGCAGACAGCGCCGGTGGCGCGTCGGCGACCGGACATGGTGAGGGGATCATGAGGGTCGCGCTCACGAGCAACCTCGTCAGTCGGCTCCGGTCGGGAGAGGGGGCCGAGGCGGCCGCTCGCATCGTCCTCGACGAGATGCAGGCGCGCGTGGGGTCCGAGGGCGGGGTGATCGCCGTGGACCGGCGGGGGCTGCTCGCGTGGGCCCACACCAGCCCCGCCCTGTCCTGGGCCTGGGTGACGCCCCACGACTACGGCTGCGTCGCGACCCTGGCCGGCGAGCGCGAGTAGCACCCCTTACAGCGGGCAGCTCGCGCGAGGCTCACTCGAGCTCGTTGGGCTCACTCGAGTTCGTTGGGATCGAGGAGCTTCCCGTCTGGGGTGAGGCCCGCGCGTCGCCAGCGCTCCTCCTCGCTGAGCCCCTCCGTCCGCGGCGGCGGCGTGATGTCGCGGATGATGAGCTGGACCGTCGGGGGCTTGGGGACGATCTCGAAGCGGTAGATCCGCTGCGCGTCGCCGCCGCGGATCCTGGCGTTGGGGAAGACCGAGCGATGGGGCGTCACCTCGACGTGCCGCGTCACCACGCGCGCGCGGACGTAGTCCTCGAGGTCGGCGAGCTTCACGCGCCCCTCGAGGTGGGCCGCGTCGTGGAAACGCGCCACGAGGCGCATGTCTTGGGGAGCACGGAAGCCGAAGGCGACGACCTCCCCTTCGAGCAAGGCGCCCGGCGCGACGCGATCGGGGCTCGTCGCCCGGGGCGGCGCATCGTCTGCGTGCGGCGCGGGCGGCGGCTCTTCGCTCCGGCAGGCGACGAGCGCCACCCCCCACGCGACGCTCAGCAGGAGCGCCCCCCTCAGTCGACGATGGCTGCCCACGAATCGATCCTCGAGACGCTCGCTGGAGGGGCGATGGCGACGCTGCCCGCGTTCAGGCCGCCGGCGCCGTCGTTCGACGAAGTTCGCCCCGTGTGGAAGGTGAGCTGGAACAGGCCGGGGGCGGCCCCCTGCGGCCGCGGCCGGCTCGCGTAGCCGGGAAAGTACGCGTTATTGGCGGCGGTCTCGGGGGACTCGTAGCAGCTCGGCAGCTGCATCAGGGCGAGGCCGCTGACCAGCCCCGGGTGCACCTGGGGGTTGGGTTGGGAGCCGAGGAACCCGCTCAAACGCGGCTGCAGGGGCTTCTCCGGATCGGCCATGGTGAAATCGACGCCGAAGATGCGGCTCGTCCCGTTCTCTTCGGCGCCGCAGCTGAGGGTGTCGGGGGCGAAGGTCGTGAAGTACAGGGCGGAGCTCATGAGCACCATGGGACCGACCACGCGCTCCCCGTTCTCGAAATGAAGGTACCAGTTGACGGCGACCTTCAGCTGCGCGGCGTTGTCCGGATCGCGGCCCTCGCTGATGGACCAGACGTAGTTCTCCGTGTCCGACGCGGACAAGGCCTCCTGATCGCCGGTGGAGAAGTTGACGGTGATGCGCCCCTCTTCGTCCATCGAGAGGATGGGCGGCGTCTCGATGGGCTGCCCCTTCCGCGCCGCCTCGACCTCCGTGCCGCTCGCCGGAGCGTACGCGTCGAACAGGAGCGCCACGTCCCACTGGGCGGGATCTGCGGCGGACACGTCGATGCGCCAGAGCGTGCCGTCCTGATCCCCGAGGTAGATCCGATCCGCCACGGCGCCCGCGTCCGAGGGGAAGCCCACGGGGCGACCCGTCATCGGTGAGTCGAAGGGCGCCGTGGTGGTGCGCGCCTCGAAGGAGTTCGCCTCCGTCGACATGCCATCGGCGCTGAGGGACGCCGGGATGGCCTCTGGATCCTGGCGGAAGGTGCGGAGGACCTCGCCGCTATCGAGCCGCACGATCGTGACGGACTTGGCGGCCTTCGACGACGTCGGGTAGCAGTTCACCCGGGGACGCGGGCGGAAATCGGTGGGCAGGTGATCGAAGGAGAGCGTCTGTCGCTCGCAGGTGGATCCCGTGGGGGCGCCGCCGCTGCCGCCGGGCAGCACCGCCACGGCGACCTCCTTCGCCGCGTCTCCGGAGCCGACGAACACGGTGGTGATGAGGGGCGTGCCGCCGGTGCCGAACAAGGGCTCGCCGTTGGCGGCGGTGGTGAGCTGCCAGAGGAGCTGGGGGCCGGCGATCGGGTCGGTGATGTCGAGGGCGAAGTATCCGGGCCAGCCCTCGCCGAAGGCCTGCACGAGCACGGTGCGCCACTGATTGGAGCCCGCGCCCGCGGAGCCGAGGGTGCGCTCGAAGCGGAGCCCGCTGGTGTCCGTCTGCTGGGCGACGACGTCCTTGACGATGGGCTCCCCGTCGAGGAGCCGTTGATAGACGCTCGGATACTGCGCCTGCAAGGACGGGAGCACGGCGGGGGGGAGATACGCCCACAGCTCGTTGTTGCGCAGCTGATCGACCAGGTCTTCATCCCCCTCGTCCGCGCCGTCGCCGTCTCCCGCGCCCGTGAGCGCGGCGTTCACGCGCACCTTGAACGCGTGGAGGAAGCCGTCGTTGGTCGAGGTGTACAGCACCATCGGCCGATCCCGGTAATCGTTGACGAAGCCCTCGTACGTCTCGTCCTGGGTGAGGGCGTTGGGATAGTCGACGATGCGCGGGGTCGAGCGCAGGATCGCGCCGATCAGAGAGCACGTCTCGCTGTTGGCACAGCGGTGGTGCCCCGTGCCGTTGTCGAGGCCCAAGGTCCACTGGAGCACGCGCTCGGCGCACTGGGCGGCGTTGAGGCTCGGGCCGCCGTCCGTCGGCGCGCAGTTGGACGCGGTCGGATCGACGGGCAACGCCAGCGGCGTGGAGCCGACCACCTGGGTCACGAACTCACCGGCCGTGCCCGTGATCTGGACGCCCCCTTGGGTGCCGAGGCCGTCGGGATCCGCGGCGCCGATCGTGGGCCGCACGGTGCGCGACGGGTGACCGAGGCTCGGCAGGACCGTATAGAAGCGGCGGGGCTCCCCCGTGCCCGACTCGACGTTGGCGACGAAGTCGTCGCCCTTGTCCACCTCGATGCCTCCGGCGTCCTCGTCGGCTCCGTCGCCCCCTTCAGGGGGCTTGGGGTACTCCTCGCCCGCCGCGCAGACGTAGCGTTGCCGGACGAGGCGGCCGCCGCGCATTTCCGAGGAGGTCTCGTACCCCGAGAGGAAGCGGTAGGCGCTCGCCCCTTGGGAGTAGGGGGTTCGATCGGCGGGGGCGACCGCCGGCCGGGTGCGGCTGGTCGTGCCGTCCGTCCCCGAGATGTCGGCCAGGACCGAGTCGAGCTGGTCGCGGAGGCCAGCCTGATCCTCGGCGAACAGCGCGCGCCCCGTTCCACCCTCGAAAGCGATGCGATGCAGCGTGCAGCACGCTTGCACCTGGCGATCCCCGGGGTTCGTCTCGCAGAGCCCCCCCTCCATGAGGATGTCCTCGTCCGTCATCGTCTGGCAGTCGACGCCGCCGAGGGTGGTCGCAGGGGCGAGGCCGACGACGTGCACGTCGATGTTGGCCGCGGCCAGGCGCCCCGCGAGCTCGTAGGTCCGATCGAAGGGGCACAGCCCGCCCGTCGCCTCGCAGAAGGGGCGCAGATCGAGGTTGGGCTCTCCGTCCGTCAGCAGGATCACCGCCTGCTTGCGGCAGCCCTGCTCGACCAGCGGGTCCGCCTGGGGCCCGACGTACGTCGACTCCCCGTCCTCGTCGTCGAGGGTCAAGAACTCGTAGGCGTCGTGGAGCAGGCCCGCGAGGGGGGAGCCTCCGTAGGGGCGCGTGGTCAGCAGGACCTTCTCCACCTGCTGGTTGCGCTGGTTGTGCTCGACCATGGTGGGGTTCGGCTTGCCGAAGGGGACGAGCCGCCCCTCCCAGGGGGGCGCCGCCGCGTTCCTGGCGCCCACCTCGAAGGGCTCGGGGTGCTCGCAGCCCTCGGGGAGCCCCATGCACACGTTGCTGCGCACGTAGCTCCAGGCGCCCTCGACTCCGCTGCCGTACTGGGCGGTGGTGCCCGAGTAGCCCGTGCCCGCGTGGGGCAGGGTGTCGAGGGTCATCAAGCCGAAGCGCACGAAGGTGCCGTAGACGTCGATGAGGCCGTCGGCCTGCTGCTGGAAGGAGCCCGAACACGCGAGCCCCGGGCTGTTGTATTCGTGCAGGAACGGCTCGGTCCAACGGAACGGGTTGGGATCGATGATCGAGTTGTTCGGTCCGTAGGCGCAGCTGCCGCTCAAGGGGCGGTGGTACGGGTTGCGATACTGGAAGTCGAGGGGCGCGATCCCGCCCGGCAAGGCGAACTCCGCGCCGAAGCTCGCTGAGCGACGATCGATGGACTGGCAGCGGTAGTTCTGGATCGTGCCCGTGAGGACCTCGATCAGATCGATCCAGCGGCTGCGCTCGTTCGTCCCAGCCCCCGTGGGATCGCACTGCGGGTAACTCCCCGTGCCAGCCTTGTACTCCATCGAACCGGAGCTATCGACCAGCAGCAACACGTTCGGGGGCGGCTCCTGGGCGGCGGCGGGCGCGGGGGCCAGCGCCGCCAGCAGGGCCAGGCATGCTGCGAGGGAGAGCGAGCGGTTCATGGGGAGAAAGTTCGGGGAGAGGGGAGCGCGTTCACTGGAAGATGGGGCCGATCACCGCGTGGCCGCGCATCATCTGGCGGCCCGCGGTGGAGGAGCCGAGCTCGGTGCAGGCGTTGCCGGCGAGCACGCCGTCCGGGTGCACGGCGGCGATCGCCGTGAGGATCACGCTCGCCTGCTTGACGGTGGTGTTCACGTCGTCGAGCTCGCAGCCGCGGCAGGGGGGCGCGGGCCCGATGTCGGTCATCTCCACGACGAAGTCACCGCGGAGGTTTCCGACGTTGCTGCCGAGGTAGTCCTTGCCCAAATGGCCGAGGCTGTTCTGCCCATGAGCGGTCGCGTTCATGACGAGGAGGCTCTGGGCGAAGGCCCCGTTCAAATCGTTGGAGAAGAACGGGTAGCAGAAGGGGGTGCGCATGAAGACGATCGGATCGAGCCCCTGGGTGCAGCGCTCCGCGCCGAGGCGCCCCAGCCGCACGAACTCGTTGGCGAGGCCGTTGGCC
Organism: Myxococcales bacterium; assembly: GCA_012514535.1. Taxonomy (GTDB): domain Bacteria; phylum Myxococcota_A; class Polyangia; order Polyangiales; family Polyangiaceae; genus NIC37A-2. The sequence continues at coordinate 6,604 of JAAZAA010000404.1, read as the reverse complement.
ATGAAGGCCGTCGTCGTCTGGAGCCCCATGTCCGCGAGGTACTGCACCTGCAGCGCCTGCCGGCTGTGACCCGTCGCCACGTCGACCATCGTCGCCGAGCGCGCGGCCCAGATCCCCAACGCGGACAGGAGGGTGATCACCATCACGATCACGAACACCGCCGCGCCGCGCTGCTCGCGGCGCCGGCGCGCCCGCTCGAGGAGGGCCATCGCCGACCGGGGCTGGGGCGGGAGCGTCGAGGGACGTGTCACCATCGGGCGTTCCTCTGGTTGCGCAGGGCGATGTCCGCCTGGAGGGTGCGCACCCGGGCGAACCGCGGCGCCGGGGCGGGGGAGCCGTCGGTCGGCGTCGCGGGATCGATGTTTACGCGGTACACGCCCTGGGCGATCGGGCCCTGCGCGTCGGGCAGGAGATCCGCGCCCCGATCCGGAGCGCTGGAGCGCACCGCGAGCAGGGCGCGCACGGAGCGGATCCGCTGGGGGCCCGCGTTGAGCGGTGCCGTCAGGGGGCTCCCGGCGAACTCGGCGAAGCGGTCCGGGCCGATGGGGGTGACGCGGAAGTTCTGGTTCGGGTCCGCGGCGGTCAGGGTGAAGTGGAGGCCGACGGCGTACTCCGCGACGAGCTCGCGGGTGGTGCCCGCCAGCTGCTCTCCTGCGTCGCTCCAGTCGAGCTCGGTGCGCACGAGATCCTGGCGGATGCCGCCGTCCGTCGCTCCGCTCAGCAGCGGCGCGAGATCCACGTCGGCGTCCGTGAGGGTCACGAGGGAGTAGCGGATGCGCTGCACGACGTTCACCAGGCTGCCCGCTTCGGTGCCGCGCAACCCGCAGGGCTGCGCGCTGCTGCTCTTCGTCTGGAGCGCTGGCGCGTTGGAGAGCTGGATGAAGGGCTGCGCGACGTTGTTGGTGTTCACCCCCGTGATGAGCCCGAACTGCTGCGCGCCGGCCTTGTCCACGATGCGCAGCACCCGGCCCACGTGGAACACGTTGCTCAGCGCCGCGTCGAGCTGCTCCTGGGTAGGGGTGACGATCTGCCCGACGAGCCGCACCATGGGCCCGGACTGGGGCTGCAAGAACACCTGGGTACCGCCCCCTCCCGTCATCACCGCGCGGATGGGAAAGGTGTCCGCGGAGGCATAGGAGCCCATCAGGTCGATGCTGTGCTGGTTGTCCCCGCGGCTCGTGTCGATGCTCAGGGTGGCGAGTCGTTGCAGGCCCGGGTTTCCCGTGTAGCCGGCGTCCCCCATGAGGTCGACGCAGCGGCTTGGATCGCGGCTCAGGTTCGGCGTCGAGAGGAAGCCCGCCCGGGCGATGTCCGTGCGCAGCCGCTGAAAGCCCGTGACCGCGTTCTGGGTGGCCGCCGAGAGGCGCAGCTCGTTCTGGTAGAAGCGCGTCGTGTCCTTGGCCAACATGAACACGAAGGCCGAGAACATGAGCCCGCCCGAGAGGGCGACCATCAGCTCGATGAGGGTGAAGCCACGTCGGCGCCGCCTCCGCGCGCCCGCGGGCGAGCGCGCGAAGGCTCGGCGCGTTGAGCCAGGCGGCGGACAGGGGGTTGGACGGGGGCGCGAGGCGAGGGGCATCACGGTTCAGGTCCTCGACTGGCGCACCGCGGTGGCCTGGTAGATGAAGTGATAGGTGCTCACGTCCGCGCTCACGTTGTCGACCTCGTCTGCGGCGCAGTAGTCCCCCGGGACCTCGGCGCTGCGCGGCCAAAACACCCGCACCTCGGCGCGGATGAGGCCGTTGTTCTGCGTCGCGGTGCCCACGCCCACCGGATCGTTCAACATCGTCAGGCGCAGGTGGGTGCAGAACACGGTCTCGTCCGTGGCGTCCCCCGCGAGGGGTTGTCCGAGGGCGCCGAAGCGCGCGCCGAAGCCGTTCACCGTGGCGGGGACGAACCAGGTGCCCGGCGCGTTGCTCGCCTCCTTGAGCCAGAGGGTGTTCACACCGAGGACGTCCGAGGGCAGCTCCGTCCAGCTGCTGGCGTCGGCGGCGAGCATCTCTTGCCAGGATTGGGCGACGTGGGTGGCGATGGCCAGGTTGCGCGCGTGCTGGTTGGAAGCGCCGGTCACCTTCTGCAGCGCGATGACCCCGGTGACGCCCACGCCGAAGATGGCGAGGGCCATGAGCAGCTCCACGATGGTGTAGCCGCGCCGTGCGCTGCGTCCCCGGCGTGCGCTGCGTGCTGCGCTGCGTCCCCGGCGTGCGCTGCGTGCTGCGCTTCGGCCCGGGCGGCTCCGTCCCTGCCGTGTGCGGGCCATCAGCTCGGATCCTCCGCGACGACGCGCGCGGTGCCATTGGGGAGGAACAGGACCCGTCGGGTCAGCCCGATGGCGCTGTCCCGCCGCACCTGCACGATCGGGATGTCCCCCATGGGTTGGAGCAGCGCCGCGTTCGTGGTGACGTTCTGCGGGGCCATGTAGGCGGTGCCCATCGGGGAGAAGCAGATGTCGAGGGCGCTCATGGTCGAGCCCGCCACGCTGACGGTGGTCGTGTGGTCGCCCAAAGAGTCCGCGGTGAAGGTGCCGAGCGACTGGAAGAGCTGCGTCGTCGGGTCGCCGGGCTGCCAGCGGGTGAGCGGGTTACGGCACTGAGACGCGGGCTGGGTGGCGCAGCTCGCCGCGTTGGCGGCGTTGAACGCGGCTTGTCCCTGGATGGCCTCGAGCACCTCGAAGGTCTCCGTCGCCTGCTGCCAACGCACGAGCACCGCGGAGCCGCGGCCCATGGCACGCATGCGGGCGTTGCGGTAGAGAGTGGCGATCTCGTTCGCGGCCTGCTGGGAGCGGTTCTCCCGAAACCGGTTGGCCGCCCCCGGAACGGCGATCGTCGCGAGGATGCCGACGATCACCACCACCGCCATCAACTCGATCAACGTGAAGCCTCGCAGCGTTCGTCGCAGCGCACCACGCGCGCTCCGCCCTCCGGTGCGCCGCCGTGGCCTCACGATCGAGAGGTCCACGTGCGAGGGGCCTACGATCGTGGGCCTCACGATCGAGCGGCGGCTCTGGTCGTGAGTGTGGTTGGATGTGGGAGTGGACATGGACGGTCCCGAAGCAAGAGCAGCAAGGAGTATGCCGCAAGGAATGCAGCGCGATAGGGGCGCCTCTTCAGTCTTGGCGACGCGACCTCGTGAGACGGAGCAGAACCCGCGCCAGGAGGTCATGGAAGCCTCGATCGGGCCCTCACGGATCGCTGGAGAGCCCCGCGGGAGCCGCTCCCGACCCCTCTGGACACGCTTGCAATCACTGCGGCATTTCGCACTTTTTGCGGTGCTGTTGGCCGTCGCCGGGTGCCGGAAAAGTGAGGAGAAGGGGGAGGCGCCGCCCCCGGTGGTCCCGGCGCGCCCCGGCGTCTGCGACGGCGGTGGGGGCGAGCCGACCTACGACCAGGGGGTCTTCGCCCGGCTCATCGGCGACTACTGCCTCGATCCCCACGGAGAGATGCGGGCATACGGCATGACCCTGCCCGGCAACCTCGACGACGTGTGCGTGGAGCTCTTCAACGGTGAGTGTGAGGTCTACAAGCGCTACGGCCTGGACCGCGTCACCACGGCCCGCTACGTCGATGGCGCCGCGCGGGGCGGGCAGGCCAGCACCGCCTCCGTGGCGGTGACCCTGTCGCGATTCTCCCGCACCTCGGGCGCCTACGGGTTCTTCACGAAGCGCATCCTCTCCGACGGAGATCCCCTGCAGGCGTCCGTGAAGCCCCTCGACGCCGGCGCCGCCGGCGCGCTCGGTGGCGGCATCGCTTACGTCTGGCGGGGACAACACGTGCTCGAGCTCACCTACGTGAGCGAGGACGAGTCCCCCGATCAGCTGCGGGCCTCGAGCGCCGAGGTGTTGCCCGCGATCGCGCGGGAGCTGGGAGAGCGTCTCCCCGGCAGCAAGGAGCCCTTGGCCGAGGTGCAGCTCCTCCCCCAGGAGCACCTCATTCCCCTGGGAGTGCACTACGAAGGGGAGCGGCTGCTCGGGGTGGGCGGCACCGGAGCGGGCGCGCTGGGCCACTACCGCGACGGCGATCGGCGTTGGCGGGTGCTGGTAGCCATCCGTGAGGACGAGCAAGGGGCGAGCGATCTCCTGAACACCCTCAGCCGGGGTGGCCAGGGCTGGCCGACACCGTTCAAGCAGCGGCGCATGCTGCGGGTCCGCTTCGCCCCGGAGGAGGACCAGAAGCCTCGCGTCTGGTACCTGGCCCGCCGCGGAAACGTCCTCGTGGGGCTCGGTGACGATGTCTTCCCGGCGCCGTCCCTGGTGGAGGCCGCGCTCCCAGATTCAGGAGGCGCGCCCCGGGAGCCGGGAGACGAGCTGCCCGATCCCGATCTCGAGGAGCACGCCAAGCTGCGCATCCTGAGCGAGCTCACCCTCGCCGCCGAGCGCTACGCGGCCCGCAAACCCGTCGCCGAGGGGGCGCAGGACCAGGTCGCTCCCACCCACCCGTGAGGAAGGAGCCATGAGGGTGTCGTGACGGGCGGACGATCGTGCTCTCGGTCGATCGTGAGGGTTCGCTTCGGGCAATGCATCGGCTAAGCTAAGAGAAGCTAGCCGCCGTATGTCTCGGTGACGCCGACTCCTCGTGCGTCGCGGTCCAGCGACGCGCGCCCGTCCCGTCCGAACGCCTCCCCGAGCCCCCTGCCAAGAGCCCCTGCCACCTGCCAAGAGCCCCGTGGACTTCGAACTCTCCGAGCAGCACCAGATCCTCCGCGCCACCGTCCGCGAGTTTTGTGAGCGGGAGGTGAGGCCCCACGCCAAGCAGTGGGATCGGGAGGAGCGCTTTCCCCACGAGATCGTGCCGCGCCTCGCCGAGCTCGGCCTGCTCGGCATCCGCATCCCCGCCGACTACGACGGGGCGGAGATGGACATGCTCGCCTACGCCATCGCCGTCGAGGAGTGCGCGCGGGTGGACGGCTCCCTGGCGCTCACCGTCGCGAGCCACAATGGCCTCGGGACCGGGCACATCCTCGCCTTCGGCACGGAGGCCCAAAAGAAGAAGTACCTGCCGCCCGCCGCGCGCGGCGAGAAGCTCGCGGCGTGGGCCCTCACGGAGCCCGGCAGCGGCTCCGACAGCGCCTCCCTGCGCACCACCGCGCGGCGGGACGGGGATCACTGGGTCCTGAACGGGACCAAGATGTTCATCACCCAGGGCTCCGTCGGCGGGTTCTGCGTGGTGCTGGCGCGCACCAGCGAAGGACGGCGACCCCAGGAGGGGATCACCGCCTTCATCGTCGACACGGACACCCCGGGATACTCCGCCAGCAAACACCTCGAGAAGCTCGGCTGTCGCTCGAGCGACACGGTGGAGGTGACTCTCGAGAACGTGCGCGTGCCCGACTCCCAGCGCCTCGGCGAAGAGGGCCGGGCCTTCATCGACACCATGCGCATCCTCGACGGCGGTCGCATCTCCATCGCCGCCATGGCCTTGGGCCTCGGCCGCGGCGCCCTGGAGATGGCGGTGCGCTACGCCCGGGAGCGGGAGGCCTTCGGCCAGCCCATCGCGCACTTCCAGTCGATCCGCTTCATGTTGGCGGACGCGAAGACCCGGCTCGACGCCGCCGAGCTCCTCATCCACCGCGCCGCCTGGCTCGCCACCCGCGGGGAGCGCTTCACGATGGAAGCGTCCATGGCCAAGCTCTTCGCCAGCGAAGTCGCCACGGCGGTCTGCAACGACTGCCTCCAGATCCACGGCGGCTACGGCTACACTCGCGAGTTTGACATCGAACGACACCTCCGCGACGTCAAGCTCTGCGAAATCGGCGAAGGCACGAGCCAAGTGCAGCGCATGGTCATCGCGAAGAACCTGCTCAGGGATTGAGCGAGCGCTGGGCTCACCGTTTGGTGTGACCCTGGCCCTCGTAGTCCGGCCTCGGTCGTCACCCGTCGTCACTCCTCGTCGGAGGGGCGGAGCTGACCATTGTACTGGTCGACGGCCTTCAAGTAGAGCCCGTCGGCGCCGATCGCGAAGCCGAGCGAGGCTCCCATACCGATGCCCCCACCGATGAGTAGTTTGTTTCTCGTCTCGTCACTCACTTCCGACATGCCCACCTGCTGAGAGAGACCCCAGGCCAGGAGTAGCACCCCAGCGGCTCGGGTGAGGTTCGAGCCCGTTTCGAGAGCGCTAGCCGTGCTGGCCGCGCCCTCGGATTCCCGCACGCGCTCGAGCGTCTCCTTGACCGAGCCGCGGTCCACCTGCTGTCCATCCTGGTAGAAGCGCGTCCAGTCGATCCAGTTGCCGCGCTTCGCCTCGAGAGGGACGCCGCCTTCCATCCTCGGATGCGAGGCGCAGGCAGAGAGGAGAAGCAAGATGGGCGCCCAGAACGAGCTGCGCTGAACGAGCGTTCGTCGCGGCGGGGAATGACTGGATCTCATGGATAACATTCTCTCGAATCGCGTAGTCTTGAACTCAGTCCTTTGGCTCACCCCATCGTCTACGACGACGGAGGCCGTTTGTCACTCTTCGTCACCCTTCGGACTACGACCGTTGAGGTCACGCCTTACGGCGACAACGCGAGCCTTCACCGAAGGAGGAAAGGCGCTCGCGGCTGCTCGCGGAGCGGGCCCACGGCATGCGGCACGCGCCCACTGCGAGCGAGGCTGCCCTGTGGCAGCATC
>JAAZAA010000403.1 GCA_012514535.1 Myxococcales bacterium | reverse complement strand
TCGCCCATCGCCCCTGCCCCGCCGCACGCTCCGACCGTCACGGGACAGGACCGCGGCAGGGCGCCGACGGAGCCCCCGCTCCGCTTTCCTCGAACTTTTTCACCGCCCAAGGGTCGAGGCGTACCCCTGGCGTACCCCTGGTCCGCTCTGGGAGCGTGAACTAAGTAAGGAGTCGATGAAGCACCGTGTGTGGCCCGTTCTCGCCGGGATCATGATGTGGGCGCTCGCGAGTGGTTGCGGCAGTGACGCCGCCGGCGGCGCGGAGCCGGGTGGCACGGGCGGGGACGCGGTGGGCACCGGGGGCGCGGATCCCGGGGACCCCGCGAGCGGCGGCGCGACCACCGGCGGCGCTGGTCCCGGAGGGGCCGGCGGTTCCGCCACCGGGGGCGACACGATGGGCACCGGCGGCTTCATGGGGACGTGCACCCCGTCCGAGTCCGTCCCGCGCAACGTGTCGGGCAGCGGCCCTCACGAGGTCGTCGTCGAGACGAACCCGGACCCCGGGATCTCGGAGGGCACCATCTTCCGCCCCGCGGATCTGGGGCCGGGCAAGGACTACCCGATCGTCGTGTGGGGCAACGGCGCGTGCTCGCGGGACGGCCTGTCCAACGAGGCCGCCATGGCGGAGCTCGCCTCCCACGGGTACGTCGTCGTGGCCGACGGCACGCCCGGCGGAACCGAGCCGAATCGTCCCCTGGGCGGCGGCGGCGAGGTGCTCCTCGCCTACGTCGACTGGCTCATCGAAGAGAACGACAAGCCCTGCAGCCCCTACCATCAGAGCCTGGACGCGACGAAGGTCGCGGCGAACGGCTTCTCCTGCGGCGGCCTCATGGCGGCCGGCACCGCCGCCGACCCGAAGATGACCACCTGGGGCCACATGAGCAGCGGCTCCTTCGCGGTGGATCCCGCGTTCTACGCGTCGATCCACACTCCCGTCCTCATCGTCACCGGGACGGCGGACAGCCTCGGGGCGCACGAGAACGGCCAGCGGGACTTCGACAACATCTCGCAGCGTGACGACATCCCCGTCATGATGTTCGCCAAGGTCGGCGCGGATCATGGGGGCGATCTGTGGGCGCCCAACGGCGGCCACTTCACCAAGATCCACCTCGCCTGGCTCAACTGGTGGCTCAAGGGAGACGAGTCGGCGACGGGCAAGGGCCTGCTCGTCGGCGGCAGCTGCTCCTACTGCAGCGACCCCACCTGGCAGATCCAGTCGGCCAACCTGCCCTGAGCTGCACTGACCTGCCTCGAGCTGCACTGACCTGCCTCGAGCTGCACTGGCTTGCCTCGAGCTGCACTGGCCTGCCCTGAGCTGCACTGAGCAGCCCTGGTTGCAGCCCTGGTCCTCCTCCGGGCTGCTGCGGGATCGGGCCGCGGGCTAACGCTTGACCAGGTAGTAGCCGGTCCAGAAGAAGATCGCCCAGCCGAGGCCGACGATCAGGCAGTACATGGCGATGCGCCGCGCCAGGCTCTCCACGCGGTCCTCCACGGCGCGGGCCGCCGCTTCCGGATCCGCCGGCAAGAGGACCCGCAGCTCCCGCAGCAGGGTCTCGGAGCGTCGCGTGATGGCGTCGAGGCGGCCGAGCACGTCCGCGGACGCGGCCGCCTCGCCCCCGTTCTGGGCCGCGCCCGGCGCGAGGGCCACGGAGGGACCGACGAGGCGGTCGAGCAACGGGACGCTGGCCTCCGCGAGCAGACGTGCCTCGTGGGCGGCGGATCCGGCGTTCTTGGTGAGCACCGTGAGCTCCTCCAGGAGCGGCCGCAGCTCGGGGACCCGTCGCAGCACGTCCTGAACGTTGCCGAGGCTGTCCAGCAGGATCTCCTGGGTGCCCACCCGCGCCTGCAGGCGCAGCAAGAACGGGAGCCGATGGGAGAGGAACAGGGCCCGCTCCCCGAGGAGGAGCGCCTCGTCCGCCGTCCGCGTCGCCGAACGGATCTGCCCGAACAACCCGCGCGCACGCCTCGCCCGCTCCTCGGCGACCTCCCCCACCCGGTAAGCGAACTGCTCGAAGCGCACCCCCTCGACGACGAAGACCCCGGGATGGCGGCGCCGCCAATCCGCGACGAGCTCCCGCACCGCTTCCTGCTGCTCGACGCTCAAGATCTTCGCGGACAGATGCCGCGTGCGCTCCTCGGCCCGCGTGAAGGCGTCGAGCAAGGGCTGGCCCCGCGCGCCGAGCTCCGTCGGTATCCAGTACTCCTCGAGGGCACCGCGAGCCAGCATCACGAAGACGAGCATGTCCACGACGTTCAGCTCGGGATAGGGGGCCCGACGCGATGTCGAGGGCCGTGGCGTAGTAGACGAGCGTGCGACGCTGACCGAGCGCTCGCACACGGGGTTCGGGCGCCTCCTCGATGGCCTGCATCGCCTGCGCCACGTCGAACATGAACTCGCTGACGAAGCGCTCGACATCCTGGTTGAGCTCTGCCTGGGTCACGATCGCGCCCCCCTCTCCGCTCACCGCGCCCACGCGGACGTCTCGCCCGTACGCGCTCGGCCCCGCACCACCGCAAGCGACGAGGAGCGAGCCGACGAGAACCACGGCGACGCTCAGGAGACGACCAGCGCGGTGGCGCCATCCCCTTGGCGATCCGGGTGGCGTCGTTGCTTCACCCGGATCGGGTCGCTTCGCGCTACGGGGCTCTTCGCTGCGGGGCTTCGCGCTACGGGAGCGCTCGGCTCCCTGGAACGGCTCCGCTCGGGTTGGCTGCCGTGCCGGGCTGGCCGGGACCGCCCTGCAGGACGGCGTAGCTCGAGAGGCCACCGCGTGTCTCTCGCTCCCCGCCCGAGCCACGCGCATCCCCAGCGCCATAGGGTCCTCTCCGAGCTCGGTGCCGTCCCGTCCGCGGCGCTCTGTCCGCGGCGGTCGGCCCCCGAGAGAGGACTATCACGCGGGGCCGGACCCGCAACGAACCTCTGCCGCCGACCGATCTCGGCCAGCGACGCGCACCCGGAGGGCGTCGACGGATCCGAGACGGCTCCGTTGCGGCGGGCGCTGCGACAGCGGGTGCTGCGACGAATGCCGCGGCGAGCTCAGAGGTGCCGCGTCTCCGCCGGGGTCTCCCAGGTGTCCGCGCGGCCGTCGAGGTATTCGACGGGCGCCGTGAGGAGCTCGGCGGGGGTCAGGTCGTCGAGGCAGGCGAGATTGATGGAGACGTAGGGGCCCTCGTTCCACTCCGCCGCGTCGCCCCGGGCGTAGGGCGCGATGCCGCAGTGCTTGCAGAACCCGCTGGGCCCCGACGCAGAGGAAGAAGCGGGATAAGGGACGAGCTCCTCCTCGCCGCTGATCGCGCGGAAGTCGTCCAAGCCGACGTGCATCCCCCACCAGCGCCGCTTCCAGCAGAAGGTGCAGTTGCACTTCGTCGTGCCCTTCGCGAGATCGAGGTCGGCCTCGAAGACGACGCGACCGCAGTGACAGCTCCCTCGATAGGTCTTCTTCATTGGTATTTGCTCCTGTCGGACGGAGCCTACGAGGGATTGCGGACAGGATCGGTCCTCGACATGCGGGACTGAGGACAGGATCTGTCCTCAATCGGTGTCTGCACCCCAGCGCTCCAACCGACGGAGGTGCTCCAACCGACGGAGGCACCCCACGCGCCCGGATTTGGACGGACTCGTCTCCGCGCCGCACCCAACCCACGAAGGGAAGACCGCGGGAAGACTACGGCTCCGCGGGGACACGCCACTGCGTCGGACGACCCGCAGGAAGACCACGACTCCGCAGGAACACGATGACCGCGTCGGACGACGCGCGGGAAGACGACTCCGCCGGAAGACGGCGGCTGTGCGGGAGGACGACGCCCGCGTCCACGATCACGACTGCCCGCGAGCGAAGCGCGCTCACAGCAGCTTCGTCACCCGGGAGAGGATCTCCTGGAGCGGAACCCCGATCAGGAGCACCGGGAGCATCGGCAGCGTCGTGAAGAACCCGAGGGTGAGGACGACGCTCTTCCGCCAGGGGAGCACCGAGGTTTGGTCGACCACCGTATAGGTGGCGATCAGGTCGGCGTGGGCCGCGAGATCGTGAGTGTTCGGTGAGGGGGGCGGGCGCCGCTCGACGAGGTGGGGGGCGACCAGCCGGGACCAGGACACGGTCACCGTGCTCAGGCGCTCGAGGGTCTTCTTCTTCTCGCGGTACAGGGGGACGACGAGGGGCAACAGGGTCGCGAGGATGGGCAGCTGGATCATCACGATGAACCCGATGAGCAACAGCTGCACGTCTTCCAGGGAGCGCCCCCGATGGATCAGCTGGTTCGCCAGACTCCCCGCGGCCGAGCTCGACATCCCGAAGGCCAGCGGGGCGAAGGCGGCGTGCACCGAGACGAAGCGCCCCAAGCCGCCCTGTCGATCGGGGTGCAGCAAGCAGGGCTCGAGGAGCCGCGCCACCAGCCCGACGACGCCGAGCCACACGATCAGCCCCCACGCCAGCCGCAACCACAGATAGCGATAGGCGGGCGTCGCGATCCAGCGGTACCAGGCGCCCGCCGGGGAGTAGCCGTCGCCTTCCTGACGCCAGCCGCGGAGGGCGAAGGAGCTGTCCTCGAGAGCCGTCATCGAGAGGGAGGCCGCGACGATGCCCAGGATGATCGCTCGGAGCCCCCACCCCGAGCCCCAACGCGCGAGCTGCCGCGCGACGGGATCGCAGGCGGACCGCGGGAGCAGCTCGGACTCGTAGAAATCGTGGACGCCCCGGGTGAGGTACCGATCGACGAAGGAGCCGCCGAGCAGCAGGGCGGGCATCCCGATCAGGAGGCGGGCGAGGGCCTCGGCGTCCATCAAGAACGTCGACATCGCCGCCGGCGACGAGTGGGCGGTCAGCGCGACCAGCGGCACCCAGCTGAGGAGCCACAACAGCAGCCGGGGCACGGGGCCGGTCCCCGCGGCGCTCCCGAACAAGCGCACCCGAGGGAGCCCGCTGGACGTTGCCTCGGCCATCGCCCAGCAATGCGGCGCGCTCCGTCGTTCCCTTCAGCGGCGCGGGCGGTCCCTTCAGCGCTGCGCGGGCGGTCCCTTCAGCGCCCCGCGGCGATCCACTCGGCGCCTTGCGGCGGCTCTCCCCGACCGGCCGCCTCCCCCCTCGGGCTCACTCTTCGCCGCTGGCGGTCGGGAGGCGATCCGACGCTCTGCGCCCGGCCCCCCGACGGTGCTCCCCCGGCGGCGCCACCGAGCGCGGATCGCGGCGCGGGATGAAGGATCGTCGGCCCGAGCGGAACAGGCTCTGGAGCCCCTCGAAGCTCATCACCCGCGCGTTCTCGGCGATCCGCGCGTGCCGGTGGCAGAGCAGCACGGTCCGTGCCGGGAAGTGCATCGCCACGAGCTTCGGCTTCACGACCAGCCCCCCGGGTTCGAAGCTCGCACAGACCTCGCAACGCTGGACCATCCCCGCACGCTGACGGAAGCCGGAGGCGCGGGCCAAATTTTCGTCGCGGCGGCGCAGAGCGAGGCGGACCCAGTGCGAGAGCGGAGCGAGCGGACGCGGTGGAGAGCCGAGCGAGAGCGGCGGGGCCAGTGCGGGCGGGCCAGTGCGGGCGGGCCAGTGCGGGCGGGCGGGCGCCTGCGGACGGGCCACCCCAAGACGGCGTCGCGCGCCGCGGGACGTGCGGCGCGCGACGCGACGGAGCGGGCCCCGACGCCTCAGAAGTCGAGGATGGCCCGGAGCGCCTCCTTGGGCTGTTTGTCATCGTTCCAGAGCAGCGGGTGATCGTTGCGCCCGGAGACGGGCTCGTTGTCGAGCCAGGTGCGATCGTCGGTGATACCCCACACGGTCACGCTGGTGAGGTCCGGCGCGTAGCTCCGGAAGAGCTCGAACAGCGCGCCGTAGCGCGCGGCCTGCTGCGCCTCGAGGGCCGGCGTGAACTCGACCTCGGGCGCCGGTTCGAAGCTGCCCGACGGGTAGTCGTTGTAGAGGCTCACGTCGAGCTCACTCACCTTGAGCTTGTAGCCGGCGGCGAGGATCTTGTCGTAGGCCCGGCTGATCTCGGAGGTCGGCGGCCAGTCGATGCGGTAGTGCGCCTGATCGCCGACCCCGTCGATCTTCAGGCCTTTCTCCTCCTCGAGCCACGCCAACATCTCGAGGATCTGATCGACCTTCAGGGTGATGTTGTAGTCGTTGTAATACAGCTTGCCGGCGGAGCTGCCGGGCTCCTGCGCCTCGAGCGCCTCCTTGGCGTAGTGGAACGCCCAGTAGATGTACTCGTGGCTGCCGAAGATCCGATACCAGTCGGAGCCCTCGTCCCGGTAGACCTTCGAGCCGTCGTCGGAGATCGCCTCGTTCACGACGTCCCAGTTGGTCACGACGTCCCCGTAGCGCTCCACCATCGCCTCGATGTGGCTCTTCAGGCGCTCCTTGAGGATCTCGATGCTGTCCGGATCCTCCGCGGTGAGCCCCTGGAACATCCACGACGGCTGCTGCCGGTGCCACAGCAACGTGTGCCCGGTCATGGTCATGCCGCGCTCCCGGGCGAAGTCCGCGATCGCGTCCGCCTCGTCCCAGTTGAAGGTGTCCTCCGCCGGGTGCACGAGTCCGGCCTTCATGGCGTTCTCCGCCGCGAGGTGGTTGAAGTGCTCCTCGAGGATCGAGGCGGTGTTCTCGAGGTGCCAGGCGCTCACCGCCGCGCCGACCGGGAAGAACTCCGAGTATTTCTCGGCGAGGCGGCCGTCCACGACGACCCCGCCGGTATCTCCGCCGAGGCCGCCGCCTCCGGAGTCCCCTGCCGAGCCCCCCGTGGAGCCGCCCGGGTTGCTGTTCGCGGAGGAAGACCCGCAGGCGGCGGCGCCAAGGCAGGTCAGTGCGGTGACGAGGATCGAACGACGAAGAAGAGAAGGTGTCATGGTCGGGTCCGGGGGGGTTGGGTGCTCTCGCGACAGAGCAGCTCGAGGTCGTACTCGCGATGAACGGCAGGAGCGCTGATCTGCAGCGATCCATCCAGGAGGAAAGTGGCCACGTCCGCGCCCATCGTCGGGATGGGCTGCGCTACGGTGGTGAGGCTCGGCACGGAGAGGGCGCCCTCGACGATGCCGTCGAAGCCGACGACGGAGACGTCCTCGGGCACGGACAAGCCCTGGCTCCTCACCTCCCGCAGAAAGCCGAGGGCCATGGCGTCGTTGCCGAGCACGACGGCCGTGGCGCGACGCAGAGCCGGGCGAGACGCCCAGAGCTTCGCCGCCTCCGCCCCTTGCTCCGTCGCGTAGTCGCGCCCGAAGCGCACGCGGCTGTCGGGCAACCTCACGCCCGCCGCGCGCAGGCCCGCGCGCAGCCCCGCGAGGCGCTCCCGGGTGTCGACGCTGTCCGCCGGTCCTCCGAAGAACGCGATCTCCCGATGCCCCAGGTCGAGCAGGTGCTCCGCCGCCAGGCGACCCCCTTGCAGGTTGTTCGCCTTGACGACCAGCCCCCAGTCCACCTCCAGATCCGGCACCACGAAGGCCACCGGGAGCGCCGCGCGCCGCGCCGCGTTCACCAGCGGGCGCTCACGCTTCCCGGGGCGCACGAGGGCGAGGGCGTCCACGCGCCGGGCCTGGATCCACGCCTGCACGGCGGAGGAATCGTACTCGTCCTCACGCACCAAGCTCGCGATGGCGAGGCTCGCCCCGTGACGCGACAGGACCCGTTCCATCCCACCGAGCAACGCCGTGAACCACGGCGCGGTGCTCGAGGCCCCGGCCATGCCGATGATGCCCGACCGGCCCAGCTTCAGGTTGCGCGCGGTGGCGGACGGCGCGTAGCCGAGCCGGGCGATCGCCTCCTCCACCTTCTGACGTGCCCGCGCGCTCGCGGAGCCCCCGTTGAGCACCCGCGACACCGTGCTGACGGCGACCCCCGCAGCGTCGGCCACGCTCTGCATGGTGGGGATCGTCCGGACGTTCACGGCGGCGCATTCTGGAAACGTTTCCAAACCCGGTCAAGGACCCCCGGCGATTTGGCGGTAGCCCGTTCGCGTCGGTCCTCGACAGGCCCCATCTCGTCCGCTCCTTGACTCCTCACGGCGCCTCGCCCACGGCGGCGAGCTCGGGCGCTGCAAATTCCAGGCTTTGGAGCGCGTAGCGTGCTTCGCGTTGACGGATGGGAGAGCCCCGGGCATGCGGGGGATCGCGCACCCCCCGCGCTCGCAGAAGTGAGTTTCAGGATGAAGAGTCGAACTTCCCTCGCCCAGGGCGCAGCCTACGGCGCAGCCCTCGCGGCCTTCGTGGTCGCATCGAACGCCAGCGCGCAGGCATCGCTCGTCGCCGACAAACAGGCCTCGGCCGGGAGCACGGAGGTCGCCGCCGAGGGCTTCCAGACCGTCGCCGTCGACGACGAGACCGCCTCCGACACCACCGTCATCAAGCTGTCCGCGGGCGGCTTCCTCTCCACCGGCAACGCCCGCTCGATGGCGGTGACGGGCGCCGGGCAGACCCGGATCCGCCGCGGGGACAACCAGTACTCCGCGGACGTGGCGGGCAACTTCGCGCGCGCCGCCGCGACCCCCCTGGTGCCCCTCGAGAAGACCGTCGAGAACTACCAGGCCCGCATCCGCTACGATCGCTTCTTGTCGGAGCGGTGGGCCTTGTTCATCTCCGAGTCCGGCCGTCACGACCGCTTCCAGGGTTTGGATCTGCGGCTCAACTTCGATCCCGGCGTCGCCTACTACTTCGTCATCGAACCGAAGCAGCACCTGTGGCTCGAGGGCGGCTACGACCTCCAGTACGACCTGCGCTCGGACGCTGCCATCGCCGCGGCCCTCGCGGACGGAACCCCGGTCGGCAAGACCGAGGTGCGCCACGCCGCGCGCGCCTTCCTCGGCTACGACAACAACCTGAACGACGCCGTCACCTTCGACACGGGCCTCGAGTACATCCAGGCCTTCGAGGACACGAACAACTTCCGCTTGAACTGGGTGTCCGGCGTCACGTCGGCCTTCTCGAAGTCGTTCTCCTTCGCGACGACGTTCACGCTCCGGTACGACAACAACCCCCTCCCCGGTGTCGAGAAGCTCGACACGATCACCGCGGTCAGCCTCGTCTACACGATGCTCTGAGAGACCCTGCGCGAGAGAGACATCGACGATGAAGTACCTTTCCTCGACCGTTGCCGCTGGCCTCGGCGCCGCGCTGCTCGCCGGCAGCGCTGGAGCCCAGACCCCCGACGCTCCCCCGTCGCCCCCCGACGCCGAGGTGGCGTCGTCGTCCCCCCGCTCCGGTCCCCTCGCGGTGCCGTACCAACGGAGGTACGTCCCCGAGGCGAACCTCTGGGAGCTCGGTTTGTTCGGCGGCATGATGTTCCCGTCCAGCTCCCACCAGCTGTACGACCCGGCGCTCACCTCCGCCGTCCAGCAGCCCTTCGAGCCCGCTGGTGAGATCGGCGTGCGCTTCGCCTACTACCCCCTCGCGTTCCTCGGAGGAGAGCTCGAAGCGGCGGCCATGCCGAGCAAGGCAGAGGACGGCAGCTCCGCCGGCCTGTGGACGACGCGCGGCCACCTCATCGGGCAGCTCCCGATCGGCAGCATCACGCCGTTCCTCCTCGCGGGCGGCGGCGCCCTGGGCGCGGGCAGCGACGCGATGGGCAGCGACGTGGACGCCGCCTTCCACTTCGGCGCTGGCGCCAAGGCCGCGATCGGAGAGCACCTGCTCGTGCGCATCGACCTGCGCGACACGATGAGCCGCAAGGTCGGCACGGACACGACCGCCCTCGCCCACTCCCCGGAGATCCTCTTCGGCGTCGCCTTCGTCCCCTCCCGCAAGAGCCCCGATCGCGACGGCGACGGCGTGCTCGACTATCGCGACCCCTGCCCCGACACCGCGGGCGCCTACGCCGGCTGCCCGGCGCCGGACACGGATGGGGACGGCATCGACGACGAGACGGACGAGTGCGTCGACGTGCCCGGCGTCGCCCCGAGCGGGTGCCCGGACAGCGACGGAGACGGCATCCTCGATCGGGACGATCTCTGCCCGAACCACGCCGGGACCGGCCCTGGCGGCTGCCCCGAGAAGCTGTGCCCGGTCAAGGACTCCGACGGGGACGGGCTCACGGACGAGTTCGATCGCTGCCCCGACGAACCGGCCCGCACCCTGGACGGCTGTCCGGCGCCCGCCGAAGAGAGCACCGAGGAAGATGCCGGTGACGGGTCGCCCGCGGGCGACCCGGAAAGCGACCCGGGCTGGACCGCTGGCGAAGGGGAGGAGGCTCCATGAGCTTCCTGCGTGAGTTCCGCGACTTCGCGATGCGCGGCAACGTCTTCGACCTCGCCGTGGCGGTGGTCATCGGCGGCGCCTTCGGTCGCATCGTCACCGCCCTCGTGGAGGGGGTCGTGATGCCCGTCACCGGCGTCGCCGTGAGCGGGATGGACTTCTCGAACCTGGCGATCGTGCTGCGCGAAGCCGACGGCGAGAAGGAAGCCGTACTCCTCAAGTACGGCATGTTCATCCAGTCGGTGGTGGACTTCATCATCGTCGCCTTCGTCATCTTCCTCGCGATGCGCGGCATGAAGGCCCTGCAGCGCAAGAAGGAGGAGGAGGCGCCCGCGGCACCTCCGGAGCCGAGCGACGAGGTGAAGCTCCTCACGGAGATCCGCGACGCCCTCAAGTCCCGCTGAGGCGAGCCGAGGCTGCGCGAGGGCCACGGAGCGGCCCGCGCGCAGCCCTCGCCGACGTCGTCCCCCGCCCTCCGCCCACAGCTCGTCGAAGGCCGGGCCGATCACTCGCTCGAGCACTTCGCGCCGCAGCCGTCGCCGCCGCGCCCTGCCCTCCGCCACGGAGCTGCGCCGCCCTCAGCCCTCCGCCCACAGCTCGTCGAAGGCCGGACCGATCACTCGCTCGAGCGCTTCGCGCCGCAGCCGTCGCCGCTGCGCCCTGCCCTCCGCCACGGAGCTGCGCCGCCCTCAGCCCTCCGCCCACAGCTCGTCGAAGGCCGGACCGATCACTCGCTCGAGCACTTCGCGCCGCAGCCGTCGCCGCCGCGCCGCGCTCAGCCGCCCATAGGGCACGAGCTGCTCGTCGATGGCGCGGGCGTTCGGTCCTCCCTGCTCCCCCTGGGCCAAGGCCGCGGCCACCGCCTCGCGCACGGCCGCGCGGGTCGCGGATCCGCCCGTCGCGATCGCCCACCCCAAGAAGCGCCAGGCCAGCTCCGCGTGCCTGGATTCGTCGCGAGCGATCGTCGTGAGCGCCGCGCGGATGGCGGGCGACTCGCTGAGCCGCGCCGCCTCTTCTGCCTCGTGCACCCCCAAGGTCTCGCCGAGGCACCCTTCGACGGCGGTCGCGGCGGCCACGGCCGGCAGCTCGAGGGAACCCAGGGCGTGGGGCTCGACCGCCAGGGGACCTGGTCCGAGCGGCTCTCCCGCGAAGATGCCGGCGATGGCGAAGCACATGCGGGCATGTTCTACCTCGTCTAGGGCCGCTCGGTGGGTGTCGACGAGCAACGCGGGCGGTGCGCCCACAGCGAGCAGCTGCAACGAGAACCGGCCGAACGAGGCGATGGACGCGTGCTCCGCCAGCGCCGCTTCCCCCCAGCTCTGGGCGAGGGGTTGCGCGAGCTCCGGCGGCACCGCCGTCTCGGAGAGGGTGGGCAGCAGCCCCCAGAAGTCCTCGGCGCTCATCAGCTCCTCAGCCGTGCCGCCCGGCAGCACCCCAGTCTCCCCGACGAGCGGCCGCCGCAAGCACCACGCCCGGATCGAGCGCCCGTCGAATCGACGCGAGGGTCGTCATTCGTGCGACGATATCACGTCCCGCTTCGGCGGGATCGGCTCGTCTTCGCCTTCCCCCCGCCCGCCGCACCGGCCTCGCGCCGAGGCTTCGGCGGTCGGGGCGGCTCCGGGCGCCGACGCGGCGCGCGCTTCGCCGGCACGAGGCGATCCACCAGGAGGTCCACAGCCCGCTCGAGGCTCTCCCCCGAGCCGATGCTGGGGCCCAACCGGTCGAGCAGCAAGCCATCGATGGCGTAGTGCAGCAGGGCGATCTCGAGGGCTCCCCCAGGGAGCCGCGCGCTCGCGTGGAAGCGGACGTCCGCTTCGAAGCCTCGAGCGAGGGTGGCGCCGAGGCGCTCCGCCAGCGCCGGGTTGCGGGTCGCCTCCAGGCGGAGCTCGAAGAGGGCGGTGGTGATCTCCGGCGCGGAGGTCGTGCGCCGCACGATCTCGTGGACGTAGTGGCGCAAGCTGCGCCGGGAGGGCGGCAGCGCGCGCGGGCGAGCGAGCACCTCCGCCGGCGGTCCCAGCCGCTCGAAGATCCGCTCTCCGAGGGCGCCGAGCAGGGCGTCCCGGGAACGGAAGTAGTTGGAGGTCGTGCCTCGCGGGACCTCCGCCTCCTCGTCGACCGCGCGATGGGTCAGCCCTCGGGGCCCCATGCGCGCCAGGACGCGGAGCCCCGCGTCCGCCAGCGCCGCTCGCCGCTCGGGGTTCGCCGCCATGGGGCGCAGCATAGCGGAAACCCGGGGGGCCTTTACGCCTGGGCGCTCTCCCACGATTGTGCGAAGAACGACCCTCTCGTGGGTGACGTCGCCGATGCGTGGACACAGCAGCCCCTACGTCTTCCTCATGGCGTTCAGCTGCGTGTTCACCTGCGTCTTCAACTGCGCGTCCGCGGCGCGCGCCGCGCCCACGGCCTCCTCGACACCTCCGGCGTCCTGCGCCGATCGCGCGGACGTCGACCTGTTCTGGACCCAGCTCGACGCCCTGTGTGACCAGCCCGAGGCGATCGCCCGCGCCCAGACCTCGACGACACCCGCGATCGCAGCCGCCGCGGACCAGCTCGCGGCCCACTGCGCCACCAGTCCCGACGGCTCGGCCCCCGCGCTGGCCGCCGAAGCGCCCCGGGAACGCCTCGCACGGATCGCCAGCGTGGCCCGCGCAGGCGGCGTCCCCCTCCCCGGTCCGCCCGCCCCTGGCCCGCTCCCGCGCCGCGACACCCTGGAGGACCTGCTCCTCCGGCAGCTCGGTCCGGCGCGCCCCTGGCAAGGGGGCTTGGCGCTCGATCTCCTCACGGCGGAGCTCCGCGACGCGATCTGCTCCCCCGCCCTCGCCGCGCACCTGCCCCACACCTGCGCGGCGACGCCCCTCGACCGCCCCGCGCTCCCTGCCCTCGAGGGCGCGCTCCTCCGCGACGCCCTCGACCTGTTCGGCGCCGCGACGAGCGAAGCGCTCCAGCGCGTCGAGCCAGAGCGCCGCCAGGCGCTGCTCCTCGCCCGAGCGCTCCTCACCGCCGCGCGCTCGGGCGGAGATCTGGTCGACGTCTCCCGCGCGCTCGCCCTCCTCGCGCGCTCCGACGGCGCACCCGCCCTCCTCGCGCGCCCCGCCGGCGCTCCCGACGGCGCCGGCGCCTGCCCCACTCCGGAGCCCGGACGGCCTCTGTCCGTCGTCGCCCACGTGCTCCACCGCCTGAGCCTCGAGGCGGCTCACCTCGCCCGCGATGACGGTGCCCACGGCGAGCGCGTCACCGCGCGGGCGTTGCGGGAGGCGCAGCTGCGCGCCGCGGACCACATCCCGTCGCCGGAAGACCTCGAGGTGACCCGCGCGCTGCTCCGAGCGGTGCTCGAAGCGCATCGACTCCGGATGCACCTCACCCCAGGGGATCGCGCGGCGCTGCGTGCGCTGGCGGAGGCAGAGGGGCGCGCCCTCCTGCACGCCTACCGCGCGATCTGGGGCACGCCCCCTCCCCTCCCTCCCGACGTCGAGGCCGCCCTGGCGGCCTTCGCCGCTGGCGAGCTCGACGCAGCCCTGCACGCGGCGCTCTCCCTGACGAGCTCCACCCCGGAGACACGGGCCGCGATCGAGCGAGCCGTCCAGGCGATTCGGCGAGCCGCCCACGCCAGGGACGAGGCGGAGGTGCGCCGTATCCTGCGACGGCTGGTGTCGCCTCTGGGCCCCTGGAGCGAAGGCGTTCTCTTCGACGTCAACCTGGGCGCGCTCTCGCTCACCCGCGCGGACCGCTCCAGGTTCGCGGGGGATCTCACACTCGGCTATCAGGGTTCTTCCTGGGGCGTCGCGTTCCTGGGCGCGCTGAGCGCCTACGACTACCAGTCCGACACCCTCCTCAGCGAGACGGAGCGGATCTCCGGCGAGCTGGACCTCTGGTACGCCGCAAAGGGACCGCTGCGCGTCGAGGGGCGTGTGAGCGCCGCCTTCGCGACCTTCGGGACGTCGCGGGTCGATTACGCCGGCCGCGGCCTCGGCGCCCTCGACACCGAGGACTCGGGGATGTTCCGCAGCGCGCTCCTCGCGGGGCTGCGCGACGAGCGGAGCCCGACCGCCGCCTGGGGCGCCTGGATCGGCGCGGGTCTCCAGGTGGAGGACTACGGCTCCGTCAGCTCGGACGCCCTCGGGGGCAACTTCGCGACCCTCGACCACACGACCACGACGACCCTGCTCTTGGAGGCTCGACTCCGGGCGCAGCTCGCGCTGATCGAGCGCCTGCTGGTGCTCCGCGCCCGCGCGGACGTGAAGCGCTATGGCATCACCCGCGACTCCTTGGGGGTGGCCCTCACGGCCGGAGACTTCGTCGTCGCACACTCCGCCGCCGCCCACACGCAGACGGAGATCGTCACGCGGGGTTTCCTGGACCTCGAGGCGCTGCGCTTCGGCGGCTTCGTGCCGGCCCTGAGCGGCGGCGTCGACCTGTTCTGGTTGCGGGGCGTGGAGTCTCGCTCGACGGTCGTGCCCGTCTTCGGGGCAGGCGTGCGACGAGTCGTCTTCTGAGCGCGACGGCTCAGCGCGGCTCAGCGCGGCTGCTCAGCGCGTCCCCAGGGGCACCGTGACCACGAAGGCTCCCCGCAGCTCGCCCTCGGAGAAGCCGACCGCTCGATCCTCGGGGTACAGCCTCGCGAGCTCGTCCTTGACCTCCTGGGGGATGCTCTCTGGATCGCCGTGACACAGGGTGCACATCCCGCCCAGGGGGATGGCGCGCATGTAGCGCAGCGCTCCCTCCTCGACTTCGTGCCACTCGGCGGCCGCGGGCGCGGTCCCTCGTTCGATGCGCTCCTGCAACGCCTCCAGGCCGCGCCGCTGCCACTCGTTCGGCGCGTTGGCGGGGTTGCGCACGCGCAAGGCGGTGCGCTGGATCATCCAGCCCTCCCTCTGACCGCCGAGCACCTTCGCGCCGATCGCCGGCGCCTCGACGTTGCAGACGCGGATGGCCGCCGCGGGTCCTTCGTCGTTCAAGGCGCTCGTGAGCTTGCCTTGCAGAGCATCCCGATAGGCCTCGGTGAGCAACCTGGCCCCGTTCATCGCCTCGGCCACTCCGTCGTCCTTCTTGCAGCCCACGCCGGCCAACCCAGCGAGGAGCAGCGGGACTCCCAGATAGCGCCGGGCGGTCACTCCTGCCACAGCTCCGCGTCGGGATAGAGCCCGACGCCGACGCCGACCACCAGGAGGATGACGATCAGGAGGACGCCCATCGCCAACAGGCTGATCTTCACCACGCGACCGTTCTCCGCCGTCCGCGGCGTCGGGTGGCTCGCGGTGCGCCGCGCCCACTGCTGCTTGGTCATGGAGTGCGCCGCGAGCGCGGTCGCCCCGCCGATCACCGTCCCGGGGACGTTGTCCGGCAGGACGAACAGGGCCAGGACGAGGAGGAGCGCCGTCCCGCCGATGCCTCCCCACAGGGCGTTCTGGGCGCCGCTCTCGTCCCGGACGGCGCGAGCGTTCTCGCGAAGCAGCAGGCCTGCGGCCAAGGGCCCCCCGAAGAACGTCCCGATGCCCACCTGTTTCGGGGAGAACCAGACCACCTCCTCGGTTGCCGACCCATCGGTCGGTGTCGCGCTCGGCGTGGTGGTCGTGGGAGGCGCGTAGGGATTGACCGACATGACGGTCGTGCATCCTCTCACGATGAACCCCCATCGTCACTCCCGGAGATGCCAGTCGTCAGGTGCTGGCCCGCGGGAGCGGCCGCGCGGGGAGCGCAGGGTCGAGAGAAAACTCGGTCGAGAGAAAACTCGGTCGAGAGAAGGACCTGGCTAGGACCAGGCTGAAAGAAAAACTCGAACGAGGACCTGGGGTTGTCGTCGGGACGTCACCGACCGCGGGCTCGCGTGC
Source organism: Myxococcales bacterium (assembly GCA_012514535.1). Classification (GTDB taxonomy): domain Bacteria; phylum Myxococcota_A; class Polyangia; order Polyangiales; family Polyangiaceae; genus NIC37A-2. The sequence goes on along the minus strand of JAAZAA010000403.1, from coordinate 24,034 downwards.
TATGCAGGAGCGTTCACCTATTGGGGGAAAACGAATGGCTTCCTTGTTTCAGATCAGAAGAGCGCTCGGACAGGGCGTGGTCTTGGCGGCTGCCAGCGCGGCCTGCGGCATCGTGGAGGACGGGAACACGCCCGCGAGCGGGGACGGCGGCGCTGCCAATACGGGCGGAGCCAGCGCTGGAGGGCCCAACACCGGCGGGGTCGGCGCCGGAGGCACGGCGAACACCGGCGGCGAAGCGGGCGGTAAGTCGGATTTCGACGGGGTGCCGAGCGCGGAGCTCGAGCCGTATCCCCTCGAGGAGCTGGTGTGCACCGGTGAGTTCTATCCAGACAACCACCCGTACTATGCGGGGCAGTGTTGCACGACCGCCGAGTGCTTCTCGCCGGCGAACGGGATCTGCCCGCCCGCCACCAAGCTGACTTGGGACGACCTGCCAGCGCTCGACGACACCGGAAGCTGTGAATGCGGCGACGAAGACCGGGGGCCCTACGCGCGACGCGACGACCACGAGCCGAACAGCGAGGGCACGTGCTGTTACCTCATCACCAGGATCACCTGTGTGGGGCGGCCCTTCCTCGTGGAGGCGGAGGCGGTGTTGGCTCCGCTCGTGCGCAACGGCGACTGGGGCGCGCCTCCCGAGCGCACGCGCCAGACGTGAGCGCCGCGGGCACGACGGGGGGAGCGGGAGCGCAACCACTACACCTGTAGTGAAACAGAGGCGCTCTCGGGGTGGGGTGGCCGAGGGAAACCGCCGGGAGGCGGGGATTGTCGACGATCAACCACTACGGTTGTAGTGGATTGGAGACGGTTCATCGTTGAACCACTACGGATGTAGTGGCAGGATCGTCCTCATGCGCAAGCTGATCTATTTCGTCGCGACGACCATCGATGGCCGCATCGCGGGGCCCGGGGGCCAAACCGATTTCTTTCCGATGGCCGGCGCGCACATCGCGGCGCAGGTGCAGCAGCTGCCGGAGACGCTGCCTCGCCACGTCCGCGAGGCGCTCGACGTCCCCGAGCGGCAGGCGCGCTTCGACACCGTCGTGATGGGGCGCGGCACCTATCAGCCGGCGCTCTCCGCCGGCATCACCCATCCCTACGCGCCCCTGGAGACGATCGTGTTCTCGCGCACGCTCCCGGAGCGCAGCGAGGGCAACCTGCGCATCACGGCCGCCGATCCACGTCGGGTCGTGCAGGAGCTCAAGGGGCGCGCCGGTCGGGACATCTGGCTGTGCGGCGGCGCGGATCTGGCGAGCCAGCTCGCCGACGAGATCGATGAGCTCGTCGTGAAGGTGAACCCCGTGCTGGCCGGCGACGGTATCCCCCTGCTGCGCGGCGGCTTCCGACCGGAGGCGTTCTTCCTCCGTCACCACGAGGTCTTCTCGAGCGGCGTCGTCTGGTTGGGTTACGAGCGCGCGGGCGGCTCGAACCGCTGAGCGCCGCGCCAACGCGCCTCGACGGAGTCGAAGCGCTCGGTCTCCGCGATGCGCACGGCTCGCGCCATCGCGCACGGGGTCAACCTGCTCAGCCCACGATGCGGACGGCTTCGTCGTTCTGGTGGGAGGCTTCCAGGAGCATCGCTCCGACGCTGCGGGCGGGGTACGGGCCAGCGACGACGGCGACGGGGCAGAAAGAGAACGTCCCCACGCGCCACCCGATGGCCGCGCGCAGCACCTCGAGCGGGTCCTCGGCCCGATCTCCGATGCGCCCCCGGACCACGGCGCCGTCCAGCAGCTCGAAGCGCACGCGCTCCCGCTCGCCCTCGACGATCAGCCAGCCCGTGCGGCGCTCCAGCTCGAACATGCTGAGCAGCGTGGCCACGGACATGTCGCTGAGGCTGCCGTTCATGGAGGGCACGCGGGGCGCCACCGGGGGCGGCTCGTCGCCGAGCGCCACGCGCACCTCGGGATGGCCCCCATGACCGTTCATCGGCGTGACCGTCGACGGGACGGGGGGCGGAGGCACGCTCTCGACACCCGAGGGACGCACCCAGCGATCGAGGCGGGCGAGCCGTCGCTCCACCCGCTCCAAGGTGGCGATGGATCGCTCCAGCGCCTCGGACTGCCGCTCCGCCGCCTCCACGACGCGCTCGATGAGCTCCATCATGCGCTGCGTGGAGCGCCGCTCCGTCACCTCACGGATTTGCAGCCGTTGCCCCAGGGCGTCGAGGCCCTCCTCGACGGAGAACATCTGCTCGCTCAGGGCCTCCAGACGCGCGCGGGCCGCGAGCTGACGCCGCTCCACCGCGCCGACCTCGTCCGGGAGCCGCCCCGCGCCGCAGGTCCCCACGCCGCCCGGAGACGCCGGATGCTGCGACGACGCACCGAGCGGCAGCGCCTCCTGCGACGAAGGATGCTGCGACGACGCACCGAGCGGCAGCGCCTCCTGCGACGAAGGATGCTGCGACGACGCACCGAGCGGCGACGCAGCCCGCAACGACTCCCGCACGTCCCGGAACGACGACACCGGGTCGGACGCGACCTCGTCGGCTCCGCGCGCCGCCTCCTCGGGGCGCTCGCCGGCGCGGAGTCGCTCTGCGCTCTTGGGCTCCTCGGACGGCATCGTCTCCGTCGCTGCGCGCGGCCCGTCCGCGCCCGCAGGCGCTCGGTCCCGGGGAGCCCCCGCCCCGCGGGCGCTCGCTGCCTCGTCGCCCTCGTCGCGGGGCATCAAGTACGAGATCAACCAACGGTTCCAGACGGCCTGGCGCCAGTCGTCCGCCGTACCAACGTAGCGCCGAAGCGAATTGAGTGAGCGAAGCGGGGCCAAACCAACCTCCGATGATCCCCTCGACCTTCCCGCCGAGGCAGGTCCAAGGGCAGAGCTTAGTCTCCGGCACCCGACAACGGAACCGGCGAGCTCGTCGAATCGGGGCCCTCCCGATCCGCTCCTATCGAAGCACTTGCGGAACACGCCCCGCTCCTCCCTCCGGGAGCGGGGCCCCGGGAGCTCTCCCCCGGCGCGATCCTTCGAGGAGACAGTGGCGTCGAAATCGCGCGCGCCGGGGGCCCCCTCGGGGCGCGCGCTCAGAACTCGGCGTGGCCGGGCGTGCGCGCGAAGGGGATGACGTCGCGGATGTTCTTCATGCCGGTGACGTACATGAGCATCCGCTCGAGGCCGAGACCGAACCCGGCGTGGGGGGCGGAGCCGAACTTCCGCAGCTCCAGGTACCACCAGTAGGCGTCGAGGGGCAGGCCCTGCTCCTGGATGCGCGCGGTGAGCACGTCGTGACGCTCCTCCCGCTGGCTGCCGCCGATGATCTCACCGATGCGCGGCGCGAGGACGTCCATGGCGCGCACGGTCCGGCCGTCGTCGTTGGCGCGCATGTAGAAGGCTTTGATCTCCTTGGGGTAGTCCGTGACGATGACGGGCTTGCCGAACGTCTCCTCCGTCAGGTAGCGCTCGTGTTCGCTCTGGAGATCCGCGCCCCAGCGCACGGGGAACTCCCAGGAGCGGTTCGCTCGCTCCAGGAGCCGCACCGCCTCCGTGTAGGTGATGCGCTCGAAGCTGCTATCGGCGACGAGCTCCAGCGTCCCGAGCACGCCGGGGTCGATGCGCTTGTCGAAGAACTCGAGGTCCGCGCGGCAGTGATCGAGCACGTACTGGAGGATGTACTTGAGGAACTCCTCGGCGAGGTCCATGTCCCCCTCGAGATCGCAGAAGGACATCTCCGGCTCCACCATCCAGAACTCCGCCAGGTGCCGCGGCGTGTTCGAGTTCTCGGCGCGGAAGGTCGGACCGAACGTGTAGACGTTCGTGAACGCCGAGGCGAAGATCTCTCCCTCGAGCTGTCCGCTGACCGTCAGGTAGGCGCGCTTGCCGAAGAAATCCTCTCCGTAGTCGACGGCCCCCTCGGGCGTACGCGGCAGGTTCGCCAGGTCGAGCGTCGTCACCCCGAACAGGGCGCCTGCCCCTTCACAGTCCGAAGCCGTGATGATGGGCGTGTGCACGTACATGAAGCCGCGCTCCTCGAAGAAGCGGTGGATGGCGAAGGACAGGGCGTGGCGCACCCGGAACACCGCCCCGAAGGTCGTCGAGCGCGGGCGCAGGTGCGCGATCTCCCGCAGGTACTCGAAGGAGTGCCCCTTCTTCTGCAGGGGGTAGCTCGCGGGATCCGCCGCCCCGAACACGTGCACGGCCCGGGCCTTCAGCTCGACCTTCTGCCCCCGCGCGGGCGAGTCCACGAGCTCCCCCTCGACCCGCACGCACGCCCCCGTCGTCACTCGCCGCAGGAGCTCGGGCTCGATGGCGCCCTCCGCGATGACCACCTGGAGATCCTGGAAGCTCGAGCCGTCGCTCAGCTGGACGAAGTGCACGCCCTTGCTGTCGCGCCGCGTGCGCACCCAGCCGTGGGCGGTGACGGAGGTGCCCGGAGAGCCCTGCAGGAGATCGCGAACGTATTGACCAGGTCGAATCATGCGGCGCCAGTCTAGCAGGGGGGGACTCACTCCGGGACGGCAGCTCTGGAGTGGGCGATGCCGTCCGCTCTCGATGGACGCATGACGCTCTCCCCCCGAGTCCATGGGCGGACCTCCGCGCGGCAACGGCGCTCCCGACGGCACCTGGCGAGCCTCCTGGGGACCGCCATCGCCTGCGCCATCGGCTGCGGAGCGGACAGCGGGGCCGACGACGTCGACGGCCCCGACGATCCGTCCACCGGCGGTGAGACGGCGACGGGCGGCGTCCTGGCGAGCGGGGGAAGGTCGTCGGGGGGCTCCGGGGGACGAGCCAGCGGGGGCGCCGACGCCAGCGGTGGACGGAGCAGCGGAGGAGGCGGCCAGGACGCTACGGGAGGCCAGGACGCCACGGGAGGTCAGAGCGGCGGCGGCGGCAACGCCAGCGGCGGACGAAGCGGCGGAGGAGGCGCCGACGCCAGCGGCGGACGAAGCGGCGGCGGCGGACGAAGCGGCGGCGGAGGGAGCGGCGGCCAGACCGGCGGAGGAGGCGGCGGAGACGTCCCTTCGGGCGGGGCGGTCGGGAATGGAGGCAGCGGCGGAGGAGTCGGTGGCGATCCGCGCCGCGTCGAGCTCATCGACGGGGTCATGCACGCGGGCGTCGAGTGCGTCCTCGTCCGCACGGAGACCGCCGACTACTACTACGACAAGGCGGGGGCCGGCCTCGCGTCCCTCGTGGACGTCTCGGGGAACGACTGGGTGAGCTGGTCGCGCGCCTCGGGGCATCGCGGGGACTTCCGCGGCATCCCGAACATGGGGCCCTGTTGCCATCCCGGCTACACCGGCGCTCACACCAGCGTCCTCGCGGAAGACGACGACCACGTGGCACTGCGCTCCCGGGCGGACGACGACGCGTGGGAGCTCCGCTGGGACTTCTTCCCCGATCACGCGCGCCTGACCGTCACCCGCGCGCCGAGCTCCTATTACCTCCTCTACGAGGGCACCCCCGGCGGCGCCGTCGGTCCCGAAGACCACCTCGGCTTCGCCGACGGACGTCTCGTGCCCCTCGCCGAAGCGGACTTCCTCGGCGACCTGCCCGATCCCGAGTGGGTCTACGTCCTCGACGCGAATCTCGGTCGGGCCCTGCTCGTCCTCCACCCGACGGGCGACGACGTCGCCGACACCTACTGGACCTACGACACCATGACGGTCTTCGGCTTCGGTCGCACCTGCCGGGGCGGCTGCCCGGGGCTCACTCGGTCCGGCGACGTGCTCGTCCTCGCCCTCACCGACGACGCGGAGCACGGCGACCTCACGGCGCTCGCCACCCGCTTGATGACCCCACCCGCGGGTTCTCCGTCCCCTTGACCGTTCCCTCGTCCCGACGAGGGACGCCGGGGCCGTCGACCGGATCGGTCCTCGAGAAGCCGAAGGCTCGCGCACGCCCGTGAGGCGATGGGTGAATCGATCGCGCCGTCGTCCTCGCGCTCGTCTCCGCAAGGAGCGCCGCGGCGCCGCTCGGAGGGTGGACCAGCTTCGAGGGGGCGACTACGAGATCGACGTCTGCGCAAGATGGCTGCTCGACGCCGATCCAAGAGGTTCGCCCCCGGCACCTGCGCAGCCCTGCTGAGCGCGGGGCTCGCGCTGGCCTGTGGTCGCCCCGTGGCCGCTCCGGAGGCTTACCAGCGCACGCTGCACCGCTTCCAACGCTGCGCCCCGGACGATCCGGTGCCTCCGACGCCCCCCTCGGAGCTGCCCCCCAAGCTCGCGGAGACGCCGCCGGACGTGGCGCGCGTGTTCTTCGCGTCTCGCCTCGCCCTGCCGATGGATCGCCAGCCCACCCCCGAAGAGGCCGTCGGGATCCTGACGCGGCTCGTGGTGCTCAGGAGTGAGCTGGCCGCGGGTGGCGCCTACATCGACTGCCTCGACGACTCCATCGAAGCCGTGCACCGGGAGCTCCTCGACCGGAGCAACCAGAACGAACTCTACCTCACCCTGGGCTCCATCGGCGTCGGTGCCGCCTCCGCCACGGCGCAAGGCATCCTCGAGGTGAGCGAGCCGGACGCACCGGCCGCCCCCATCCTGGGGATCACGGGAGGTGTCGCGGCGGCGGTCCTCGGCGCGGCGGCGTTCCTGTGGCCCGTCCCCACCGTGTGGCTCGACCACGAGGTCAACGTGCTGCGCTCGGTCTGGACGGGTGAGGACAGCGGCGGGCTCACTCCTTTCGTGTGGCGGCTGCTCCTCGCTCCGCGCCCGTCGTCGGGGGAAGCGCCGCGGACGGCCCTGAAGAGGCGCTGGGAGGCCCTGCTCGACGGCGAGACCGCGGAGCGACGGCGAGAGCTCGAGCTGCTCCTGTTCGGTGACGGGGGACGTTACGACCTGCACGCCCTCCAGCTGCGCGAGACGATGCTCGATCACATCGAGACCGAGGTGGACCTCATGAACCACGAGTTCCAGACCCTCGCCGAGCTCATCACTCGGTACCTCGAGATCTCCGCCGCGGCCGCCCAGCCGCCACCCGAGCCCACGGCGCCCACCGAAGCGCCGCCCGAGCGCCCCGCGCCCACCGAAGCGCCGCTCGAGCGCCCCGCGCCCACCGAAGCGCCGCCCGCGCCCACCGCGCCGTAAACCGGGCGCCGGGGTTCGCCGGAGGGCAGAGTTCGCGCAGCGTTGCATCCTTGCCGGATTGTGGGACGTCCAAATCGAGGGCCCGCGCGGGCCCGACACCGACGAGGAGGGGACATGCCCACACAGGTCAACGGAATCGAACTCGACGTACTGAAGCAGACCATCGGCGCGGTGCAGCAGGATCCGGAGCTCGCCCGCTGCCGCTTCCAGGCCACGAATCGCTGGCAGGGGGGCACACGCAATCTCGGCAGAGTGGGCTCGTTTTACGCAGCCAAACAAGACCACGAGCACGCGCAGACCTTCGAAATGGGTGCGGACGAGCCGCCCCTCCTGGCGGGCGGGGACACTGCGCCGAACCCCGTGGAGCACCTCTTGATGGCGCTGGCCTCCTGCCTGACGACGAGCATCGTCGCCCACGCGGCGGTGCGGGGCATCGACATCCAGGAGCTCGAGTCCCAGGTGGAGGGAGACATCGATCTCCGCGGCTTCTTCGGGCTCGCCGACGACGTCCCGAAGGGCTACCAGCAGCTGCGCGCGAAATTCCGGGTGCGGTCCGACGCGCCTCCCGAACGGCTCCAGGAGCTCGCCCGCTTCTCGCCCGTGTTCAACACACTGCTGGACGGCGTCGACGTCGCCCTGGACATCGAGCGGATGCCCCTGGAGAAGGCCACCACGACCGGGTCGTCACCGACCCTCACGGGACACGCCTGACGGCGGGTCTGTGCCGGCGCACACCGAGGCGCTGGCGTGACGCAGGGCGCTCGGCTTCCGACGCTCCGTCCCGCCTCGTCCGCCCTCACGGCGCCGAGCGCTCGCCGATCACAGGAGCATCTTCGCCGGCGACTCCAGCATCGCCCGGAGCACCTGCAGCCACTGGGCACCGACGGCGCCATCGACGACCCGGTGATCGCAGCTCAGCGTCATGCGCATGCGCTTGCCGGGGACGATCTGCCCGCCCTTGACCACCGGCTCCTCGCGGACGGCGCCCACGGCGAGGATCGCCCCCTCCGGGGGATTGATCACCGCCGCAAAATCCTCGACGCCGTACATGCCGAGGTTCGAGATGGAGAAGGTGCCCCCGGTGAACTCCTCCGGGCGGAGCTCGCGGTCACGGGCGCGGCGCGCCAGCTGCTTCGCTTCTCGAGCGATCTCGGCGAGGCCCTTCTGATCGGCGTCGCGGATGACGGGCGTGATGAGGCCGTCGGGGATGGCCACCGCCATCGAGATGTCCACGCGGCCGTGGAAGTGGATCTCTCCGTCGATCCAGGACGCGTTCGCGGCGGGGAACCTGCGCAGGGCGACCGCGCTCGCCTTGATGATGAAATCGTTGACGGAGATCTTCTCGCCGCTCTCCGCCAGCTCCGCGTTGAGCTCCGCACGGGCGGCGAGCAGGGGCTCGGCGTCGACGTCGATGGTGAGGTAGAAGTGCGGGACCTCCTGCTTCGACTCCACCAGCCGCCGGGCGATCGTGCGGCGTGTGGCGCTCGCCTTCTCGACGCGCGTCTCGGGGCTGGGACGGGAAGGCGCTCGCGGGGCCTCGGGGCGCGCGGCCCGATCCTGGAGGAACGCCTCCAGATCGCGCTTGATGATGCGTCCACCAGGACCGCTGCCCGGCACCTGACGGAGATCGACGTTCTGCTCCCGCGCCAGGCGCCGCACCACCGGCGACGCCAGCCCCGAGCTCCGCGCAGGAGCGCTCACGGCGCTGCCACGTTCTTCTCCGGCGCTGCGTCCCCGTGCAGGCGTCGGCTCTGCCACCGGCTCCTCGGAGGGGATCTCGCGGGGCTCGACCGCCGCGGCCGCCGCCTGCTTCTCCGCCTCGGCCGTCGGACGAGCCGCCTCCGGGCTCGCCCGACCCGCCTGGGCCTCGGCCACGAGCGCCGAGACGTCCTCCCCCTCTTTGCCGATGATCGCGACGGGCGCGTCCGCTTCGAGGGCCGTCCCCTCCTCCACGAGGATCTTCAAGAGCACGCCCCGATCGAAGGAGCGAAACTCCATGATGGCCTTGTCGGTCTCGACCTCTGCGAGGAGATCGTCCACCTCCACAGCCTCCCCTTCCGCCTTTGCCCAGCGGACGAGCGTGCCCTCTTCCATCGTGGGCGACAACTTCGGAAGTCCGATGATCTTCGCCATCTTCAGCCCTCCCGGTAACACACCTGGCGAACGGCCCGGGCGATCCGCTCCACCGTGGGGAGGCACAGCTCCTCGAGGTGCGAAGCGTAGGGCATCGGCATGTCGAGGTTGCTCACCCTCAGGATCGGCGCGTCCAGGTGATCGAACCCGTCTCGCTGCACCCGGTCGGCGATCTCGGCGCCGGGTCCGCCGTACGCCCAGTGCTCGTGCACGACCACGCAGCGGTTGGTCTTGCTCACGCTGTCGATGATGGTGTTCATGTCGAGGGGCCGCAGCCAGCGCGGGTCGATCACCTCGCACTCGATGCCCTCCTTCTCGAGGAGCTCGGCAGCGGACAGCGCCGTGTAGTAGGGGCGCCCCCAGGCCACGACCGTGCAGTCCTTCCCCTCCCGCGCGACCCGCGCCTTACCGAGGGGGATGAGCTCCTCTTCGTCGGGCACCTCACCCTTCACGTTGTAGATGGTCTCCCCCTCCAGGAAGATCACCGGGTCGTCCGTGCGGATCGCCGTCTTGAGCATCCCCTTGGCGTCCCGCGGCGTGGAGGGGAAGCCCACCCAGAGCCCGGGAATGTTCGTGTAGAACGGATCCACCGAGTGGCTATGCTGCGATGCCACCTGCTTCGCCGCCCCGGTCGGTCCGCGGAAGACGATGGGCAGCGGAATCTTGCCGCCGCTCATCTGATAGACCTTCGCGGCGTTGCTGATGATCTGATCGAAGGCGACGAAGGAGAAGTTCCACGTCATGAACTCGATCACGGGCCGCAGCCCCACCATCGCCGCGCCGATGCCGACGCCCGCGAAGCCGTTCTCGGCGATCGGGGTGTCGATGACACGACGCTGACCGAAGGCGTCGAGCAAGCCCTCCGACACCTTGTAAGCGCCCTGGTAGAAGCCGACCTCTTCGCCCATGAGGAACACGGTCTCGTCCCGCCGCATCTCCTCGAACATCGCCTCTCGGAGCGCCTCGCGATAACGCAGAGTTCGCATTCAACCTCCCTCGCCCGCAGCGTAGACGAAGCGGTGCATGGATTCCTCTTTGGCCGGCTCGCTCTCCTCCGCGAAGGTGATGGCCTCCGCGATGACGGCCTCGACCTCTTCGGCGATGCGCTCGAGGCGGGCCTCGTCGACTCCGCCGGACAGCAGCGTCTGACGCGTCACGAGCAGGGGATCCCGCTTCTTGCGCTCCTCCAGCTCCTCCGGCGTCCGGTACTTGCCCGGGTCGGACATGGAGTGCCCCCGGAACCGATACGTCTTGATCTCGAGCAGACTGGGCCCACCACCGCTCCGCGCCCGCTCGACGGCTGCCGCGACGCGACTTCGCACCTCCTGCACGTCGTGTCCGTGCAGCACCTCGCCCGGCATGCCGTACCCGTCCGCCTTCACCGCGATGTCCGTCACCGGGCTGGTCCGCTTCAGGGGTGTGCCCATGGCGTACTCGTTGTTCTCACAGATGAACACCACCGGGAGCTTCCAGAGCCCTGCCAGGGAGAGCCCTTCGTGAAAGCCGCCGATGTTCGTGGCTCCCTCCCCGAAGAAGCACAGGGTGACCCGATCCTCCTCCGCGTAGCGGGCCTTGAACGCCGCGCCCACGGCGACGGGGATGTGTCCACCGACCACCGCCCAGCCCCCCAGAAAGCCGTGCTCCACGTCGAAGAAGTGCATGGAGCCGCCCAGCCCCCGCGCGCACCCGGTGTCCTTGCCGTAGAGCTCCGCCATGCCCGCCTTCGGGTCCATACCGAGGGCCAACGCGGTGCCGTGATCTCGATACGTCTGAAAGACGTAGTCGTATCCGATCCGAATGGCGGCCGCAGCGCCGACGGCGATCGCCTCCTGCCCGATGTACAGGTGCAGGAACCCGCCGATCTTCCCGCGCGCATACGCTCGCGCCGCCTCTTCTTCGAAGCGCCGAATCAGCAGCATGCTTCGATAGAATTTCTCGAGCTCTCCAGTCTGGTCCACGCTCGTGCCTCCGCCGCGAGGAGTCCATCCGCGCGGCCACAGCGATTTGGTCTGCTGGAGGGTACTCGTGCGATCCCTCCCTCGCAAGGACTCCGTCCCTTCGGCCGAACGTCGACTGCAATGATTTCGTGAGCGTGACGACGGTGAGACAGAGCGCCTCGCCGACCGGCCCCATGTCTCCCGTTTCGGCGAAAGTGACCGTCCTGTGAACGTTTCGCGCTGGCTCTACAGACACGCTCGATGTGGCCGTTCGTCCATGTCGGCCCGCCTGATCGATGTCATTGCGTTCGTGCGCAACGTGGTCGTTGCCCGTGGTCGTCGTCATCGAAACGCACCGACCCAACGCAACGGACGCCTCACCCGTGCGTCGAAGGTGTCGACGGTCGATCCATTTCGACGCCAAGGCTTTCGCCGAGGAGCCTCAGCGATTGAGCAGTTTGAACCGTAAGACGCTCTTCGCCCGCGATGCGCACGGCGGCCCAGCGAACGATTGTCGGATATGAGACCAGAAACCGCCTGCTCGTATTCTCCCCGAATCCAGGCGTCGCTCTGTCCGATATTCCTTCCCGCCGCCTCTGGCGAGGTTTGCGCGCTAGATCTCGAAGTTGAACCCCTGCTTGGCGAGCCGCTTGTAGGCTGCCTTGTTGAACCGATAGAGGCGCGGAGGTCGGTGGGAGACGCCCTCCTCGACCTCGTCCAGCTCATCAAGGACCCCCATGCGCAGGATCGCCTTGCGGAAATTTCGCTTGTCGAGGGCTCGCCCGAGGATGTCCTCGTAGAGCCGCTGGAGCTGTCCGAGAGTGAACTTCGGCGGCAGGAGCTCGAAGCCGATCGGTTGATACCGAATCTTCGCCCGGAGCCGCTCGAGCGCGACCCGGACAATCTCGTCGTGGTCGAAAGCGAGAGGAGGTAACTCGTCGGCGTCTACCCACTGGGCGCTCGCTGCGTCGTCGCCGCCGACGACTGCCGACGGGCGTACGAGGGCGAAGTAGGCGACCGACACCACCCGTTCGCGCGGATCTCGGTCCACTCGGGAGAACGTGTAGAGCTGCTCCAGGAAGGAAGCCTTGAGCCCCGTCTCCTCCTCGAGCTCGCGCCGGGCCGCCTCCTCGGTGGTCTCGTCCATGTCGACGAAGCCGCCCGGCAAGGCGTAGCGGCCCTTGAAAGGCTCCACCGCCCGCTCGATGAGCAAGAGCTTGAGACCATCGTCGGCCGCACCGAAGACGACGCAATCAACGGTCAGGGCTGGGCGGGGATACTCGTAGGTGTAGGGCATCGGGGGCTCAGGCGGTGGCGTGGCGGAGCTCGGTGGAGCTGATGTCGAAGCGGCCCTCCAGGGGACGGAACAGCAGGCCGAACGGGAAGGGGACCGGGATGTCGCGGCAGGTCATCCAACGCCCGTCTACCTCGCGTCCCATCACCAGGAAAGTGGCGCGGTGGTTCCGGAGTTCGGTGAGGACCTCGTCTCGGCTGGGCCCCCAACGAGGATCCAACATGCGCGCCATGGTGTCGGCGCCGATCACGAAGGTGCTGCCAGGGCGCTGGCGTGCCTTGTCGACGCACCCGCCCCGGTGCAGGACACGTGCAGAAGGGCCCCTGACTCGAGAAGTAGTTCGTGCAAGGTCATGGCAGCTCCATGCGTGCGCGGCACTCGGCGAAGGTCGTGTCGTGGGTGATGATTCCATGCTCGAACACCGTGACCATGGCGGTGTCCGGGTGCGCTTCCTGCCCCTCGGGGAGGGCCACCGTTTCGAACCCGCGATCGGTCCGGATCAGGTCGAGCCGTCCGCACTTGCTGCGCTTCCCGACGTCGGTCACCGGCATTTTTCGGACGTCCACGGCGCGACCGTTCACCACGGCGTTGCAGCACTTGAAGGCCCACTTCTGAGTGTCGCGGTTCACTTTCTGGAGCAGGCCGCCGCCCGACCCGAAGGCGATGTTCGACGCGCTGATCTTCAGGTCGGCGAGGCGCTCGAGGATCGCGCGCATCGAGGCGCGATCGATGCCGTCGCCCTGGATCACCCGGAAGTACGGAGGCAACACCTTGAAGCCCTTGCTGTTCACGGTCATGCCCACGCGCGACTCGAGGATCTCGAAGATGCGTGGCAATACTTCGAGCGGGTCGCCGGAATCGGGCCGGATCACCAGCGTGCCCCCCGAAGCCTTCAGCAGCGGTAAGATGCGCTCGCCGCACCAGTACTGCTCGACGGCTCGGAAGATGTCGTAGCTGTCCGAGACACACGCGGCGAGCTTGGGCATGCCAGGCGGCACCTGCCGCTCGAGCAGGTAGTGGCGGACGTAGCTCTCGAAAGCGTCCTGCTCGCCGTCCTCGCCCCACATCGTCATGGTCGAGTGCTCGGTCGCGGGGATGGAGAAGCCGGCCATGTCGGCCCCGTAGAAGTGGTTGGCGAGGCGAATCCCCTCCACGGTGTCCGATCCGAAGAAGTTCAGCAGGTGGGCGGCGCCGCCGAGCCGGCTCTGCTCCAGGCAGGACACCCCCCGCGCCCCAAAGTCGTGGAGCTTGAAGCCAAGCTCTGCCGCGGGGTCGTCCGCGGTGAGTTCGAGGAACTCCCGCAGCACCTTCTTCGACTCGCGGCTCGTCGTCGCGATCGTGCTCGGGTACCAGAGCCGCACCAGCATCGTCTCGAGCCAGCTGACGATCCAGGCGCATTGGGGGTCGTCCACGCTCTCGATGGTCAAGAGCGCGTTGGACACGGGCACCACGGTACCTTCGGGGATGGAGCGAATCCGCACCGGGAGGCGCCCGCCGTAGCGATTCACGATGTGGAGCCAGCCTGCCTCGTTGAAGGGTTCGCCGTGGGCTTCGGCGAAAGCCTTCTGCTCGGCGACGTCCTGCCGAGTGATGGTCCGCGCCAAATATTGGTGCAGCAGGTACTGGAGACCGAAGAGCGTGCACTCGGCGAACTCTCCCCCGCGCGCCTCGAAGTAGCTCATCATCCGGCTGGTCCCGGGCGGGTACTGGTTCCAGTGGCTGAACTTGTACGAGTCCGTGTCGGCCACGAGGCTGTACCGAAGGTCCTGCTTCCGGGCGATCCCGTGGTTCGTGTTGTTCACACACTAACTCTAAGTGTCACACGCACACTAAGTCAAACGAAAGGAGCCCTCCCGCATCGAGGCCCGCGCAGATCCGGTCACAACCGCTGGTTGTTATTGACCTTTTTCCCCGGTCGACGTGAGGGCGTTGAGCCCACCGACGTAGCCAGGGCGCGCCATGCAGGCCCTCCTACGAAACCCGGCCTCCCTGCCGGTTCCGCTGGAGCTCGCGTGCCTCTGGCACCCGCCGGGGGTGGAAGGCAGGCCAACTCGACGTCGACCACGTCGACCCACTCCGCTGGAAATCGACCACGCGCCCACGGCGCTGGCCCCTGCCTCCCAACTCGAAGTCTTCGCTCCCCCTCAGCGCGGGCGTCGCTGGAGGCCAAGGACGCGCAAGCTCTGGGGCGAGCGCTGGAAGGTCACCTCGTCCCCGAGCCGCACCTGGATCGCCAGGTACGGGCCGTCGAGAAACAGGCACGCCCGGTGCATCTTGCTCTTCACGAGGGCGCGCTCACCGTCGGGGATCTCCACACGGATGAGCCGGTACCGGTGCCCCTCGACGGAGTAGGGCTCGCGCACCACCAGCTGGAGCTTCTTGGACGTCGGGGGCAGCACGCGCCCGCCCGCGGAGCGTTGCGCGGCGGTGGAGCCCGCGGCGGGGCCGATCCAGAACCCGCTCGACCGCTGCTCTTCCTTCATGCGCCCCACCTGCAGGATGTAGTTCGAGGTGGCCGCAGGCACGGCGTGACAGAAGAGCGCCTCGTTCAGCACGCGCTCCGAACGCACCTGACCGTTCACACTCACCGCCATGCGGCTGAAGCGGGTCTCGGGGAGGCGCCCCTCGAGGGCGTCGGCGAGCGTCTTGCGGATGCCCTGGGCGCGAGCAGCGCAGAAAAACCCGACGCTGTAACGAGGCGCGCTGTTCACGCCGAGGATCGGCACGTCGTGCACGCTGTGGGAGGCCGCGAGCAGCGTGCCGTCGCCCCCGACGGTCACGACCAGAGAGACGCCCCGGGGCTCGAAGGACGCGTGGGAGCCATGCAGGACGAGCGCCTCCACGCCGAGCGAGTCCAGGGCCTCGCGCACCTTCTCGAGGGTGCGCACGTGGGCCTCATGGGCCGGCTTCCATTTCCGCACGGCCGGGTCGCCGCGCCGCAACAGCACCTTCGCCCGTTGGTCCACGTCGCCGGTCGTCAGCCTCGAGTAGCTCGAGCGCTTGGCCACCACGATGACTCTCTCGGTCATCCGAGGAGGACCTCCGCGAGGCGCCGGAGCGCCAGCTCCGTCTTGGCGTCTGCCAAATCACCGTCCCGGCAGGCCCGGAGGGCCTCCCGCAGGGGCACCGCGACCACGATCCCGGCCGCCTCGAGGGGCGAACCATCCAAGCTCGGCTCGCCCCGCTGCGCCGGGTCGACCTCCACGTGGAAGTAGTGGTGCCGCTCGGCGATGACGCCGGGACAGGGAAACGTCGACGGTCCGAGGAGGCGGAAGGCGCCCGTCGGCAGGTCGAAGCCCACCTCCTCGGCGAGCTCGCGCCGGGCGCAGCGCACGATCCCCTCGGGGGTCTCCTCGTCCGGCTCCACGAGGCCCGCCGGCGCCTCCCACAGGGCACGAATCTCCGGCTCTGGCACCGCCGAGCGCGCCGCGTCGCGCATCTCCACGGGCGGACGCACCGCGCTCCGCAGGTAGACGTAGCGCTCCGCGCCCTTGCCCCCTTCGGGCGCGGGCCCCAAGAAATGGGGCACGATCACGACGGCGTCGAGGGCGTCCCGGTCCACTTCGTCGTAGACGAAGGGGGCGCTCACGGTTTCCTCCCCGTGGCGCGCCCGGTAGCGTCGTCGAGTCAGCCGCAGGAACCCTTGGCTCGGCGGCGAGAGATCCTCGAGCACTTCGAGGCGAACCTCAGGCAAATCAGGGAGCACCGAACGGATGGTCATGGGCAAGGGGAGGGCGGCCGGGAATCAGGTTACCTCGTTGGCCGCGCTTTGTACCATGGCGGCCCTGCTGGGGGGCTGCGGCGGCGCATCGGGCCTGGAAGAGGCGTTCACGCCCCGGTCGCCCCTGCGAGGTGCCGCGGCGCGCCCCCTGCTCGAGCGGATCGACGCGGAGAAGCGGCAACCCGCCATCGCTGGCGCCGTGGGTGTCACCGGACGTGGCCTCGTCGGCCGCGCGCTGCCCGACGGGGAGCGCTGGGAGCAGGTGGGGCCCGTCGAGACCCTGCCCGCCCTGGACGGCGAGTTCGTCGCCGTCTCCGGCGGTGGTCACGTGCGCCTCCATCACCTGCGCGACGGCAAGCTCCAGTGGAGCATCGACAGCGAAGGGCGCCAGCTCTCCGCCATGGCCCACGACGGCCAACACGCGCTGCTCGTGCTGACGGATCCCCACGACAGCCGACTGCAGCTGGTCCTGATCGTGGATCAGGAGGGCGTCGTGCGGCACCGCACGCGCTCCGAGCCCGCCCTGGGGCAACCGACCACCGTCGGCGGCCTGGGCCTCGTCCCCTGGAGCGGTCGCTACGTCACCGTGATCGATCTCGCCCAGGGAGAGCCGCTGGCGCAGTTCCTGGTGGAGAACTCCACGACGACCGCCGTGGCGGACCTCCAGGGCGTGCTGCTGCTCGGGCGAGGCGTGCTGCGCCTCTCGGAGGATGTCCTGTCCGCGCCGCGTCCGCATCCCTTGGAGCTCCCACCGAAGAACCTCCCCGGCGCGCCCCGGTGGCCCACGGACGGCACGGTGGCGCTCGCGCCGCGCGCCTTCCCCGTGGCCATCCACGCGTTCCCGCGGATCGACGGCGATCGCCTCCGCTTCGCTCAGGACGCCTTCGGAGCGATCTATTACCGGGTGGTGCTCGGCTTCGGCGCCCGCGGCGGCGAGCTGCGCTGGGCCACTCACTTCTTGCGGGACGTGCTCGGGGCGGCGAGCAGCAGCGAGGGCATGACCCTCTGCCTCGAAGACGGCTCCCTCTGGCGCCTCGCCTGGGCGGACGGCTCCCGCGCCAGCTCCGGCACCCTGGGCGCGCGCCTGCGCGCCTGCGTCGTGAGCCCGGATCCGCGGCCCATCACGGTGGCTCGTCCGGTTCCCCTCGCCGAGCAGGTCGCCACGACCTTGACGGACACGGGCCCCGACATGGCCCCGGTGCACCACCTGCTCCTGGACGAGCTGGCGGCGAACCCGGCGCCCGAGGTGACCCGTTTGTTGTTGGAGATCGCCCGGAGCCCGCGGGCCTCGGCGGATCTCGCCGATCAGACGGCGCGCCGCATCGCCATGCGACGGACCGGCGTCGAGCACCTGATCGCGGCCCTCGAGGACGGCGCCGACTTCGAAGTGACCAAGCGCCCCGCCCCGATCGCCGCCATCGCCTCGGCCCTCTTCGCCGTGAACGCCAAAGAAGGCGCTCCGGCGCTCGCGCAGCACCTCATCGATCCGCGCACGTCGATGATCGATCAGCTGATGCTCGCGCGCGTGCTGCGGCACCTCGCGGGGCCCGAGCAGGTCCCCGAGCTCAGCGCCTACTTCACCCTCTATCGAACCGCCGCCAGTGAACCGGAGCTGGCCCAGGCGGTGGTCCTCACGGCGCAAACGCTGTGGCTCCTCGGAGGAGAAGAGGGCCGCGCGGTCGTGCTGGAGGCCGCGCGCGATCCGATGACGCACCCGAACGTGCGCTCCGAGCTCGAAAAACTCATGGTACACCCGAGCCCGACCTCTTCCCCTTGAGGACCCATGCCCCGCAAGAGCGACACGACAGGAGATTTGGAGCGCGCCATCGACGCGGTCACCGCGAGCTACGATGGACCCGAGGAGATCAACAACCTCGAGAGCGCGGCCATGCCCAACAAGCGCGCCGTGATCGACGCCTTCAACCACCTGAAGCCGGCCATCTACCTCGGCTACTACTCCAAGCGCTCCCTCAACCGCTGCAACCTGCGTTACGCCTTGAGCGAGCAGCTCTACCCCGCCTACGAGTACCTCTCCCTGCAGATCGGCCGCGCCGTCACCTACGAGCAGCGCGCGGGGCGCTGCCCGGGCCGGGGCCCCAACTTTGCCCACGAGGCGGCGCTGGGCCTCCTCAACGATCTCCCGCGGCTCCGGAGGCTGCTCAACCAGGACGCCGTCGCCGCCTACCAGAACGACCCGGCGGCGCGCAGCGTGGAGGAGGTGGTGTTCAGCTATCCCGCGATGGAAGCCATCACCGCCCACCGCATCGCCCATGAGCTCTACCTGATGGGCGTCCCGATCATCCCGCGCATCATCTCCGAGTACGCCCACAGCCGCACCGGCATCGACATCAACCCGGGGGCGAGCATCGGGGAGCGCTTCTTCATCGATCACGGGACGGGCGTGGTGATCGGTGAGACCTCCGTGATCGGAGACGACGTGAAGATCTATCAGGGCGTGACCCTCGGCGCCCTGAGCACGACCCGCGCCCCCTGCGACAACGCCGGGAACCTGGTCAAGCGCCACCCCACCATCGAGGATCGCGTCACTCTGTACGCGGGCGCCACGATCCTCGGCGGTGAGACTGTGATCGGCGCCGACTCGGTCATCGGCGGCAACGTCTGGCTCACTCGCTCCGTGCCCCCCGGATCGAAGATCTTCGGCCGGGCGCGGGAGTGAGCCGCTGCCCTCCCACCCCTCGCTACGCGACCTCCAAGGGATCCCTGTCCGCCGAGGACACGAGCACTTCCAGCCCCGGGAGCCTCTGCCGCAGACGCTCCGCGAAGATCGGCAAGAACCCGCGCTCGGTGTTCGTGTGGTCGCAGAGCACGACGGAGGTGCCCCGCGCCGCCCGGGCGAGCACGTCGTGGTGCCGCATCTCTCCCGTGAGGAGGAGATCCACGTCGCCGACCTTCTCGAACACGCTGCCGCCCGCGCCTGGACAGACGGCCAGGGTGCGGATCGGCGCGCCCTCCACGTGCCGCGACGCGGACGCGAGGCGCAGGTGCGGCAAGCCGAGGTGGGCCTTGATCGAAGACACCGCCGCGTCCAGCGGGAGGGGGTCCGCGAGCTCGACCAGCCGCCCCTGCCCGGCCGCCGGATCTTCCAGGGTGGGCACGATGGGGCGCGTCGCTCCCTCGCCCAGGGCCGCGGCCAGCCAGTCGGTCATGCCACCGGACACCGCGTCGAGGGCCGTGTGGGGCGAGTACACGATCACGCCCCGACGCAGGGCCGCGACGATCACCCGCTCCGCCGGCGCCTGGGCCCGCAGGCGCTGGACGCCCCGGAAGATCACCGGGTGGTAGGCCACGATCAGATCGCTCCGCTGGCGCACGGCCTCCTCGAACACGGGCCAGGTCAGATCCACCGTGAGCAGGAGACGCTCGCACGGGACCTCTCCCTCGTGGGGGTCGACCAGGAGTCCGACGTTGTCCCAGCTCTCCGCGAGTCGCAGGGGCGCCATCGCCTCCAGCTCCGCGAGCACGACCTTCGAAGTGAGCGACATGGGTGCGACGCTACCACGATCGTTCGGCCCCCCCTTGACTTCCCCCGCCAGGGTCACGATCCACGGGGGAAGCGGGGCGACATTACGCGCCAGTGCCCCGGGTCGTTCCCTCTCCTCCGGCCCCCGTGGCGCCTCTCCGAGCTCCTCCGGCGCTCCTCCTCGGCCTCACCATGCAGACCTCGGAAAATCAGCCTTCCGTCGAGCCAGAGCCCCTCTCCTTCGGCCAGCGGCTCCTGTTCGTCTGGGCGTGGTTCTTCCGCGGCTTGTTCGACGGACGTCTCGCGGCGCGCCTCCGTGGAGCGCAGCTGGACTACGATCGACTCGAAGGCCGCGCCCTGCCCGGCGCGCCCGAGCGCCCCTCCCTGCCTCCGAGCGCGCCTCCTCCGACGGAGCCGTCCGTCGACGTGGCCGCGTCGGCCCAGGCGGAAATCCGCGCCGAGGCCCGCCGGGAAGCGGTCCTGGTGCTCCTCGGCATCCTCCAGCGGGAAGGGCGCTTCGTGGACTTCGTGCAGCAGGACATCGCCGCCTTCTCCGACGCCGACATCGGCGCCGCCGCGCGGTTGGTCCACGCGGGCTGCCGCAAGGCCCTCCAGGAGCACGTGCCCGTCGAGCCCGTCCTGGAGCAAACGGAGGGCAGCGCCGTGCGCGTGGAGCCCGGCTACGACCCCGCCGCTTACAAGCTGACGGGGAACGTCGCCGGCAGCGCTCCCTACACCGGCGTGCTCCGCCACAAGGGCTGGCGCGTCCGCTCCCTTTCGCTCCCCGAGACCGTAGCAGGCGCGGCTCCCGACGTGCTCATGCCTGCGGAGGTAGAGGTCCAATGAGCCCCCGGTATTGCGTCGGCATCGATCTCGGCACGACCCACTGTGCCCTCGCCATCGCTCCCCACGATCCCGAGGATCCTGCGGCGAGCCGCGTGCTGCCCCTGCCGCAGCTCGTCACCCGCAGCGCCAGCGAGAGCCGCCCCCTGCTGCCCTCGTTCCTGTACCTGCCCACCCCGGACGAGGGCACGCTGCCCCTGCCCTGGGACGAGCGACGCACCTTCGCGGTGGGTGAGTTCGCCCGTCAGCGGGCCGCCGAGGCGCCGACCCGCGTCGTGTCGAGCGCCAAGAGCTGGCTCTCCCACACGGGGGTGGATCGACGGGCGGGGCTGCTCCCGGTGGGCGCCCCGGAGGACATCGAGAAGATCTCCCCGGTCGAGGCCTCCTTCCGTTACCTCGATCACCTCGCCGAGGCGTGGGCCCACGCCCACGCGGCGGGCGACGTGCCTCCCCTCACGGAGCAACACATCGTGCTCACGGTGCCCGCGTCCTTCGATGCGGCCGCCCGCGAGCTCACGGTGGAGGCCGCTTACTGCGCCGGGATGGAGGACGTGACCCTCCTCGAAGAGCCCCAGGCGGCGGTCTATGCCTGGCTCGAGTCCCAGGGGAGCCAGTTCACCAAGCAGCTCGAGGTCGGCGACGTCGTGCTCGTGGTCGACATCGGCGGCGGCACCACCGACTTCTCCGCCATCGCCGTCGGCGAGGAGGATGGTCAGCTCACCCTGACCCGCGTCGCCGTCGGCGATCACATCCTGCTGGGCGGAGACAACATGGACCTGGCCCTCGCCCACGTGACGGCCACCAAGCTCCGCAACGAGGGCCACGAGCTCGATCGCTGGCAGCTCATGGCCCTCGGCCACGGCTGTCGCAGCGCCAAGGAGCAGCTCCTGTCCAACGATCCGCCCGAGAGCGTGCCGGTCGTCGTGGCCAGCCGCGGCTCGGCCCTCGTCGGTGGCACCCTGCGCACGGAGCTGACCCGTGATGAGGTCGCCCGCACCCTGGTGGACGGCTTCTTCCCCCTGGTGTCCCCCGATCAGCGCCCGGCGACCCGGGCCCGCGCCGCCCTCACCCAGCTCGGCCTGCCCTACGCGGCGGATCCCGCCATCACCCGTCACCTGGCGGCCTTCCTGGGACGCCAGCGGGACGCCACCCGCGACGCCCCCGGCGCGGACACCCAGAACGTCGAGGTCCCGACCAGCGGCGGCATGCTGCGCCCCACGGCGCTGCTCTTCAACGGCGGCGTCTCGAAGGCACCAGCCATCCGTGAGCGGCTCGTGAGCGTGCTCAATGGTTGGCTCCAGGCCGCGGGCGCCCCGCCGCTGCGGGTGCTCGAGGGAGCGGACCCGGACCTGGCCGTCGCCCGCGGCGCCGCCCATTTCGGGCGGGTGCAGCAGGGCCGCGGGATCCGCGTGCGCGGCGGGACGGCGCAGGCCTACTACGTGGGCATCGAGAGCCCCATGCCCGCGGTGCCCGGCATGGAGCCGCCCCTCGACGCCCTGTGCGTGGCGCCTCTCGGCATGGAAGAGGGCAGCCCGCCCGCGCTGCTCGAGCACGAGCTCGGCGTGGTCGTGGGAGAGCCGGTGACGTTCCGGTTCTTCGTCTCCTCGGTGCGGCGGACGGATCAGGTCGGCACCCTGCTGACGGACGTCGAACAGGACCGCAACGTGGTCGAGGTCGCGCCCATCGAGATCACCTTCCCCGCCGAGGGCCGGACCCCCGGCGACGTCGTCCCCGTGCAGCTGCGATCCCACGTGACCGCCATCGGCACCCTGAAGCTCGAGGCCGTCCCCCGCACCCCGCAGACCCCTGACGAGGCCTTCGCGGTCGAGCTGAGCGTACGCAGCAGCTGACCGAGGCCGAGCGCGAGCCGCGCCTCGCGTGAAGGAGCCGCCCCCCCGTGACCCGCATCGTCGGCATCGATCTCGGCACCACCCACACCGCCCTGGCCAGCGGCGGCCACGACACCGCCGCCCCGGACGTCTTCACCGTGGACCAGTGGGTGTCCGCCGGAGCCCACCAGGCGCGCCCGCTGCTGCCGTCCTTCCTGTTCCATCCCCCGACTCCGCTGCCCTCCGATCCCTTCGGTGACGCACCGTGGGTGATCGGTGAGTGGGCGCGGGCGCGGGGACGGGAGACCCCTGGGCGTGTCATCACCTCCGCCAAGAGCTGGCTCTCCCACACGGGCGTGGATCGCACCGCCGACATCCTGCCCTGGGGCTCCGAGGCCAGCGACGTGCCCCGCATCTCCCCCGTCGAGGCCAGCGCGCGGCTGCTGCGTCACCTGGTGACGACCTGGGACGCCGCCCACCCCCGCGAGCCCCTGGCGCGCCAGGAGATCGTGCTCACGGTGCCGGCGAGCTTCGACGAGGTCGCCCGGGAGCTGACCGTGCGCGCCGCGGAGGAGGCTGGCCTGCGCGTCCGCCTGCTCGAGGAGCCCCAGGCGGCCTTCTACGACTTTCTCCAGCGGGAGGGCGACCGACCGCTGGCGGCCCTGTTCGACGACGCGTCGACGAAGCAGACCCCGGGCAGTTCGACGGAGCCCACCGGCTCCGAGAGCGAGCCCGTGCACGTGCTCGTCTGCGACGTGGGCGGCGGCACCACGGATCTCTCCCTGATCCGCGTCACCCGCGGTGAGCAGGGCGTCGACCTGGAGCGTGTCGCAGTCGGCAAACACCTGCTGCTCGGCGGCGACAACTTCGATCTCGCCCTCGCCCACCAGCTCGAGCGACGGCTGGCCCCCGAGGGCGGCAAGCTCGATCCCGCCCGCTTCCTGCAGCTCGTGCAGCAGGCCCGGAGCGCCAAGGAGACGCTGCTGGGGCCCGAGGCGCCCGAGAGCGTGCGCCTCAGCGTCGCGGGCGCCGGCTCCGCTCTGGTCGGACAGACGCAGACCGTCGAGGTGACGCGCCAGGAGGTGGAAGACCTGGTGCTGGGCGGGTTCTTGCCCGCGGTGTCCTTCGACGAACCCGCGGCCCCCCGCAGCACCGCCGCGCTGGTCGCCTTCGGGCTCCCCTACGAGCGCGATCCGGCCATCACGCGCCACATCGTGCAGTTCCTACGGCGACACCTCGGCGCCGCCGCGCCGCGCCCGCAGGCGGTCCTCTACAATGGCGGGCCGTTCCGCTCCGAGCGCCTGCGCCGTCACCTGCACGGCGTGCTCGAGGCTGCCCTCGGCCACCGCTTGGTGGAGCTGCACCAACCGGATCCGGATCTCGCGGTGGCGCGCGGCGCCGTCGCCTTCGGGCGCGCCGTGCACGGCTTGCTGCCGTCGATCGCGAGCGGCGCCGCCCATGGCTACTACATCGGCGTGGCGGAGCAGGAGGGGGGCGAGACGCGCCGCGCCCTGTGCATCGTGCCCCGCGGCGCCAAGGAGGGGCAGCGGCACCGGGTGGAGCGCGGGCTCACCTTGACGGTGGGGCGAGCGGCCCGCTTCGAGCTCTACGCCAAGGACTCGGGCCCGGTGCACGCGCCGGGAGAGCTCGTGGAGCTCGACGACGACTTCCTGCTGCTGCCGCCCATCGCCACCACCTTCGAGGAGCCCGAGAGCAGCGCATCCACGCCGTCCTCCACGACGCCGTCCTCCACCGCGTCGTCCGGCAGCGCGCCGTC